>CALELW010000056.1 GCA_937902905.1 uncultured Clostridium sp. | reverse complement strand
TCAATTGCCCCATATATCGACTTATCTTCACATAAATTTTTATCAGATGCCAAATCGTATACTCCTTTAGTCGATGAATGAACACAAAATGGAAGCATCAGTTCCTCAGCAATACTTTGCAGTATAGTTAACGCTCTCCCCGGTTCAATTGTATTAACTGCAATAAATGGAATTCTTGCAATTGAATATCTTTTTAACAATTCCCTGCTCTTTGCACTATTACTCATTCAAAGTCTTCCTCCTGTCAATGTTAATTCTATTATTGCGAATGATACTCCTCATTTTTCCACTCTTCTCATTTGATGCTGATTTTTCCAACGCCTCCTGCATTTTATCTGCCTGTTCTAACACAAGATTAATATATGTTTGTCTATCTTTGTCAGGTAAGACAGGAAGATTCATTGCCTCTGCAAGAAATGTCATTTCTTTCCGTAATGCTAAAATTGCATATATAATTGCACCCTCTTCCCCATGCGATTTGGATATTGCCTGCTGAAACCGATCCGAGGCCAAATTCATTCGTTCATTAACCGCATCAATTAATTTTTTTGAAAAACGTTCCGCGACACCCGACTGCCATTCCAACGTTCCCGATTGCATTGCCAAAAGCACTTCTTCATCATTTTCTCTTTGAGTAAAACACGCTAATAAATTTATCCACTCTGCATATGTATGTGGTACCTGTATCATTCGCTTTTTCGCCTCCTTACAGTCACCTGCGGCGGAACCAAATCCCAGTCAGGAAGTCCTTTTGCAAATGTATCCGTTTCATTGTCTTCTGTATTATCCAGCAAGTCTGTTCTTTTAATGCCATCTGTTTTTCCTGTATCCATCTCTTATTTCCCCCTTAAAGATTAATCCTTCTACCCGAATCCTTTGTCTTCCACACATATTCACTCGGTGTAAGCCGCTCCAAATAATCAACTACTTTCTGACTCTCTGCGTCCCATTTTTCAAGTTCATTTCTGTAATCAACTACCTCTGCCAATACAGCACGTATTATCTGACAGCCTTTCGTCCGTCTATCAATATACTGACCTTCTATACGCTTTTTCTTTTCTTCAACTTTTCTTTCCTTTGCGAAGAAATTAACCATTAGTATAATTCCGGCAATTGCAGCAATTAGCCCAAGCGTAATTGCATCTTTCCCTCCTACCAGCATAAACATTCCTATGAAGAAAATAGCTATTCCACCATACAAACTTGCGCTATCGTAAGACGATAAATTATTTTTTGACAACTTCTCTTCTTTTTCTGAATCAGTCTCTGCATTAAACTTGTCAATCAATTCAGCTTCATTTTGTCCATCCACCGTTGTTCCTCTAAAATGAAACAAATTTAATTCGATTTCATTAGGCACATTCATTCTGTTCTTTGCAACAATGTCATTATAAGCATTTAAAATCCATTCTTTGGATAATGCAAGCGCAAATTTTTGAGTAGATACAGCAGCATGTGAACTTTCCGGTTTCATCGCAGCATCCGTAAGAAGCTGAGTGAAGTTTTTACTTTGCTCAAATGCCGTTTGCTCAATTTGCATTTTCTTTCTCACACGCTCTAAATCACCATCACAATCTAATGTTAATTGTTCAACTCTCTCTTGTTTTCTCAACGGTGCCTCTTCCTCATCATAATCATTTACAAGGTTGTTCAGAATTTCATCTAGCTGTTCTTTTATTGCTGTACTCTTTACGTCTTTTCCAAAAATAGAATCAAAATAAGCAAGCATTTCTGAATGAAGGGCAGCATCATCCAACGCCTCCTGCATTTGCCCCCATGTAGGACTATAATTTTTTAGATATGTGTAAGATGAAGTATCTACTGACCTTCTTTTTAAATTAATTGCATCCGACCACTGTTTTATCTGCCGCTCGGTAAATCCCGCTTTTTCCTCCAAATGAGCAAGCCATTTGTCCATCTGCTTCGAAATAATCCCCTCCGAGTCAACACCTAATACTCCACTTGAATAAGCATCTAACACAATTATGGTTTCCCGTTTCAAATGTTCCTCATCCTGTGCTTCTAAATATCTCTGTATCCATTTCAGGCAAGCCTTTTTTCTATTAGCTCTTCGACAAATAAGTGCAAAGAAAAGAGATGTTTTTTCATCATTTCTTTTAATTCCTTCTCTCAATGCTTTCTCTGCCAATTCCGGCTGGTCATTAATCCAAGCGGATAATGCAACAAGACATGGGGCAAGCCAATACCCCGGTGTGGCAATCATAACTTCCTCCGAAAGATTACTAATTGTCTCTTTCCTGACAATTCCGATATCATCCGCCTGAATGATTCCCTTTGCCTTATTTCGCACATCTTTATAATGTCCATATTTCTGTTCTAATTCCTGTCTGATTTTCACCAAACGAATTTCTGCTTTTTGCTTCTGCTGCTCCTTTTCCTGCTTCAATGCATACTCTCGGAATTCATTAATAAAGGCATCGATTTTACTATATACATTACCAACATTATTTTTTACACTATTCACATTGTTGTCAATATACTTCAACTCATCGTGTAAAATCCCAAGGGAATTTGAAATTTGACTTAAGTCTGCCTGTGAAATTATTCTTTCGTCTTCCATTTTTTATCCTCCAACATTTTACTTTGCAATTCCATTTGGATCAATTGCCACTGCTCTTCCATTTTCAATCTCTATCGGTATCCATTTTCCAGACCACTCGGTTCCATAAACAAAATTCTTATACCCCTCTTCACCTCCACTATCTTCAAATGCTAATTCATCAATTTGTATACTCACAACGCCAACTTCCTCATATAAACGATTTCCATCTTTATCTGAGAAAAAATAACTTGGGTAATTTAACCACGGCGTATCTTCCTGCATCACATAGGTATATATTTCTGAATCCCTATCTCGATACAAATAATACGTAGGCATAGACAATTTCTTTTTTTCTTTTCTTACAATCCACGTATGACCGAAAATGGTAAGCCTACCTTTGGCAAATTCCTGTCTCTGTTTTTCAGTTTTCAATGGTTCTATCGGAACCCTTGCCTGCCCAGTTATTTGTGTCTTACTTCCATTCACATTTATACTTTGAATATCCACTTCATACAATGGCTGATTTACATCTATTTCCTGTATTTTCTCCTGTGGCTGTTCAGCATCATCCTCCTGCACCGGTGCTGTCTTTTCTGCAGGTTGTGCTGTATTATGTAAAACCGTTTTGTAGTGCACATTGGATGCCTTATTATCTTCTGTTCTCCGAAAAATATAAACAAAAACACTACCAACAATACAGCCAATTAAAATGGATACTACTACATACTTTTTATTCACAACTTTTCCTTTCTAAATAAAATACTGTAGATTCACTCCCAAATCCACTTTTTCACGTATCCTCGATTCAATTCCAACGGCACCCATTTTCCTTTCCATTTCTTTGTATGGCAAAATGTCTCATGAGCCGATTCTTCCATAAGTTCACAGTATTCAGACTCCTTAACACATACTTTAATTTTCCCAACAGACCGATAAACAGTATCATTATTCGTGTCCATTAAATCCAAATAAGGGTGCTTTAATATATATAAAGTCGGAGTCAGCACATAACTCCACTTCTTTGCACTTTGGCTGCTATACAAATAATATGATGTAATATCCGTTCCTTCATCGTAACTTTTTTTGACAATCCACATCTTGCCAAGCGCTTTGATCTTTCCCTTTTCCAGTTGTTCTCTCTGTTTCTTTGTTCTCACTACATCAACCGGACATTTTCCTGTTCCTGTTAAAATAATTCCTTGATTTGTTCTTTTGACGGACTTAATCTTCATACTTACCATATTTTCTTTTCCGTTGACATTAAACAACTTAACCTTTTTTGACTTCACCTTTGCCAGATATTTCGTACGGTTTTTATATGTATTTTTATGATATGTCAATTTTTTGAACGTTTCAAATGTACTATTGTATTTCTTTTTTGAAATCCACTTTCCATTTAAAAACGGCTTTCGAACCGTACTGTTATCATCATACCAATGATAACCAATTTCTCCAACTTTCTTTAATTTCCCATTTCGCGCAATAGCATAAAATGAATTATTATTGGATGTTCCTCCATCATAAATAGCAATTGTCTTCGTATGTGAGTTATAACTTATATCCCCCTCTCCATATCCAATTGCACTACTTTTCTTTTCCGTATTCGCCAATCTTTTAATTTTTCCATTCTCAAAAGTATACACACAATGAATCGATATACTAGAATATCCCTCATTCCATGCAGTTATCAATTCAGGCGTTTTGTCTTTATTAATATCAATTAGCCAAAATATATTTTCATCTAAAGGGCATACCGACTGTAAATATTTTGCATAAGCAATTTTAGCCTTCTTCGCCTTTGAAGCGGCTTCTGCATCTGTGTTATTACAAAACAAAACATATATAACTAATAAAAACACCAAACTACGCATTATCTTCATATGCTTCTCTCTCCTTTCCCTTGAGATTTAATTCTCCATATCAAATTCTTTTTATTGATTTCATATCTATATAAATTGGCACTACATAATAAGCTGTAATTTGTCCATATAATTTCCCTCGTACCTTAACGTGTTTTCCACGAAGCTTATACAATTTATTCTTCTTGTTATCGCCAGAATACATCAGCGCAAGTTGAACTTTTGATGCTTTTGTTTTCCCTGCTAAGTCAGTCTTAATTTTAAATTTTTTATCCAATTTAAGAAGATATACAATAAAATGTTTGCCATTTGGATGCTCATAATTTATTCGCTGCACCTTTCCTGTAAGTGTATAAGTTTTTCCCTCTTTATACGTCTTCATCTTAGAATAAGCACTTTCCGTATTTACAGCACCTTGAATACACAACAATAATACTACTGCTAAAAATAATTTAACTACTTTCTTCATAGAATCACTCCTTGTCTTTTTTAGTTTAAATCATGTTAGCACATTACTTTCTTTTTACTGCTTTAACCTTGCTCCATTTTCCGTACACCTTTTTCTTACCATTCATCTTGTAGGCACGAACACGAATGTAATACGTTTTCTTCTTTTTCAGTTTCTTAATGGTGTACTTGGTTTTCTTGGTCTGTATGCTCTTTTTCTTTTTGAACTTTTTGTTTAGGGCATACTGGAGCTGGTAACCTTTGGCACCTTTACTTTTTTCCCAAGATATAATCGCACTTGTGCCTTTTCTTTTTATTGCCTTAATTTTCACCCTCGAAACCACAATCTTAGAGGAATTGCTCATTTGAATCTTATTAGTTGATTCCAGCCCACTTTTGCCATCTTCTTTTTCGGTTTTATCTTTAACCGTTGATGGTGTAGATTTCGGCTCCTCACTTTTCTTTATACCAATATTAATTCCAAGTTGTGGCGGTGGAACGGGAAGCCAATCCGAATATGCTGTTTGATAACCATCTTTCTCGCATTTCACTTGATATAACCCTTCCGGCACATCCCATGCATACTCACCATCTTCTGCTGAAACCAATGGATTCTGTTGTAAATACTCCGATGCATTCCATTTAATTGCTTTACTATTTTCATCTTGCTTATAATATAGTGTAACAGTAACTCCACCTACACGTTCTTTTGTGTCAGCATCATATATATATCCACTCGGATCAACAGCCCAACGGAAATTTATAGCAGCACTACCACTTTCTTTTGCACTCAAGCCTTTAATATCTAACATTGTTGCATTAAGTTCTCTATCATACATAAACGTCATTGCACTAAGTGCCATACCAATGGCTGGATTCACTGTATACCCTGCTACAGAAAGCAATGCCCCCAACATTTTCATTGCAACCTTGCCATTATTCATTTTCCTTACTGTTTCAATCCGATTTATTGCTTGCTCTTTGTCAGAATAACTCATTGTGCTATTCAAGACACTTTGTCTAGCTTCATTTAAATCAACTCGATATCCTTTCCATGTATCTACAGTATTAGCCCAATCAAATCCATCTGAAATAATTCCTATTGTTCCTGGCGTGACCGTACCCATTGTTACTTTTTCTACTACCTTGTCTCTTAAATCCACAATTTGAGTTTCTATCTTATTAGTAACCGGAGAAACAGCATATTTAATAAATAGTAGAACATCATCTTCAAAACTATCCCCTGATACTTTAAGTCTACTAGCATTTTTTCTAATAAAATCACCTGTCACTTTAATGTAACCATCTTTAATTAATGCCTCCTCCGTCACCGAAGCGTCTAATTGCGTTCTTTCTCTCTGTAAATTTAATTCGGCATCGCCCATATTAGGAAACACAAATTTTGCCTCAGAATTCGTTTGTGTATCCTTAATAATTTCAATTTTAGCATTCTCAAACTCTTGTGCTATGCTATTTACATATTCATCTGAAGAAAAATCAACATCCTCATTTATGTAATGAATTTGACCTTTAGTAATATATTCTACAGAAATAGAACCTGGTACATAACTATGATTATTCTCGTCAAAGTACCCCTCTGCAACATACAATTGCAAATCTTCGTTCCAAATTGCATTTATTCTCTTTTTTATATTACTTCTATTGCTTACCACATATACATCTTCTATTTCATTTGCATTTTGAAATTTGATTTTAAACTGAAACTTCTTGCTTGGGTTAAACACCACAATAGGTTTCAACTTTTTTTGCTCTGACAAATTATATTTCTGCCCATTATGCTCCATAGTAAAATCCGTCAATTCCGGAATTTGAGGAATATAAGTAATTTTTTGTGTTTGTTCAACTGCAACGCCTTCAGTATTATAACTACTAACCTTAATATCATATTTTTTATATTTTTTCATATCCTTAATAGTTATTGCTGTGGCATATGTTCCAGCCTTTGTTCCTTGTATACTTGTGTATTTTTTCCCATCAACATAAATATCTACATTATTTTCTGGTATCACAATTCCAGATATAACAAACGTATTATTGCTTGTTTCCGAATCCATATTCAAAGATAATGGTTGTAATTCTGCATTTAGTGCATTAATCATTTCACATAAGTCGACATTGCTTTTTCGATATTTAATTTCCGAAAAACTAAAGAACTCATCATAATTATTTGCTTGAACACTAAAAGTAACTACACCGCCCTTATTGTCTACGGGTATATCCAGAAAATTCCCATCTAATTCAAAATCTGTTGATAAAATATCATTTACTTTTACTGTATTTTGAATCACCGTAACATCATCTGGAACATAAATCCTCAAATGCGCATCCGATATGCTTTTTTTCACTCCATTCTTAAACCCAAATTTCACCTTGAAATTAATATATCCATTTGCCGTTGCACCTTGCGTCACCGTCTGATATTCACATCCATTTCGATTTAAAAAGCCATCTGTCATATTTTCCATTGAATTTCCGATCCATTCAAAGGGTATTTTATTTACTATTGCATGACGACTCGCATATGAATCACGGTTCATTTTCATAACAAGATATGGGCATTTATTAAATGCATTATCTGCTATATCCACTGTATTGTTAGGAAGATATATCTCCTGCAAATTAGAACATTCTGCAAACGCATTACCTTCTATTTGTGTTATCGAATCTGGAATCACCACGCTTTTCAAGCCTGCACATTCCCTAAACAATCCTTCTGGTATTTTTGTAATTCCCTGTATCCACTCAATTTCTGACAATGAATTACAGCCCTTAAAAGCCAAATAACCTTTCTTTAGCGACGAAGGAATACTTACTTTCTGCAATCCCGTACAATAACTAAATGCTCCGTTATAATACCCATTTTGCATTTCTTGTAATCCATTTGGCAAATTAATATCTTTAATTTTATTGCAATCCTTAAATGCTCCCTCTCCTATAACTTGCAAACTATTAGGGAAAGAAATATTTACCAAATTACTGCAATTTTCAAATGCATACCTACCAATTTCTGTTACTGTATCTGGTATTTTTACATTCTCCAAACCGGCACAATTTTTGAATAGACCATCTGGTATTTTGGTTATCCCATTCTCCCACTCTATCTCGTTTAATAAACTACAACCTTTAAATGCTAGGTTACCTTCTTTTAATGATTTTGGTATACTAATCTTTTTCAAGCTAGAACAATTGCTAAACACACCATTGGCATATCCATTTTTCATTTCTTTCAAACTTTTTGGCAATTCTATTTCTTGTATTTTACCACAATTATAAAACGCTCCTTTACCTATTATTTCTAATTTATCAGAGAACTTTACTTCTTTCAAATTACTGCAATTTTCAAATGCATATTCCCCAATTTCAACAATACTTTCCGGACAAACAAAAGATGTAATACTGCCATTTTTAAATAATCCATTTGGAATTTTTGTTGCTCCTTCTGCGAACTCTACTGTTTTCAATGACTTACATCCACTAAACATTTCCGAAGCATCTCCGGTTAAACTGAGGGGCAATGTAATACTTTCTAATCTTGTACAATTTTCAAATGCTTTATATCCTGCATCATATAAAGAATTTGACAACTTAACATCAACCAAATTTTTACATCCAGAAAATCCATAGTTTTTTATCACTTCAACATTATTTCCCATAAGGATTTTTGTTAATCTAGCATAATTTTGAAATGCCTGATATCGTATTTCTGTAACATGAAAATCATAATTATCATAATTCACAGTCTCAGGTATTACTAATTCTGTTATTGAGGAATCTGTAGCTCCCGTGACTCCAACAGATGTATTGTCACTTAATATTACATAATTTAAACCATTTACTGTAAACTCTTCTCCTTCACTTGTAGCCGCTAGAACATTAGACCTTTCTCCTAAAAATTCAACTGGCAACACTGATAAAATCAGAGACAATATAATTAATAAGCTAATACTTCTCTTTACTATCTTTTTCATAAACATCCATCCTTTCATCCCACATGGGTACCTATTAACAATAATAGGTACCCATATTTTTTAAATATTCACACTTACTTTCCCTGCCTTTTTAATGAAAGACTTGTTTAATTTAACCTTTATCACCGGACGCATACCATATGGATAATTAGCATCCAAGCCAAGCTGTGAAATATCTCCATCACTCATAACACCGCCTGTACCCTCCATACAATTATTATATGTCCAATAATACACTGCATTTTTTATGCTTTCCTTAGATACCTTTTCTCCTTCAATAATAGACTCTGTTTTTTGTCTCCGTTTTTGTGCATACTTAGTCATATAAGCTTTTCTGCTCTTTTTTTCCTTCAAACCATATGATTTTTTAAAATCAGAAAAACCTAATAATGAAACATTGTCGGATACATATTTTGGCTTTTCCTTTGCCTCCGCCATCGAAATATTTACTTTTCGTTTTTTTATTTGTTTTCGTTCCACACTGTTAAATGCTTTTTTATAAAAAGAATTATTCAACCATTTTCTCAACAACCCCTGTTTCCAATGATTGGATTGCTCCTGATATTTGTCTATAGAAAGAGAATAACCTTTCCAATAATCCTCATCTCCACACTGGGCACCATAATCTAATATTTTGTCCGACACAAGCAAAGCTGTCTGATTTTTAACATTCAATACACGCCATTTAATTTTCTGTTTCTTTTTTGCGTTGTTCTGATAGTAGTTACCAAAGTAAACGCAATCCCATGTGATTTTTTTATTTGTAACTTTAGGATTGCTTACTTTTATGTTTTTTGCTTTACAATAAACATCTCCATTTGACTGTGCAAAAAATAATGTTATCATTAAAATCACAATTACTATTTTTTTACTCTTTCCTCTCATCTCTAATCATCCTTTCAAAAAATTTAATATTTACATGATACTCTAAGTGATAGGGATGCCATGCTATCACTACTTTCCAACAAAACACTCTCTTCATATGGTTTAAATACTTTCCCACAAAAATAAGGAAATTTAATTGTATCCTGTAATCCATGTCCTGACAAACGAACATAATATTCCCCTTTAGGAAGTATTTTCCCTTCCAGAAGTAGCACCCATGAAGATTTTCTCACTATTTTTGCATTTATCACCTTACTTTCCAAAACAGTTTGTTTTTTATCAAGCAATGTTATTTCATATTCAGTATTTTGATTTGCTCCCTTTATGGGAACAGCATGTATCTTAATACAGTTAAATTTACGCTGAGCATAAAAAACATTGTTCAATATTCTTTTATTTTTAGCAACATCTTGTATATAGGGCATATTATTTTCTTCTTTATAAAACAATCTTTTCTCTCGTGATATCGTACTGTAGCGGAATAAAATTCCGCAGAGAATAAGAACTAGTGTCAGCACCCCTATTCCTATCCATTGTTTCAGTAAAATATACCCTTGTTTTTTCTTCAGTATATATTGATTTGCCAGCCAAATACGATAAAAACCAGACTCTGCCATAATAATCAGCATCCATGTGTAACATATAGTATGCTTCTTATTTGTTTCCCACAAAAGTCCAAATACAATCATGGCAAGAAAGGCTGTCACTAGTACAAATCGAAAATCGGTATGTTTTTTCTTTCGTAGCTGCATTAACATAATAATGATTCCAAGCAAACAGACACATCTATATATTTGTGAATATACAACTGCCATCCCCCTTTTGTTGCCGTAAATCCACTCATATCCCTCTGAATAATATCTGTCACTTGACTGTAATACCTGATAATCATCTGTCCCCACAGCCCACTCTTTTCCCATTTTGCTTACATATAATTTGGCTATTCCGGTTACACCAAGTTTCTTAATACGCTTTTCTATTTCCTGCATATTAAATTTGATTTTTTCTGTTTTTCCATCCTGTTTTCTTGTTAGTTTTACATCTTTTCCTGTTATTTCACCGGTTCCATTTAAACCAACCATAATCCAATGCGTCACGGGAAACCCTTGCGTATTATTGGGGTTCTGCAAATGATGATCGATGATCTTACCTAATACCAACATCCAAAAACTTGTTATGATACATAACACCAAAATTTTTTTCCATTTTTCTCTCAGCGTCTTTATTCTAAAAAAATAAAGTATAACTCCGATTGTACAGAACACGGTAGTCGGTCTTAAATAAGTACCATATACACTCAGCACACAAAACAAAACTGCCCATATAAATTTACTTATACTTTTCTTCTCTTTGTCTATGCTGATTCCACAATACAAAATCCCCATTACAACCGGCACACTAAATGTATTTGTATATACATAATGTAAAAAAACATAATTAGTAGGGCACAAAGCAATTAACAACAAACCTGCCGCAGCACGTCTGCTTCCCCACAATTTCCGCATGGTGCAAAAGCTCAAATATATCCCAACATCCAGCAAAATCATATTTACAAAAATAGCCATATTATAATAATCAACACCAATTATTTTAGCCATTTTGAATATGTAATACATAACGATTGTAAATAAATAGTTATTGGTATATGAAGAAAAATACTCCGTTGTATTATCTAAAATTCCATTTTGTTTCTCCACCATTGCCATTGCTTCATCCATAGTAGTAAAACAATCTGTAATTGGATATATCTTCGCAATATGTATTACTAATAATTGCAATGCAACTATTCCCAAAAATATTAATAAGGCAATACAATTAAAGCATTTTAACCTCTTCCATTTGCAATAAATCGCCATAAAAGCAAGAGTAAACAAAACTACTCCCGGCAATACCCATACAAGAGGCAACTGCATAAAATGAGGCAGTACTTTTTCTGCTTGGGAAACAGTATTCAACGCAATTATTAGCAAAATTCCAGTAAAAAATATCGTTGGATATATAATGGTTTTTCCCAATATCTTCTGCATATTTTTTACCTAGTTATAAAGTTTCGCATTAGTAATCAGCATGTCTCCTCCCCATCCATACTTATCTGAATATGCCACAATTTTCACATATTTAGCGCGATTAATTGCTATATCAAACGAAACTGGTTTTGTCTTATAATTCATCTTTGGCGACTGATAAATCAACACACCATCTGCAATAATTTGTATCCATGAAATTTCATCATCTTCCAATTCATCAGAACGAATAATCTCTCCAGACAACCTAGTGTATTTCCCGTCTAAAGAATATTCAATGTATTTATTTCCTCCTGCATGTGTACTAACCTTAATCGGATTCGTAATGGAATTACCCCAACGATCTTTCATTGAACCTTCATAGTTTTCTGCATCCCAACTATCAAACGGCTTCACACTCCACAGATCCTTCCAGAGTTCCACATACTGGTAAGCCAAATAAGTGTTTCCTACACCATCTTTAACACAAACGGTATAATATCCCGGTGTTGTCACTTGAAATGACTTCTGATCGTTTTGCATTGCTGTATAATCTGCTTTACGTTTGGACTGTAACCAGCCTTTTTGATAACCAACATAAGAAATTCCGTTGCTATCCCACGCAGAAACGGAAACCGTTCCAACTTTATTTGCAACCGTGTAGCTTGTTTTTACCGATGGCGCCGTTTTGTCAATGCACTGAATCTGAATATTGCGGACAGTATACTTTCCGGCTTTGTTTTTCAACCGAACCGAATACCAGCCATTATACGGTGCACTAAAAGATTTCTTTTTCGTGATTGATTTTGCACGCTTCCAATATTTGTTTGCTTTCTTTGTGACTTTTCCGGCACGATAGCGAATTTCTTTTATTTTTGCTTTCTTTTTTACCGTAACAGATACCTTTACACTTTTTCGCGTAATCGCTGTTGTTGACGGTGTCAAAGAAAATTTCGTCGCCTTCTTTGCTGCTTTCGCAGGTGTTGCCAGTGTTGCCACTCCAAGCACGAGTAATGCTGTTGATAAAACTAATTTTTTCATAATAATTCCTCCAATTTATAATTTGATTTACTCCCACCTACAACGCGATTGTTCATTATCACTTCTTTACCTTAACTTTTTTTACTGAACTCCACTTTCCATATACTTTCTTTCCATCTGCCATTTTATAAGCTCGAATCCGAATAAAATATGTCTTTTTCTTTTTCAGTTTCTTTAATGTAACAAAGGTTGATTTAACCGTTTTTTTCTTCGCCTTTTTAAACTTTTTATTTGTTGCATACTGAATCTGATACCCCAAACTGTTTGACACCTTTTTCCATGTAACTTTTACTTTGCACTTCTTTTGATTCTTTGCAACGACACCTTTAATCTTTGTCAAAGAAGTTATTTTGGCACTATTCTTCCCATCATTGACCGTTTGTGACGATTGCGGAGTATTCCCTTTTGTCGGCACTTGCGGCGTCACAGTTGGCTTCGGTGTATTCGCCGGTTGATTGTCTGGATTCGGTTTCAAACTTGGCTGAGGACTAGGAGATGGAATTATCTGTGAACCACCACTCTCTCCGTTTGACACAACCGTACATGTATCCTTTACATTCCCGCATGAAACAGTAATTGTCGTTGTTCCTTTTCCTATAGCCGTTACTTTTCCTGTTTGATCTACGGAAACAATCCCTTCATCATCCGATTTCCATATTATTGCTCCATCTGCATCAGAAGGATAATAACTTGCATTTAACTGGTAACTGTCACCAATAGAATTTAATTCTATGGATGTTTTGTTTAAATAAATGCTTTTTATCGGAATGTTTACAGTTACCTTACATGTCGCCGTTTTTTCACCAGCCTTTGCCGTGATAACAGCCTCGCCCGCCGATATTGCTTCAATATTCCCTGTTTTGTCCACTTTTGCAATCTTCTCATCCGAAGACGACCAAATAACTTCATCCGTAGAATCCATTGGGTTTAATCCAGCAGTTAATTGATATTTCTCATTTCGCCCTAATGTCAATTCTGTTTCAGTCAGCGTGATTTTCTCCGTTGCAATCTGCTGTGCAACAAAAGCAATATCATTTTCTTTTGCATACTGCTCCGCATAACTTCCTGCCACGCCATAAATTGTCATTTTATCCGGATAGGAAAATGCACTGTCAGATATCGAAGTTGTTGCTTTTGGTATCGTAATCTTTCTTAATTTTGTACAATTTTTAAATGCATCTTCTCCAATGGTTTCCACTTGATATGGGAGAATAATGGATTCTAGGGAGGAACAGCCTCGAAATGCCTGGGATGGAATATTTTTTATTCCTGCTCCCAATATAATATCCGTTAATGCCTCACAATTTTCAAATGCATTTCTTTGTACCTGCTTTGTACTATCTGGTAAATGTAATTTCTCTAAGGAAGCACAGCCCGAAAAAGCGTATGAATAAATATAATTCAATTTAGGTGATAACTTTACTTCTTTCAAAGTGCTACAATTTCCAAACGCATATTCTCTTATTGCCTCTACAGTATCTGGAAAAGTAATAGACTCTAAAGAGTTGCAATTATAAAATACACCTTCGGTAATATTAATACGCCCTTTTGGCAGATAAACATTTTTTATTTTATTATCTCCCGAAAAAACATATGTTCCCATCGAATTTACACTATCTGGAATATTCATTGTTTCAATTGACATGCATCCTTTAAATGCATTAGACTCAATTTCTTCTATTCCATCATTCCAAACAATATCTTTTAATAAACTTGCATTTTCAAAAGCGGATTGTCCTATCTTTTTTAATGCACTTGGAAATTCTATTTTCGTAATTTGAGCACTTCTAAAAAAATTGTCAGGAATTGCTGTCACCTTTTGATCAAACTCTATTTCTTTCAGTTGATTACATCCTGCAAACACGCCACCATCTTTCATATCCCAAAAGGAATATCCTGTACTTTCTATACTTTTAGGTATAAAAACATACGATAAACTATCACAATTCGAAAATGCATACCCACCAACATGCTCTACTTTATTAAAATCAACCCTTTCAATTGAGTCGCAATCTTCAAAAGCACGCTGTCCTATTCTTTTTAATGCACTTGGAAATTCTATCTTTTTCAAATTAACACAATTTTGAAATGCATAATCTGAAATGACAGTTATCGTGTCAGGTATTTCGATATCCCGAATTCCCGTACAGCCTGCAAAAATAGAGACCGGTATTCCTGTTATACCACTTTCAAATACAACATCATTTAATGAAGAACATCCACAAAATGGACCTTCATAATCCCACAATCCTCCTGAAGTATTTGTAAGTTTTTTATTTATAAAAACGCTTTTAAGTTGTTCACACTGTCCAAAGGCTTTACTTCCTAAGTTATCACATTTTTTAGGCAAACTTAGTTCTTCAATATTACAATTATAAAACGCAGAATCACCTATTACTGTGACATATGGATTAAATTTTATCTCTTGCAATTCTACGCAATCATAAAAAGATTCACTCTCAATTCTGGTTACATATTCTGGTATTTCTATCTCTTTTAAATTTTCACAATAACAAAAAACTCTGTATCCTATCACCGTATACTTCACATTATTCGGCAAATATGCATACCCCAGACTGGTACAGTCTTTAAACGCACTGTTTCCAATGAATTCCACACTATCCGGTATACTCACAGACAGTAAACTCGTACAGCCTTCAAACGCACTTTCTCCAATGCTAGTTACACTATCAGGAATCAGCACATGTATCATTGTTTTATTATTCAAAAATGCCTCATCACCAATCGCTGTTACCGTATCCGGAATTTCTACAAATGGCTGCCATCCCGTGTATTTTACTAAAACACCATCTTTTATGATAAAATTTGCACTATCATCATAAAAGACATCATCACCATCTCCATAGATTGACGCATAATTATTTGCGCGGTAAATCGTAATTCCTCCATTGGAAGAACCATATCCGTATGTTCCTTTTGCTAATTCCGAATAAGAACGTTCCCATTCATTGATACCACATCCTCCCGGAGCACAACCATTCACTGCGGCATTACAATCGTATACTGTGATTCCTTTTGAAGTCAGTCCGGTAAAAATCATGGTATGCTGACCAGAAGAAGCTGTTGTACTGGCCTGAATTACATCACCAATTTTGGCCTGCGCAAATAATTGCTGCACTTGTGCCGCTGTAAAATTTCCTGTCAGTTGTCCTACCTTATTTACACCATTTTCGTCTCTATATTGATAACGAGCATTAGAATAATATCTAGCCGGCATTTCTTTTCCATAAAGGAAAAAGAATACCATACGTGCAAACCCAAAACACTGGGTTGCTCCACCCCAGTCTCCTTTCCATGTTACTCCTTGATTTGGTGGATATTTCTGCTTTATTGCTGCTAACCGCGCCTTGATGCTCTCTGTGCTGTCATAATTTCCATCAATCGTTGTCCCATTTGGTGTCTTACGTGTAACAGTATTGCCAGAAATCTTCAACAGACCAGCAGATACATCTGCTGATGCCTCCGAACGGCAACGGTCCATATAAGTAGCATAAGTAAAACCGGAAAGTGAGCCTGCCCAGCTTTTTAATGCCTGTTTTATTGATTTATCTGAACCATTTACACAACCTGCGACTTTATTCATAGTTGTTTTCATTGTTGTAATATAAAAACCATATGCCACTTTATACTGTTCTATATTGTCCTCTGAGGCTTTCCCGTTTTTTAATTCTTTCCGAAGTTTATTTACTTTATTTCTTGCCAAATATGTATATGCCTGACACATTCCTGCTTGTATAATTTGATCTGCTGTCGGGCAAAAGGATTTATAAATTTTTCCTAATATATTTGCACAAACATTTTTTACAAATACAACCGGTGATGAACCATATTTTGCCACGGCACTTACCATTTTCTTTATGACTTCATCCTGTAGATAATTTTTCTTTGCAAATGTCAGAAAATCCGATGTCCGATCTGACATAATTGACCGGATTGCACTGGCAAACTCTGAATCCATGGAACTAAAAGCATCATCCAATTTATTCAATACTGCCAAATCCAAATCCTGCATTTCAATATATGCTGTAATTATTTTTAATGCTTTCTGTGCATTGCCAGCATAACTCAATATTTTTGAAAATGCATCTGCATCTGTATACATATCCACAAGTTTGTCAACTTGATTATCTGACAGATTTAGAGATGAGTTTTTCAATGACACTTTATAATTGTACAAATCAGTTGCATTTGCCACATTATAAGCATCAGAAATGGTACTATATGCATTTCCAATTTGCGAAGCTGTATTTGTTGCAGAAGTATCACTGGAAAGATACGCCTGAATTAATTGATAAACCACTTCCTTATTCAACTTGTCTTTGGTACTCTGTCCAATTCCCGCTAAGCTTGCCAATTCCGATATGATGATTTCTGCACCATTTTGTAACGAATATAAAATCGAGGCACCCAAACCTTCTGCATCGTTTATCGTTGCCATCCCTTTTTCAATGCGTTCTTCGCATCTAGCCATATAGTTATCATATGCCTTGTTATCGAGATATTCCGGACATCTATAATAAATGTCCTCTTCACTAACAGAATATGCCGCTTTTACTTTTTCTGCCGGAACAAATTCAGCCAGTTGCAGACAGCACATGATTGCTGCCATTAATATGGCTAAGATTCTTTTTTTCATAATAATCCCCTCCAATTTTTGTTAATTTATGCCTATATCATAGCACATATTGTTCTATGAATCAATAGTCCATTTTGTTCTAATAATATCATATATACTACGTTCAATTTATAATATTATTGAATTTTGCTCGGATTCTATCCGTTTAAAATCACCCTTATTCTCAGGAGGTTTTTACATGAAAATGCAGCGTATTCGTGATTTGCGAGAGGACCACGATTTAAAACAAACAGACATTGCAGACTACTTACACATTAGCCAGCGTACGTATTCACATTATGAGACAGACAGCCGGAGCATGCCGATTGAAGTGCTAAAGCGACTTGCTATCTATTATAATACAAGCATGGATTACCTAGCGGAACTTACTGATGAGAAAAAGCCCTACACAAGAAGCAAAGAAACACTTCCAAAATAAAAACACATCGCTTTCCTTTGCAATGTGTTTTTATTTTATATGGCTTGCATAAAATTTTTACAGCGAACTCACATCCACAAGATACGCTCTCTTTTTGTTTGTAATCAGAATTTTCTTCTGTGTTTTCACCAGATGAATTTCCATATCATTTCTTAATTTTCCCGGAATATTCATCTTCTTCCACGTATGATTTGTGAGTTGAATGAGATAAACCGCCTGTTTATCCTCCTCCAAATTTCCAAATAATACATAATCACCACTTACAGCAATTACATCGCCACTGTCCATGACATTAGGAATGGTAAATGACTGATTTCCGGTAATTTCATAGAATTCCAGTGATTTCTTTTTATGGTGGTAACGGTATGACCATTTCATATTAACAAGGCCGGCACCTGAATATTTCTTTTCAATTTTCATGGTCTGTAAATTTACTACGCATGTAGAATCCTCTTCTGTATTGTTTTTGAAAACCGGCTCGCCATAGGTTAAAATGCGGTTTTCATCCAAAAACTCAATTTCTGTTGTCCTTGCATATCCATTCACAAGTTTCTGGCTTATTTTTTTCTCCGTCTGCGAAGCAATATCAAAGACTGACCAGTAACCGTCTCCCCTATGGTTGCACAAAATTTTGCTTCCCATCGGTGACATGACAAAATTGCAAATCATGTTCCCGCCGGATATTTTTTTCACCGTTTTCTCTGCCAGATTGATTTCCACCAAATAACCTTTTGTTGAATTTTCCTCTTCTCTTACACCGTAAATTGTGCCGTTTTTATAATAAGAGAAAATCTCAGTAATTCCACCCGTGTAATTAAAGGCATAAATTTCGTTGCCGCTTGTCACATATTGAAAACCGCATTTTTCCCCGTCAAGCACACTTTCAAAAGCAACCGGTGTCCATTTTCTTTAATCCATCGGAAACAACAGTGTACACATGGTCTACTTTTTCCTCATCTCCCTCAAAATGATATTCACTGATAAAACTTTCTTTCTCTCCGACCACCATCATGTTTTCCTGCAACTGTATTGCGCCATCCTTTCCCGCCTTAACATCTGCCACTTCTTTGGCTGGTTCTGGATTTAGCTCTACCTCCGTGACATTTTCCTTGCCAAACATATTTTCCAAAAGCGATTGAAATACATTGGATTTTGTTGCCGCCACAGTTACAAAAGTTCCGCACAAAAGAAAAATCACTACTGCCGCAGCCGCTGTCCGAAGTTTTTTCATTGAATTTCTCCTATGGGAATTATATCCTATCTTTTCCGGATTCAATGCCTCCTCCACCCAATCTTCCGGAGTTTTAATCTTATCTATTTTTTTTATATCCATCATTTTGCCTCCTATTTAATCCCTGTTAATTTTTCATGATGGCAGCGAGTTTTTCTCTGCCTCTGCGAAGTCTTGACTTCACCGTGTTCACACTTGTATGCAGCATTTTTGCAATTTCACCCGTGCCATATTCTTCATAATAATAAAGCACAATTACTTCGCGGTATCGAAAAGGTAATTTTCGCAGAGCCTCAACAAGCTGCTCCGTTTCTTCATCTTCTATTTGCAAAGAGTCAGACTTTTGGTTCTCCTGTGGCATATATCCAATATCCACATTTCGAATCCAGAACTGCCTGTGGTAATCTCTGCATACTGCCGCACGACGTCCTCATACTCCATCCCGGCATATTTATTAATCATTGCCTGATACTCCTTTACTACAATATCTTTTTTTCCATGCATGGTAGAAAATAATTACTTTCTATATAATACACGATTTGGATGGGAAAATGGGTGCAGGATTTTTAATTTTTGTCGTTTAGGATTTTGAGACCCCCATATATCGGACAGACGACACTTATTTTTTGTATTTTATTTTGATATACTTGCTTCATATCGTAAGAATCAAATTGTTTTATTGCACCTTACGAAATATTCTTATCAGGAGGAGATGCCTATGGCAAAAACAAATTTACTGACAAAATGGCTTAGCACAGATTCTGCCTTTGCAAATATTTATTATCAACTGTCACCCCAAAAGCAGAAACTTTACCATGACATTTTAATGGGAAAACGAGTTCCAAATTTACTAAATGATACAATTTTCAAAAATATTTTTCATCCTGACAAATATCCTGACCGTCTTTCTTCTCTAATTTCATCCATCATTGGACAAGAGGTTACGGTACTCCATTCGTTGAGTGGCGAAACAACAGCAAATAGTATCTACAGTAAACGAGGCATTTTAGATTTAGTCGTCCGGTTTAAAAATCAAAGTTTCGGACATGTTGAAATTCAACGAAAAGGGTTATTTATGCCACCGGAACGCTCTGTATTTTATTCTGCTGACCTTATTAAACGTCAATATTCCATCCCAGAAAACGAATTAAAAAGTAACTATGATTATACATCCATTATGCCTGTATACTCTATTATTTTTATGGAAGAAAGTCATCCGGCTTTCGCAGGTTCATCCGAATACATCCATCATTTTCGGCAAAAAAGCGACAGCGGCGTTGAATTGGAACTTTTACAGTATTATGACTATGTTTGTCTTGATATTTTTCGGAAAAAACACCCCGAAGCAGCCGGCGAACTGGAACGTTGGCTCACTTTCTTTAGCATCCGCACACCCTCTGAAATGACACAATTTCTTCTGGAAAATCCCGCTTTACAACCTGTGTATGAAAGTGCTATAATGATGATGTCGGAACGAAAGGAGCTGATGTATATGTTCATTGAAGAATTGGCAAACGAAGACGTAGCTGCTGTCATTAACGATACCAACCGCGGTCGAATCCGTAAATTAGAAGCAAGAATAGAAGACCTTGAAGCACTGCTGGCGGAAAAGGATGAAACGATAGCCCAAAAAGACAAAGAAATGGTGGAAAAAGACAACCAAATTAAAGAATTAACAAAAAGAAAAGGATAAATAAACTCGAGTGTTCCTTACTACCTTTACTTTCTTTATGAAACTATGCTATGCTTATGACGAGGTGATTTGATGATTAATATTCTAATGAATACATATAATATTCAAAATTCAGTATACGTTACAGAATTAAAAAAATATATTAAGCCATGCCATAAAGTTTGTGTCATTCCATTCTCTTTCCGCACTAATGACATCCCTTCAAACGAAGTATGGAAAACATTTTACTCAAAAGAAATGGGAATATATCGTCATGGGCTTGAAAGAATGTTTTTTCAATTTAATATAAAAAAAGAACAACTCACGTATATAAATTACTTTGAAGACACTCCTGATTCTGCACTAAAAAAATGTGCAAATTCGGATATAATTTATTTTACAGGCGGTCTGCCTGACAAGCTTTACTTACGCTTACAGGAGTTTAATCTTGTAGACTATCTCTCACACCACGACAAAATAATCATGGGCGATAGTGCAGGTGCTGTCATTCAATTTAGAGAATACCATCTCTCACCAGATGCTGACTACTCCAAATTTTCATATTACACGAGATTAGATATGCTAAAAAATTTTAACATTGAAGTTCATTATACAGGCTCAATAGCGCAGGATGAATCCATACAAAAAGTAACTGCCGAAAAACACATTCCGGTTTTAGCATTAATTGACGACCCTATAATTATTGCTGCCAACAACAATATCACTTGCTTAGGCTCTGTAAAAATTTCCTTTCCCAACTAACCTAAATAAGCAAATCAAGGAACTTGAACTTAACTTAGAAAGAGAAAACCTCACCCCATAATATCAAAACAAAAATGAAGTTCATTCGTGAGAGACTATAATGCGAAGCATTATCTTGTCTCGATACGAATGAACTTCATTTTTTTCTTACTCCCACACTATTCTTCTCACTCTTGCATGTCGGCATGGGTCATGCAGAGGGTCATTTTCCGAATATCCGCATCTTCCCTCAAAACATTCCAGACTTCTGGCATGATATACGAAAATATCATTTCCATCCTTATCTTTTGTAAATGAATTGTGTCCAGGTCCAAATTCCTCATGTAAATCCTCGGATGTAAGTATGGGTGTATTCTGCTTTGTCCATGAATCCCGCTTTAGCAAATCACTTCCCTCTTTGGCAGAAATTACTCCTACACAATACTCCGGACCGGTACCGGACGCGGAAAAGAAAACCATTATTCTTCCATCATGTTTGACAACCGCAGGTCCCTCATTTACGGCATAGCGGACTTTTTCCCAGTCATACTCCGGCTCGGTTAAAAGCATCGGAAGCGAAATTAATTTCCATGGCTCCTCGCGATTAACCTCCCCCAAATACAGGCAGGAAATCTTCTCCGGACTATGCTGCGCCCAAATTACATAAGAACGTTCACCATCTTCAAAATATGTCATATCCAATGAAAATCCGGTGAAAGAGAAATCGTCATCCTCCCGCTTTTGGAATTTCCCCTTTTCACTCCAGTTTCCTGTATAGGGGTCATCGCTGTCACAGACAAGAACGTGGCAGTCAAATGCCCAGTTATTTTCCTTGTCCTCACTTCCGGCATAAAATACATACCAGTGCCCTGCGATGTAATGCAGTTCAGGTGCCCAGATAAACCGATGTGTCAACGTTGTATCCGCCACTTTCC
>CALELW010000055.1 GCA_937902905.1 uncultured Clostridium sp. | reverse complement strand
GTACGTCGGTATGTGGTGCTGGTAGTTTCAGCGCCCATACCGCTACGCACTCAACAAACGGGAGTGCCCACGAGATACAAAACTTTTCTACCAAATTACGGAACTCAAAAAATATCAACACCCTTTTAATTTACCATCCCCGATATATCAATCTTAATAAACTGCTGAAGCCACTCGATGATGTCTTTTTCGTTCGCAGGATTTAAGTTCTGAATTGAGGATAAATTTTCAATTGTCATGTGGTCCCAGCGAATCATCCAGATTCCGTATGCCAAAATCACGGCATTTAAAATAAGACCGATGGCACTTAAAATCAATCCGATAATTCCTAATTTTCTTGCATTTTTACCACCTTTTGCCACTGCAATAATGCTAAAGACAAGGGCGATTGCGGCAGGGATTACGCCAATACCTGTTCCAAAACAACAAAAACAGGAAATTCCACCTAATACAAGAGAGGCAATTGCAAGCCCTCTGTGTCGATTTATATCTGTCATAGATTCCTCCATTTCTATATCCTGCCGTATGGGGCGAAATAGGCTGCTGCCTGTTCCAGATGCTGCAGCGACGAATTATTCGTAATTTTTATTAGCAGCACCGCTACGACAATGGCAAGGATGACCCCTGCCACTCCCACAACGATACCGGCAATTGCTGCATCTTCCTGATTCGGATTATCATCCCGAAGCCCCAAAATTCCAAATACAATGCCAAGCACTGCCATTACCAAAGAAATGGACCATTGCATACAACAAACCATCGAAGCACATGAAAGCACTAACGATGCAATCGCTTTTGCATTTGTCTGTCTATTCTGCTGCATACAAACCTCCCGCTTATTTGCTCTCCGGTGTCACTTCTACCTTACGAATTTCTTTCGTACGGATTTCCTTGCAAATGTCATCAATGAACGCATCCAAAGACTGCGCACCCTCGTCTCCTTTGAAACGGCTGCGAACGGATACGACGCCCTCTTCCTGTTCTTTCTGTCCAACGACGAGCATATACGGTGTTTTCTGAAGTCTTGCCTCGCGAATCTTGTAACCGATTTTTTCGGAACGGCTGTCCACGCTGCTGCGGATGCCATTCGCTTTTAATTTCTCTTCCACGCTGTTTGCGTAATCGAGATATTTCTCAGAAATCGGCAGAACACGTACCTGCTCCGGTGAAAGCCATGTTGGGAATGCACCGGCGTATTTCTCAATCAGCCATGCTAACGTTCTCTCATAACATCCAATGGATGTTCTGTGAATGATGTATGGACGTACTTTCTCACCATTTTCATCAATATAATACATATCAAACTGTTCAGCCAAAAGTGCATCCCACTGAATGGTAATCATGGTATCTTCTTTACCGTATACATTCTTTGCGTTGATATCTACTTTTGGTCCGTAGAAAGCGGCCTCTCCGACATCCTCAGTAAATGGAATATCGAGTTCTGTCAGAATCCGGCGGATATCTTCTTCTGTCTCATTCCATACTTCCGGCTCGCCAATATATTTTTCACGATTTTCAGGATCCCATTTACTCAAATGATACGTTACATCTTCCTCAACACCAAGTGTCTGTAAACAGTACTGAGCGAGAGCGATACAATCCTTAAATTCTTTTACCATCTGGTCCGGACGCACAATCAAATGTCCCTCGGAAATTGTAAACTGGCGCACACGAGTCAAGCCGTGCATTTCACCGGAATCCTCATTACGGAACAATGTTGATGTCTCACCATAACGACATGGCAGGTCACGATAGGATTTCTGACTTGCCTTGTAAACATAATACTGGAATGGACAGGTCATCGGACGAAGTGCAAATACTTCCTTATCCTTTTCCTCATCACCAAGAACAAACATACCTTCTTTGTAGTGATCCCAGTGACCGGAAATCTTGTACAAATCAGATTTTGCCATCAACGGTGTCTTCGTTCTCATGTAACCGCGCTTTTCTTCCTCATCTTCAATCCAGCGCTGCAAAGTCTGAATAACCTGTACACCTTTTGGCATCAGAAGAGGAAGTCCCTGACCGATTACATCAACGGTGGTAAACAGTTCCAGTTCACGTCCCAATTTATTGTGGTCGCGTTTTTTAATATCTTCCAAATGCTCCAGATAAGCATCCAAATCCGCTTTTTTTGTATAAGCAGTTCCGTATACACGGGTAAGCATTTTATTTTTCTCATTGCCTCTCCAGTAAGCACCGGAAGAAGAAATCAGTTTCATTGCCTTTAACGGTTTTGTATTCATCAAATGAGGACCGGCACACAAATCAATGTATTCGCCCTGCTGATAGAAAGAAATCTCGGCATCTTCCGGTAAATCTTCAATCAATTCAACCTTGTATGGCTCCTCACGTTTTTTCATCAAATCAATTGCCTCTTGTCTTGGCAGGGTAAAACGCTCTAATGCCGCACCTTCCTTAACAATCTTTTTCATTTCTTTTTCAATCTTGTCCAGCGCCTCACGGTCTAATGGTGCTATATCAAAATCATAGTAGAAACCGTCCTCAATCGAAGGTCCGATGGCACATTTCGCATCCGGATACAATCTTTTAATCGCCTGTGCCAGCACATGGGATGCAGTGTGACGGAATGCTGCTTTTCCTTCGTCGCTGTCAAATGTCAAAATATTCAGTGTGTGCTCGCCATCTACCATTGTGCGCAAATCCACAACTTCGCCGTCTAACTCGGCAACGCATGCCACTCTGGCAAGTCCTTCACTGATGTCTTTGGCAATATCAATAATGCTCATTGCCTGTGAATACTCTTTGCTTGAACCATCTTTAAGTGTTACTTTCATGTCAATTCCTCCTGTTTTCATTCAATATACAAGAAGGCCTCATCCCTTCTCGCTGTTATAGTTCGAAGGGACGAGGCCATTAATTCAATGTTCTCGCGGTTCCACCCTTGTTGGACGAAATAGTAATAAATCATCCCGGCTTCATTCTGACGATAACGGGGTCACCGGACCGGATTGGGGTCACTCCGAGGTAGTTTTCAAACGGTTCCCATGAAAATGCTTCCAGCACAAGGCATTTCTCTCTGACATGTTCTGCGCTTTACTCGTCTCATCTACGTGTTACCGCTATTATAATCTTGAAAATTTGAAATGTCAACACCCTTAAATTCTTTTATTTGCAAGAACCTCATACACATTCTTAAACGAATCCTTCACCGCATACAACTCGGTAAACAAACCACAGTATGGTCCATTCATGGAATAACTGTAATTATTATCTTCAAGCGACGGGTCATCCTGCCAGCCCCAGATTGAAACCGCTTTCAACGGACGGCTCTCCTCCAGTTTTTTGATTTCTTCTGCCGATTTACCGGAACAATCTGCCGGAAGGGCATTCACATCCACAAACATCTGGAATAATTTCTTATAAAATTCCGCATGTTTTTTCTGCATTTCCTTTGTATTCATATAGTTTCTTACTGCCATTTCGGTCACCTGAACTTCACAGCCAAGTGCTGCATACGTCTCAATTGATTTCTTAATATCCGAAATATTCTGCTCATTCATGCAGCCATTCTGAGTTCCGTAACCGCCGATGTAGCCCTGCATGCCAACGCCGTCACACAGTTTGCGGACATTTCCTTTGGCGTCCTTGGCATAACTGTTAATGCTCTTAACCAGATTTACAATTTCTTCACGTTTTGATTTGTAAAATGAATTGTAATCATTATAGTACAGCTTAATATCGGCACCCAGCTCATCTACCGTATTTTTCGCATAGAGGAACGACTGCTCCACATAATCGCTGCCAAGGATTTTGTAAAACTGATTATCTTTACGCAGGTTTCTGTTATCATCCCCTACATTCTGGTCTGCTACTGCCTCATTTACGACATCCCAGCAGTAAATTACACCCGGATATTTCTTTTCAAAATGAGTGATTACTTCTTTAATATAATACTGAAGACGTTTCTGCATAACCGCCTTGCTTACATATTTCTTACTTGTGTCATAGCCCTCGCGGAAGAACCAGTCACACATATACGCATGCCACACAAGAACATGTCCGCGCATTTGGATTCCGTTTTCCTTGGCAAATGAAATAATCGTATCTGCCTTGTCATAATTCATTACCGGCATACCATCTTTGCTCTTTGCGGATTTTGCCTGGTCTAAAAGCGAATATGCCTTAAACTCATTTCCTGCTGTCAAACTGTTAAAATGGTATTTCACAAGATTTTTGTAGTTGTCGTCTGTCGTAACATTTGTGTAATTTACAACAGTTCCCAACTTGAATCCATGCTGTGCTGCCAACTTGGCAAGCGGCTGATACTTCGTCGTCGCATTTAACACGTTCGCCTTTTTCTTTGCCGCTTTAGAAACATATTTTGTTACGCTCACCTTACATTTTAAAGTAACTTTTTTCTTGTTTTTGGTACCTTTCTTCTGATACCAAACCTTAGCTTTTACTGTCGCGGTGCCTTTTTTTAATCCCTTAACGGTTACCGATGTCTTTTTCTTTTTCGACAGTTTTGCCACTTTTTTTCCGGACAAAGTCCATTTGGTTTTCACGATTTTTTTCGTTCCGTTTTTCTTAACCTTCAATGTCTTTGTCTTGCCGATATAGGCAGTCATTTTTGTTTTTGACAATACCGGCTTTTTCGCTTTTGCTTTTGCCTGCACCTCACCTGCTCCGGCAAGAGAGCCAATCGTCAGGCATGCGGCAAGGGAAAGCGAGAGAATCTGTTTGCTTTTCATGCTGCGTCACTCCTATCTTTTATGATAAGAATAAGTATAGCACATTTTGTCAACACTGGCACCTAAAATCAGCCGATTACCCCACAGGCAATTTTTTCACCGGACGCCCCGGATGGCTGTGTCATGAAGTCATCCGGTTTGGCATGAATGACAACTGTTCTTCCTATAACATCAGAAACTTTGAAACGGTTTGTGAAAAATGCCATAAAAGCATAGCCGTTCGCTCCAAATAGCGGCGGCATATCCCCCGCATGATATGGATGCAGACAATTATTGGGATTAAAATGACCTCCGGTATCGGCTAACATATCCTCGTTGTTTCCGTCGCATTTGCCGCCCTCATGAATGTGAAAACCAAAGACCGGATTATCACACGGCGCACTTTCCACCGGCAGCCCCTCGATTTCCGCTGCCACTAACACACCGGCTTCCATTTGATAAAAACGTACCTCTCCATAAATTTCCGGGTACGTCTCAATTCCCCGTACCACTGCCATTGCCTGCGGTGTCCGCCGCAAAACAACAGACAAATCTAGACAAAACTCTTTTGGCTCCATAAAAAATCATCCCCTGACACTATTGCTTTCAATATATGCCGGGGAATGATTTTTTGTTCTCAGTTCATTAAGAGAAAAAATTTGTGTTAAATGCCGGAGAGAAGCTTATGCAACCTAAAACCTCACAAAAGTTCAAAAACGTTGCATGCTTTCGCCTGCTTTTCAAAATAAAACAACCAAAAAGGTTACAATCACCAAAAAGCGTTGCAATTAATACGTGATTTTTGCTGATAAAGCCTAATTTCAACGTAAAAATGCAACTCTATGGGGCAAATCATAGAAGAAGAGTTGTCGAAGAAAATTTAAATCAGTTTTGGAGCAACAAATTTCTACCAAAAACGTACAGCCCGTCTTTTGGGGCTTGCCATAAATGAACAGAAAACTTTGTGACTCATGGGTTTTGAGTGCGTCGGTATGCGACACTGGTGGTTTCAGTGCCCATACCGCTACGCACTCAATGAGTGAAAACGCCCATGAGACGCAAAGTTTTCTGTTCATTTATGGCAAACCCCAAAACACGGCTACCTCCAAATCCCCTTCTCTTTTCGTATCACATAATACAAATCATTTTCCATCGCCATAACTTCCTCCATCGGCACGCTCTTAAAGACTGGCATCCGCATTTTGTATTTAATCCAAAAGAACGAATAGACACCAAGAATCAAAAAGGCAATTCCGGTTACGCCCCAGATAGCTAACCGCTCTGCCGAGTCGGTTGAAATATTCAAAATCATGTAGGTTGTTCCTAAAATTCCGATAAGTGGTAGTATTTTGCCGAGTGGAACCTTAAAGGAACGAGGTGCATTTGGAACTCTTTTTCGCAGAATCAGCACGTCAATATGTGCTAAAATATACGAAATCATCCAAAATACAGAGCCAACCAGAATCAAAAATGAGATTGCTGAGGAGGAACTGTCACTAATAAAAGCAAAAATCAAAATGGTAACACTGACAAATATTACACCGAAAAATGGTACTTTTCTTTTATTTGTCTTGGCAAAAAACTGTGGCATCATATTCATTTTTGCCATGCCCTGACAAATGTTAGAAAGACCACTTACCGTTGAATTTTGTGTGCTGATAACCGCCAGGGCAGCCACCATTGTCATCCAGTATTTTCCGGCTCCGCCAAGGAGATTCTCACCATATAACAAATGCGGTGCGGCGGATTCTGTCAGTTCGGCCCACGGCGTATAATTATGAAAACCTAATACCATGATTGCCTGTACCAGACAAATAAGTCCCAAGCCAATCATCATACCAAGCGGCACATTTCGTTTGGCATTTTTTACATCTTTGGATATCGGAATGACATATTCGGCACCAATAAACAGCCAAAATGCCACCGCTGTCGTCGACACGATATCAGAGAAATTCGTTGACATGCTTGCCGGCTGGGAAACAACCTGTCCGGTTCCAAGACCCAGGGCACCTATAATTCCCATAACAACCATCGAACCCACCAAAAGAAATGCAACCAAATTCTGAATTTTAGCAAACATATCGACACCAAACAGGTTTGCCACCATAACGATTACCGTCATGATAATGGTGTAGCCGATGCTTGGAATCGGCAGATGAAGCGTCTGCGACATGGCATAAGCAAAAATCGATGCCTCAACACCACACGACAAAATGTTACAAATCAGATACCCTCCCACCATAGAAATCATGGTGGGAAACGGCCCCATACAGGCAAGTGTGTACTGTGCCAGTCCTCCGGTCGTGTTTGGCATCAGACCATTTAACTCAGAAAGCGAAGCAACTGTTGTCATATTCAGCAGACAGGCAATAATCATCGCACCAATAAATGGGATTCCCACTGTTCCTGCTCCCTGTCCCAATGACACCAGACAGCTTGTCGCAATGACAAGTCCGACAGAAACAGAAACCACACTTCCTAATCCTAATTTCTTGTTTTTCTCCATGTCGATTCCCCCTTGTTCTCTTACGCCATTTCCGGTTTATCCCACAATGGCAGTTCCACGCCAATGCCCTCTTTTAAGGCACGGCGGTAAACAGTAGTTCCCCACGCGATGTCCTCAACCGGCATGCCTCCGACAGAATATACGATAATTTCATCTTCGCTTTCCCGTCCTTTTCTCTCACCGGTAATCACATCTGCCACATCAATAATGTCCTCTCTTGTAATTTTCCCCATCTGTTTTAAATCCGTAAATTTGCTTCCTACAATCTGCACCTGATCGTAAGTCGGATATGGGTATTCCTCCTCCCACGCCTCGTACAATTTGTAGTTGTCCACAACCTTTTTACAGCCATTTACAAGAAAATCTTCATCAAAACGAGCCGCCGAAGGCATACTGATTAGTGCACCTTTTTTAATCCATTTCGTATCAATATAAGGAAATTCAGCCTCGCTGTCCTTTACCGTTGTTGTCATACTGATAATGTCGCTGTCTTTTACAGCTTCCTCAATAGAATCACAAATCACAATATTTTTGATTCCCGGACATTCCTCTTTGACAAATGCAACAAATGAATCGATAGACTTTTGTCCACGTCCCTTAATCTTCACCGTATCAATGCCTGGTCTCACACTGACAAAGGCACGAAGGGACGTTTTTCCCATCACACCGGGTCCAATAATAGCGACTGTTTTTGCATCCTCTCTTGCTAAATATTTGCAGCCAACACCGGGAATTCCTCCTGTCCGGTAAGAACTCAAAAGGTTTGCCGACATCATCGCAAGCGGTGCCCCCGTATCTTTATCATTTAACATCATCATCAAAATGGAACGTGGCAGCCCTTTTTTCTTATTTTCCATGTTCGAGCCGTACCACTTCATCCCCGCCATCTGATAACGTCCGCCAAGATATGCCGGCATTGCCATGAATCGTCTGTCCTCTGCATTTTTCGGCATTCCCTCAAATTCCGGGTCATCCGGAAAAGTCACCATGCAGCCATGGGAGTTGTGATTTTTTCCACCCATCACATAGTCCCCTTTATGTAAAGTCAACAATAAATCTTCCATTGCCTCCACACAGGCATCCATATCCGTCACACCTGCCCGAATCATATCCGGTTCACTTAAATATAAAAATTTGATTGCTGTATCCATTTTGATAACCTCCTTTGCCACTTATGTCTTTGGTTCATCGCATAAAAAAAGGACGTCACAAACTTTCGCTTGTGACGTCCTCGTCAAACCCTAGTATAGCACAATGGTTTTTGTCCGTCAAGGTTCAGATTTTTTTAGTGTCACAGATACATTTTTATCTGTCACCGTTACCGTTCCGTAGGAAGCAAAATTTCCACTTCCATAGCCACCTTCCTCAAATATAACCTTATAAGTGCCAGGTTTATTAACAATCAAATAAACTTCGCCTTCACTATTTGTATAAAAATATTTTATATCCGTTTCATCCTCTGTATTTACAAAAGAAGCCTGTTTATATTCCATAGGATTTCCTTCACTATCTAACATCTTCACATGAACGGCATATCCGGGAATCACAAAATCCTGACTCTTTGTTTTACTGTCAATCGTTATCGTACCTACTTTTACACTCGCATTGTTATACTCTGAATACATAAGCACCTCGTAGGTACCAAATAAAATATCCTTTACTTCAAAAGAACCGTCCTGTTCTAATCTTGCCACACGGTCCGAATAATATGGCTCTTGCCTTTGCAAACAAATCTGCCACATATCCGTATCAAAATCGGTAAAGGAACTACCATTTTCCCATGTAAGTTTTCCGGTCAGTTTGCCAACCTCTATATCAAAATTTTTCCCAACCGAAGCACTCGTTACTGTTATCTCCTCAGATGCTAATATTCCCACCGAACCGGATATTATCATCTTATACTCTCCCGTCGTTACATACACAGAATATTTGCCATCCTTCATATCGTTTGCTGCACAAGTCGAAGACGAATCTTTGTCAAATAATGTTATCCTTGCATCATCTGAAACATTAACCCCATTCAATTTGCAATAACCACTTACTTGATACAGTTGTGTATTCACAGAAACCACATCATCTTCCTCGGTAACCGTAAATGTCTTACTCTGCAAGTTCTGTATATTTGTGTTATTCGTGCCAAACACATAAGTTCCAAGCGGAAGCATTGCATGTGTGGAATAACCTGCCAGACCTCCCAATAAATAATAGAAATTTCCGGATTCCGTGGTTTTCTTCACATAGTTTTTCTTCGATAATGGAATTACATTATTTTCGGCATCAAGCAATTTGATTTTTACATATTTCATTGGCAGCGTTAAATCTTTCACAACATCGGAGCCGTCGATTGTAACTTTGGCAACGCTGGTGCCCGCATAGAAAAACTCATATTCGCCGTCCAGCAAATCCAATTCATAATCAAACGCATTCTCTTTACCATCCATCGGAACATTAATTGATTTATACTGTTCCCCATTTCTCTTGACAGAAATCGCATAGCTTCTGGTTCCACTCACTTCTTCCGGAATTGCAAGACCAGATACATCAAGCAGGTTGCCTTTGCAGGAATGTTCGATATAATCTTTCCTTGTATCACCAAGCTCCACATCAATCGTATCAATGACAGTAGCACCATCAATTACTTGATAAGTTCCCGGCTTCAAATAAACATTATACCATCCATTTGTGACAGAAGCATATACAAAATCGTCGCTGCCATCCACATTTTTATATAAATACGTGTTGCTGCATTTTCCAAAAATTCGCGCATAATCCAACGTAATATCGCGTTCTTCACTGCCAGTCACTTCAAACCTATCAAATTCATAACTACCTACATAAATTATATAGGTTCCTTTTGTCAGGTATCTGTAATAATGATTGTCATCATCGAAATCACTACCATAAAGGACATCACTATTGTCTGTTGCCGAAATCCAAATATTAGGGATATCCATTGTCTGTGCACCAGTTCTCTTTACCGTGCCGGACATTTTATAAACCGGAAGCTTCTCATCATGCTGCATGTCACTCTCAACAGAAAATGATTCTCCCAAATAAATTTTGTACTCTCCCTTTGATTGTTTAGTCGTGAAATTCCCCTTCTCATCGGTCTTAATTGTGTCATCATGCGACCAATGTTCCTCATTCCATTTATATAACGAAACTTCAGCATTTGCAATCGGCAGCCCATCTTCTGTCTCCAGTTTTCCGGACACTGTATACTTTCTCTGCTGTTCAACAAGCACATACGACTGCTTAATCTCTTTGCCATCAACCGTTATCACAAGGTCAAACGTATAATATCCTTTATCTTCTTTTCCCGCATAATAAGGCTCATCATGCCAGACAACGTTACGGATGCTGTTATCTACGCAGTAGACATTACGATAAATCGTGCGGTATATCTTCAAATTTTTTGATAAATCCGTAAATATATCCTTCAACGATTTACCGTCTTCTATCGTTTCGTCATAGATAAAGCCCTGATTGTCTCCCACCATATAATCACTGTATTTTACCGCTCCTTTTGTTGATGTAAAGGCGTCTATCATAAAGTAATTTTCCGCTTTCACATAAATATCGACATAACTAAGCTCCAGGAATTGTCTTCCTCTTTTATAAGATGAAGGTCTGAACATAATACTTTCCTTCAGCACACTGATATCCTCTATATCCAGTGTTATCTTCTCATCTTCATAAATGCCGGTTATTTTTTTCGTACTTGCATCTTTTATGTCCTCTGTGTCCACGTCTTTATCTTTAAAATAATAATAACTGAAATGGGAACTATCGCCATTAGGATCTTTTGCTAAACCTCTCTCTAATTCATACTCTCTGTCATCTGCCTGTAACGTAAGCAGCGTAAATCCATTATCAAATACTTTATCAAAGGTTTCGTTCTGTGACAGCCCAAGCATCATTTTAGCCGTCTTTGTATACTCTTTGCCATCGAGTGCTGCTGTTATTGAAAAGGTATAACTGCCTTTTCCCTTTGATGTTTTTTCATTCCACGCGACGTCCGAAATCGATTTTACCTCTGCCTTCTTTCCATAACAATAAACCGTAAACTCACATTTTGTCACATCCGGCACGATGTCTTTCAGCGAATTTGCCTCCCCCTCACACACGTAAATATTGTTATAACTCAAATAATAATCGACTTCTTTTTCAAAAGCAATCGAGCTGATGATAAGTTCTTCATTTTCCGCATAAAGTCCTTGATAGTTTTTCCCCGGTTCTACCGTTGGTTCCGGTGTCTCATCCGGTGGAAGCATCGTCTGCTCCGGCCCCTTAGTCGGCAGTGGTGTCGGGCTCGGTACCTGCGTTGGTCTTACCGTCGATTTTGTCGTCGGTTTTGCTGTCTTTTTTCCGCTGTTTTTATCTGACGTCTGCTTCTTCACCGTCACCTTGCAGACAAACTTTTTCTTGCCGACTTTCGCCTGCACTTTCGCTTTTCCGGCTTTTTTACCTTTAATCGTAACACCGGACTTTTTCTTTTTACTCAGTTTCACGTTTTTCTTGCCGGATACAACCGTCCACTTCACTTTCTTTTTGTTGTTTTTCAACTTAATCTTAACAGTCTTTCCAACTGTCACCGTTACTGATTTTTTGCTCAGTTTCACCTTTTTCTTTGCCGCCAGTACATTTTGCGGCAGCATCGTAAATGCCAGCACAAATACAAGCAAGACGGCGAGTTTTCGTCTCATTTTTCTCATATCATATCCCTCCATGTGTAATCTGCAATCAAACTACCTCCATCGTTTTACTCTTCTAACTCCAAATCTCTCGTAACAGATGCATCGGTAATCGTTATGTCCGCTGCGGTAACCATTCCGGAATCTAGAGACACTTTTATCTCATACTCTCCCGGCTCTACATAGAATTCATATTTTCCGTCATCAAATGTATAATTCGAAAGTTCTGTTGCATCTCCTTTTTTGTGCAAGTATACCCATGTATCATCGGACGCCTCGGCTCCATTTACCTTACAGCTGCCGGATATCTTATACACGTTTGTATTGATAACAACAGTATCGCTTGAACCATCCACTGTAAAGCCATAGTCTCCTATACTTGGCATACAGTAATAATCGACACACTGGTAATCGCCGGTTGGCAGCACGACATTCGATGTATAATTCCCAGACTCATCATCATACATATAGTAGTAGTAAATGCTGCTCGTACCCTTATTTGCAAATTTAAGTCTCCGTGTCGGATATATCGATATTAACTCATCTTCTGCATCAAGCATTTTAATTTTTACATATTTGTATGGCATCGTTAAATCTTTCACAACATTGGAATCAGTAACTGTCATCTTGCCAACCGATTTTCCGTTGTGCAAAAACTCATATTCGCCGGCTAAAACGTCAAATTTGAAACCAGATATATCATTTGGCGTCATGAATAATTTCTTATAAACCACTTCATTTCTCATAACCAAAATCTCGTAATTTCCATACAAGTCTTTTGGAATTTGAAGTCCTGCCATGTCTAACAGCTCACCCTTGCAGGAATACATCTCATAATCCTTTGTCATCTCACCAAGTGACACTTCAATGGTATCAACTGTAGCATCTTCTATTTTTACATAATAAGTACCCGGCTTTAAGTAGATGCTGTACGAATCAAATGCTGAAAATGCCCAATAGTAATTATTTTCATCCTCGGTATCTACAAATTTATAATACCCGGAACCTTTTCCTGACACAAGTGCAAGTTCCATTGTAATATCATGAGTTCCACTTCCGGTTACTTCCACGGTGTCAACCGAGTACCCAGAGGATTGAACTGTGTATGTTCCTTTCTGCACATATGCATAATAACGGTTGTCATCTCCCAGAAAATTTTCCAAACAAATGCAGGTAGAATCCTCTGAATCAAAGTAAAAGCCCGGAACATCCGGCGTATTCGCACCTGTTCTTGTTACCTTACCGGTGATTTTATAAACCGGAAGTTTCTCGTTATGCACTACATCACTGTCCTCTACCGTAAACGTCTGCCCCAGTTCAAACTGATAGGTACCTTTTTGCAAATCAGCTTCAAAAAGTCCGTTCTTATCCGTCTCAATGGTGTATTCACATTCCTCACCGCTTAACTTAGACAATAAAACTTCTGCTTCTGCAATCGGAAGCCCGTCTTCTGTCGTCAATTTTCCGGACACTGCATAAGTTTTCTGTTTTTCCACCAGCACATACGACTGCTCATTTTCCTGTCCATCCACTGTCAGCACAATGTTAAAGGAATAATAGCCATGGTCCGTTTCGTCGTCATAATAAGGCTCATCATGCCAGACCACATTCCGAATCTCAATATTTTCAGCATTCCAATATACATTATTATAAACTGCACGGTAAATCTTTAACTCTTCCACTACATTTGTAAATATGTCTTTTAATGTTTTGCCTTCTTCTAACGCCGGCTCATACACAAAGCGCTCTTCACTGTATCCCCGATATAAATTCACCTCACCTTTTGTTGAGGTAAATGCATCTATATGAAAATAAGAATCTGTCTTGGTATCCATGTAAACCGTACCTGAGCCAACTTCCAGATTTTCTTTCTCAAAAGAATCACTGATAACACTCACAAAAAACTCATCGCAGTATTCCTTTCTTGCATTCAATGTATACTGCTGCTCCTCGTAGACACCAACAAGTTTAATATTTTCTGCTTTTTGAATCTTTGAAGTATCAGCTTCTTTATCCTTAAAATAATATCTGCTTTCCCCTTCTTCATCATGCAGACTTTGTTCTAACTCATACTTTTCACCATCTGCCTGCAAAGAAAGCCACGTCATACCATTCTCCGAGCCTTCTTCTGAATCCTCGCGGGCAAGTTTCATCGTAACTGTTTGCTTATACTCCTTGCCACCCTGCTCAGCCGTAAGCAGGAATGAATAATACGGCTTCTGCCATTCCTCATCGTCATGCCAGACAACATCGGTAATTGACTTTACTTCCGCTTTTTTCCCGTAACAATAAACGGTATATGTACATTTTGTCACGTCCGGCACAAACTCCTTCAGAGAATCAGCCTCTTCGGAGATTACATAAATATCATTATAATTCAGCGAATACGACGGAACATCTTTTTCAAATGCAACGGAACTGATAATCAATGGCTCTTTTTCAGCATAAAGCCCCTGATAATTTGACTCCGGTTTCACCGTTGGTGCCGGTGTCTCATCCGGTGGCATCATCGTCTCAATCGGCGTCGTTGTCGGCTCATTGTCCGGCTTTGGTGTCGGAGTCGACGGCAGAGACGGCTTTTCGGTCGGCTTTACCGTTGTTTTTGCTGTTGGTTTTGCTGTTTTTTTGCCGTTATTCTTATCTGTATTTTGATTGGTTCCGGCTTTTTTTACCGTCACCTTACAGACAAACTTTTTCTTGCCGACTTTCGCCTGCACCTTTGCTTTTCCGGCTTTTTTACCCTGAATCGTGACACTTGTCTTTTTCTTTTTACTCAGTTTCACATTTTTCTTGCCGGATGTAACCGTCCACTTCACTTTCTTTTTGTTGTTCTTCAACTTAACCTTAACGGTCTTTCCAACCGTTACCGTTACTGATTTTTTGCTCAGTTTCACCTTCTTCTTGGCCGCGAAAACATTCTGTGGAATCACAGAAAAGCTCAGCACAAACACAAGTAAGAAAGCGACTGCACTTCTTACTTTTTTCATATTATATCCCTCCATTGTGTTATAGAAAAATTATGTTTTCTTAATTTTATATGAAATTGTTAGGGGCGTCAAGAAAAATAAGAGTGAACTTTCATCTCAGACCAATTAAATATAATTGCTAGATAATTCTGCGCTGCACCTTAAGATAACTTTGAATATAATTTCATAAAGTGGCTCATAATCTTTCCGTATATCTGCAATTTCCAGTGCTTTAATATATTTCCTCTTCTCCCCAACTTTAATATACAACGGCGAAATTCCTGCCCTAACTAGCTGTACATTCATAAATGCCCTTGTTGTCCTGCCGTTTCCCTCCGGAAACGGATGAATTACAGTCAGTCTATGGTGGATTCTTGCTACATGTTTTATATACTCACTAAAGCAGAATCTTCTTTTATTTGAAAAAAAGTTTTTAATCTCTAAATCAAGTTCTTCCAATTTCCCAAATATATCATGATAATCAACTGTCTCAAATTTTGCACCAATTACAAGTACATTATTTTGACGTGGATTTCCTCCAAATTCGGGGTGTGGATAATACGCAAATAAATTTTTGTTCAAGGAAAACATATCATAGATAGAAATCTTATCTTTTACCGGCAATTCAAATATATGCCTATACATTAAGTAATGCCCTGCAATTGACATATAAGGTTCATGTACTTCATCACAATAATCGCTGTTTTGAGTATTCATTCTTAAATCAGTCACAATTTCCGATGCTTGCTGAAGTGTAACATTCAGACCTTCCATCCGGCTATCATTATAAATATAAGTGTTTACAAAAATATTTTTTGCAAAATCATTTGGCACAAACCTCAAGCCATCCTCGTAATTATCTATTAAATCCGCATAAAGATTTGCATATGTCATTCCCCTCTTTTCACGCTTTTTATCGGGCTTATATTTACACTTTCTCATTTTCAATTCTTCCCACTGAATATCCCCTTCAATTGCATGAAACTTATAAACAATTCTGCTTAAACACGCCTCAAAACTAACACCAAAATAATCTGCAATCTCTAATACACCATCAAAGCTAACATTACCGGTATCATCTTTATATTCCGCAATTTTATACTTCAATTCCTGCAATGGCATCAAGACAGCTGCCGCAAAAGCCTCGGCGAATGATTCTATCTCATTGTTCGTTCCGATAGGACACGCAACCTGTTTATCCGCATCTCGAAAATGATGACACAATTCATGAGCTGCCGTAAATCGTTGCCTGGTAATTGCCCGATTTGCATTAATCCCTACTACTGCAACATCCTTCTCGTCACTTGCCGGGATGTATACTCCCTCCAATTTGCTATAATTTTGAATAAAAAAATGAACGCCTTCATCTTTTAACATTTTAAATGGACTTAATGGATAACAAATCGTTTGATTATCAAAATAGGCGGCTAAATATTCAGCCGCCATAGTCTCTGCATCCGTAAATCCCTTCGCTTTCGTTCTAAAATCTTCTATCATTTTCACCTCTTTAATTTCATTTGTTCTTTGAATCGAATCAGATTCATAATCTCTGCCTGATCCTCCTCATCCAAATTTTGAAAGCTACGTGCAAATACCGCTGCTGGCTGGCTGATTTCATCTTTGTTCAACAACGCATCTGCCGATACACCAAATAATTTACTTAATTTCAAAATATCCTCTGCCGTAATTTTTCTATTACCATTTTCTAATTGTGTATATGTGGTTCTATTCATTCCTAGAAATTTTGCCACATATTCCTGTGATAAGTGAAGCTGGTTTCTGCATCCTTTAATTCGTTCATAAATTGCTTTCATCCTTTTGTCCTCCTATATTTGCCAGCAACCTTATTATATATTATGATGTTAGAAAAGTCAACATATAATGTTGGCTTTTCTAACATCCATTTTACTCTCCGTCACTCCGCCGCCAGAGTACATGACACATTTTTATCTGTCACGGTAACCGTTCCGTAGGAAATCCTATTGCCATTATCATAACTGCACACCTCATAAGTGCCCGGCTCATCAACAATAACTAGTGCCAATCCTTTGTCATTGTCTACATAATAATACTCTGTTTTTTCATCTTTCTCGACACGTATCCACTTATCTTTTGCAAATTCTCCATTGGCTTCTTTGACAACGACCGCGATTTGATATCCGTTAATGGTATAATCCTGCTGTTTGTCCGCCGAATTTATTGTAACGGTTCCAATGTCTTTATTATCCAATTTCATCGTATACGTGCCATATGGAACATAGGAAAATGAGAAACTTCCATCCGCTTTCAAGTCAGCTGTAATATCACCACTAGCAAACCCATCCGAGCACAAACATAATGAGCTTTCACTGTACATCGCACTGGTGCCATCTTTCCATGTCAGCTGACCGGATAGGCTTCCAGCCACTATATCAAAATTCTTCTCATACGGCGCATCCGGCACCGTCACTTTCTGCCGTACAAGCGTATGCTCTTTCGAATTTTTCTCGTCGGTGTAAGTAATGATAAAGTTATATACGCCTGCCTCCAAAAACATTTCGTATTTGCCATCCTCCGGATACGCATAAATCATATTACTGTTAGTCTTATAGGCAAGTATCTGATACTTACCGCCTTTTTCACCAACAATCCGGCAAGTACCGCTAACCCGGCAAACGTCAGTTGTTACATCCACAAGTTCCGTGTCTTTCGTAACCGAAAATTCATATCCTTTGCTCGTTAAGCCTTCCACGGAGTTGACTTTATAATTTCCAAGAAGTAGCAAAACTCCATTTTTATCTTTTGGGTGATACCAATACTGCTTATTTGTATCAACATTTGAAACTTCGATGGTGCTGTCCGGCTTAATCACATTGTTTTGTTTGTCCAGCACGCGGAATTTGACATACCGAATCGGCAGACACAAATCTTTCTCCACATCCTCATCCGTAATTGTGACACTGCCAAGTGAATTTTCTTCAAAAAAGAACTCATATGTTCCTTTCGGAAGACCAATTTCATATCCGGAACCTTTGTCCTGCAAATATCCTGCTAAACGAATAGTCTTGAAAAATTCGCCATCTTTTTTAATTTCAATCTCATAACTATCATACCGATTTGCCGGAAGCTCGGTTTGGGTAGCGTCCAGTATTCTGCCTGAACACATTGCAATTGAAAAATCTTTTTTAATATCCTGCGATGTTACTTCAATCCTATCCAACGTAATATCATTATATAGGACATCGTAAGTACCAGGTTTCAAATATGCCGTGTAACTACCTTTATATGCAAATGCAAGCACCGTATTTTTCTTATCATTAATATCCACAAACTCAAGATTTTTCTTTGCGAGCTTACCGGTAATCCGGTATAACTTAATCGTAAAATCTTTTGTGCCTGAACCTGTCACTTCAAAAGTATCAACCACTTGACTTCCCTGCATTAATTCATAGGAGCCTTTTTCCAGATAAGCCCGGTAATTCATATTGTTATCTGTACCAAAATATATTACCTGATTTTCACCAGTCGGTCTCATCCAATAGCCCGCATCTACAGCCGGTGCATTCTCACGGATAATACTTCCACTTAACAGGCAGACCGGAAGTGTTATATCCCTTTTCAACGGACCTTCGTCTACTGTAAAGGACTCTCCTGCTTTGAAGCAATAAGTTCCTTTTGATGCCTGGAAGGAGTATTCACCCTTGTCATTCGTATTTACAACACTATACTCATCTCCCTCTTTCTGAACATATAAATAGATATTTGGTATCGGCGTTCCGTCTTCCATTTTTAAAACTCCGGATACTGTATACTTCCTTTCTTTTTCAATCAGCTTATAAGACTGTGTAATCTTCTTACCATCTACGGTCAAAGAAATGTCAAAGGAATAATATCCGTTGTCACCGCCGCCCGAATAATACGACTCGTCATTCCAAACCACATTTTCAATCACCGCATTTGTGTAACATTTATTCCTGTATGCCACCTGCTGAATCTCAAGGTTCTTAGCAAACTCCGTGAAAATGTCTTTTAAGGATTTTTTATTATCAAGCATCTCCTGATATTCAAACAAATTAGCATCTGAATCAAAATTCACGTTACCTTTTGTTGAAGTATAGGAAAGAATGTAATAAAAATCCTGCTTCTTATCACTTACTGTAAAACTGTCCTCAGACGAACCAATCCGCAAATTGCCTAAATCGTTTAATTCCAGTGTTGAATGGGTAAACTCATAGACATTACCATTGTAAAGGGTGTATCGGTCGACCACACAATCCAACGTATAATCCTTATCTCCATAACGCGCAACTACTTGATATTCTTTGGTATCTATCAAATCTTTTAGTACAACATCATCCGACTTGATATAATACTGCCAGTTTATTTCATTATTCTTCCACGTAAGTGAATTCTCCAATTCATACTCTTTTCCATCTGCAATCAATGTATGGAAAACCAATCCATTATCCACTCTGTAATACTCTGTGGACCCCGTGTAAGGTACCATATTTGCCGTAGCACTGTATTGTTTTCCACCCTGTTCCACTGTCAATTTGAATGTGTAATATCCGATGTTATCCTCATAAAACTCATAAAAGGATTTGTCATGCCATACCACATCAGAAATGGATTTCACCTCTGCCTTTTTTCCATGACTGTAAACAGTATACTCACATTTCGTCACATCCGGCAGCGCCTCTTTTGCAGACTGCCCCTCCGGTGTTGCAGCAAAAATGGTATTCATGCTCAATGAATAATACTCTACTTCTTTGTCAAACTTAACCGAACTAATCTGAACATCTTCCTCTTCTGCATAAAGTCCCTGTCTGGGATGTGCTGTGGCAGGTGTCTGATTTGCCGGCCGCATCGTCTGCAATGGCTTCTTTGTCGGTTTCGGTGTTTGTGTTACAACCGGTGTTGGTTTCGGTGTCTTTTTCGGCGATTTCTTCTTAACCGTCACTTTGCAGACATACTTTTTCTTGCCCACTTTTGCCTGTACTTTCGCCTTTCCGGCTTTTTTACCTTTAATTGTAACACCTGTCTTTTTCTTTTTACTAAGTGCCACTTTTTTCTTGCCGGAAGTAACGCTCCATTTTACTTTCTTTTTGTTGTTCTTCAGTTTAATCTTAACTGTCTTGCCAACGTTTACGGTTACTGATTTTTTGTTCAGTTTCACTTTCTTCTTCGCTGCGTAGGCAGTCTGCGGGAACAGAGATAATGCCATTGCGAAGATTAGTAAAAGAACAAGTGATTTTTTCCCTTTTCGCATATAAATATCCTCCTAAAATGTTTTTGTGTCTTTTCCCAGTTTATTGTTATTGGCATGGAATGCCTAAAACACATCAAAGTCTAATCCCTCAACAATTATTTGATGCAAGTAACTTATCCAATACTTCTTTTTGCGACATATTAAGCAAAATCTCTCCCGGATACATATATTCTAATTTTGCTTTCATTGCCTCATTTTCAAAAAGCCTCGCTGCCTTTGTATATCCATTATTATCTCGATATAAAAAGACAATATCCTCGGCATCTATATAATCCATAAACACAGTGCTGTGAGTCGTTAATATAAGCTGATGCTTTTTCTCAGCATACATCTCCTTTAGAATCTCTAACAGCTGCTCTGCATAATTTGTATTTACCCCATTCTCTATCTCGTCCAAAAGCATTGTCGCATTAGAACTTTTAATCTCACTAATCGCAACAAATGCTAACAAGCGCAACATTCCATCACTCATTTCTTTTGACGATATCTGAATAGACTTATCCTCATATTTCTCAGTGCTGACAATCTGCATCCACCCCGGTCTTCCCGGTATTTCGACGTCTATATCAGAAATTCTGTCTCCAAACAACCTTGTCAATTTATTCATAAAACTTGCTTTCTGTTCATCTGTCATTTGCTTGATAAAGGATGGCAAATTTTTTCCTGACATTCCAATACTTTCCTTCGTACCTCGGCTGCTAAGCCTCATTTCATTTGGTGAAAGCATTTCAAATGACAATGAATTCTCCAGAAAATCAATAAAATATTTTATTCGGTAATCTATCGTTTCATCCCTATTTAACATTCTCAGTGCGGACGATTTAATTGCCAGTGCTCTCGGTAATACATTTGTATCCTTGCCTTCATTTTTTATGAATCCATCTTCTCCTTTTTGATACACCAACAATTGAGTTCCATTACATACAAGTCTTTCAGAAAGCAGGCTTACCTCATTTTCATCTGAATAAATGGATAAAACCATGCTCCAGTCATACTCCAATTTCCCTTCTTTAGAAGGAAGTAAAATATTACTATCAAAATGTATTTTATTTGAATTTACTAATTTAGACTTGATATTATCCGCTGTCCAGTTCCTACGCTCCAACATAATATCAAAATCCTCTTTTATCGAGCCGCACAAAAAATCAATCGCTTGCAAAACACTACTCTTCCCTGTAGCGTTATTGCCAATAATCACACTCATTGGTGTAAACTCAACTGAAAAATCAACTAATGATTTGAAATTGTCAACCTTGAGTTTTCTAAACATAATCACAACTCTCCTTCATTCACGTATAGGCATTGTCTAAAGTATACCACATTTTTTCAGCTTATACCATAATTTCCCCAGAGTGCACCTTTATGTAAATCATGCTATCAGTGTTTCATGCCTAAAACACATCAAAGTCTTTTCAGCAACACCTCTTTGTCTTCAGCGGAAACATTCATTGCTTCCATCGCCTGTTCCGCAGAAATATCCATGTTTTTCATCAAACTTTTTACAGCTTCGAATAATACTTCAATTCGTTCTCTGTCAATTCGTTCTTCCATTGCTTTACACATTTGACGCTGACCTCCTCCCCAAAGCAGCTTGCTATACGCATATAGCAAATTCATTATAACCATTTTTTAACAACAACTCAACATCTAAATATTGACTTCTGTGTAATTCATATTATCGGGGTTTTACCTGTGTGTCAAAAAAAACTGAAAGCGTATTACGTCTTTAGGAGGCGTAGTACGCTTTTTTATCTGAATCTTTTCTTTTTTTGTGGCGGTGGGGGAGCAGACATATTACAAATATCAACCAAAAAAAGGAGGAACATTTATGTTACATATTTTATTTTTATGGCATTCTACATTTGCAGATTTTTATTTTTTGCATCTAAGAAAGTATTTGAAGGGAAATCAATTTGAGTATTTTTACACAATCATTTATCAGTTAGCTGAATGTGATCCATTTTTTCCGGATTTCCTTCACTTCATACTCACAATCCTAGTGAATTTGCCATAGCACCAAACGTAACCGCTCGCCAAAAATGACGAACGGTTACGTTTTTATTTATAATATTATCTCACCTTTTTTGCCATGAAGCAAGACTTTTTTGATGATTGCGCAACCTTCTTTTATGGCATTACGCTTTCATAAAATTCTACTTACTCTTTTTTACCAATTATATACTTCCGAAATCGTAGCATGATATTTTTCCAACTGTTCAGCATTTTCTTTCATAAAATAATCTCTTAACTGGCTATCTCTTACATAAATTGTTG
>CALELW010000054.1 GCA_937902905.1 uncultured Clostridium sp. | reverse complement strand
TGCATCCGCATGTGGCAGAGCATTGTCCTGCCGGTATATGGGATATGTATCTGGATAAAATAAGAAATGTTTCCGATTATCCGGGAGTGGCTACACTGTTATCTGTGGCAGACCAATTGATTACGGATTACTCATCCATCATTTATGAGTACTGCCTTTTAGAAAGAAAAATGATTTTTTATGCGTATGACTACGAAGCGTTTCAGAAAGATGGCAGAAATTTTTACGAGGACTATGAGAAATTTGTGCCGGGAATGATTGCATATACGCAGCCGGAGCTGGAAAAAATCTGGCATGCGGCTTACGAGGATGACTCACAACGAGAGCAGTTTTGCGGGCGCATTTTTAAGTATCAGGATAAAAATGCGGTAAATCGACTTTTATGTTTGATTTTTGACAAAAAATAGGATATAATGTTGTGAGCGTATTATTAGGCTAATTTGAGAACGGAGGGTTATGAGTGAAAACATTATTAGAGAGAAAGATTAGTTTAGTAGTAATTATTTTGCAGTTTTTAGTTTCCTTGCTGGTTTGCATTTATTTTGGAACAACAGGGCTTGTACCGGTTAAGTACATGGTTGCGATTGCTGTCGTGATGGTTGTACTGCTTGTCTATCAGGTGATGAGCCAGCTGACAAACTCCAGTTATATATTTGGACGAGTGTTAGCGGTTCTGTTTTGTGCCGTGTTCCTTGTTGGTGCAAATTATGTGAGAGAGAGTATGGCGGCATTACAGAATGTCGGCGGCGCGACCAAAAAGGTTGATGTTATTTCGTTCTTTGTTATGAAGGATGATCCGGCAAAGACATTGGCAGATGCTAAAAATTACTCTTTTGGTATTCTAAGACAGCAGGACCGTGAGAATACGGATAAGGCAGTTCAGGATGCAAATAAGAAACTGAATAAGACATTGAATACGGTTGAGTATGAAGACCCGTTGACTATGGTAGATGCTTTGTACGCAAAAGAGGTGCAGGCAATTATCATGAACAAAAGTTTTGTTGATACGGTTAAGAGTCAGTATAAGACATTTTCTACGGACACCAGAGAACTGGATACAAGTAAGATTGAGTCGGAAGTAGAAGAATTGGTTGATACGGATGTAACCACAAAACCATTTAATGTTTATATCAGTGGTATTGATGTATATGGTAAGATTGGTCAGACAAGCCGAAGCGATGTAAATATTATTGCAACGGTAAACCCAATTACAAAGAAAGTGTTACTGACATCCACACCTCGTGATTACTATGTACCGCTGTACAGTAAGGGCGGTAAGTCGTATTCCGGAGGTATGCCGGATAAACTGACACATGCCGGTATTTATGGTGTTGACTGCTCGATTAATACACTGGAAAAATTGTATAACATTGACATTGATTACTATGTACGTGTCAACTTCACCAGTCTGAAAAAGATTGTTGATTTGCTTGGCGGCGTAGAAGTGTATTCGGATTATGACTTCATTTCTGACTGGGGTCCACACGGTGCCGGTACACATTATAAGTTCAAAAAAGGTTATAACAAAGTAAATGGTAAGAAAGCATTGGCATTCTGCCGTGAGAGACATCATTTTGCAAATGGTGACTACCAGCGTGGACGTGATCATCAGCATATGATTGAGGCAATTCTGAACAAGGTGATGTCACCTTCCGTACTGCCTAACTTCTCAAGTTTGTTGAAGGAATCGAAGTCCATGTTCCAGACAAGTATGTCAAGGGATAAGATTGTATCGCTTTGCAATATGCAGTTGAATGATATGGCAAAGTGGAAGATTGCTTATGCGAATGCTGAGGGTACCGGAGCTAAGAAGACGACCTTCTCGATTCGCTCAACGGCGTTGTATGTTTGTGAGCCAAACTACAATTCCGTGAAGAAGATCACAAAGAGAATGAAAAAAGTAATGAAGGAAACGAAAGAAAACGAGAGCTCGGCTTCCGATAAGAATGACGTTATTAAGTAAGACATTACATGAGATAAAACGGCCGCTTTTTAGCGGTCGTTTGTCGTGAATAAGTGGGGAATAAAATTGATTACGAAATTACAGGATTTGTTTATTCTTCTCCTTAATCCATGGATTCCGATTGTGGGAAGAATAAAAGACAAGGTGAGATACCGGCTGATTACGCTGTGCTTTGTAATTGACCTTGTTTTATTTTGTATTGTCCGTTACGGACTTCATAAGGAAAGTTATTTTTACAATACGGTTTGTGGTATTTTTGTCATGTTTGCCATCGCTATATTATCGCTTGACCGGACATTAGTGCATATCCACTGGAGGCGTTCTCTTTGGATTGCCTGGTTTGGTATGTGCATTTCCTTTACAGTTTCAGATATTCTGGTGCCGAAAAAAATGTGTGGGCTGGGGTTGATTTTAGCCTTTGTCTTTACCGCTGTTTTTTTTGTGTGGCAGAATCATACGAGAAAAGATTTGTTGTGGCAGTGTTTCAAGAATGCTATAAAATGGTCGTTTGCCGTTATGGCAGTGGTTTCCTTTTTGTTCCGTCCTCTGTATGAGGGGGGCAGGTATGCCGGCATTTTTACAAATCCGAATACGTTTGGATTGTATTTGTATATTATTATTGCTGTATTTTTGTCGGATTTGGACTGGTGTGTGGAGACCGGCCGGTCTTACCGGAAAAACATCGTAACGTATGTTTCGCTTGCCTTATGCTTTTTCTATCTGGAAAAAAGTCAGGCGAGAACTTCACTGATTGCAGTTGCAGCAATTGTGCTGCTTTGGATTGTACTGCGGTTTTATTTGGCAAAAAAGACAAAAAATTACCGGACTTTTTTAGGAAACTTAGGCTGTATGGCAGTATTCACTGTAGTGCTGTATCCTCTGTTTTTAATTTGCCTTCTGCATCTGCCAAACATCGTTGGACATCCGATTGTGTTTGAAGGAAAGCCTTTGTATTACACAAGTGAATTTCAGGGAAATAAAGAAAAAGCGGATGAGCCGGACGATGTTGTCGTGCCACAGTATAAAGATGTGGAGGAGACACAAAACAGCAAAGATACGATTGCGCCCCGCAATATGTGGGAACGCTTTTGGTATAACATTAAGTATTCTAAGGGCTTGAATGCTATTACAAATGGCAGGATTGACATTTATCTTGCCTATTGGGATAAAATGAATTTTAAGGGACATGCCAGTACCTCGATGGTAGTGGATGGGGAAAAGAAAAACCATTCACATAACAACTGGATTCAGTTTGGTTACACCTATGGACTTCTCAGTATGTTTTTCTATGGTGTGATTACGTTGTTGGGGGCAGCGTTTTCTTTGAAATTTTATCTGACACAGAGGAGAAAAAATGCAACATATGCTTTTTTGATACCGGCAATCTGTATCGGTTTTGTCATTGCTACACTGACGGAATGTTTGTTTCTGCCGTTTGAAGTATTTCCGGCATTTGCGTACTGGTTTGCATTTGGTGATTTGTTTGTGAAAAAAGTACCAAAAAATAAATTCTTACAGGAATTAGAGAATGAGGCATGATACAATTTTGACATGTAAACGTCTTAGTATAAAAAAATGATTGAAAGATAGGAGAAAAACATGAAGGAAAATAATAAAATATGGTTGCGTTATATCATATGTTTTGGATTAATTGCCGGACTATGTTACTTATTTCCATATACCGGAGATGACTGGGCGTGGGGAAGTAAAATTGGTGTGGAAAGATTAAACAACTGGTTTGAAAATTACAACGGACGATATGTAGGAAATCTTATTGTCCTGGCAATGACGCGCTCAAACCTTTTAAAGGCAGTTGTTATGTCTTTTTGTTTGACAGGAATTGTGGCAATTGCCGAGTATATATTTAAAAGAAAATGGGTTTTTTATGTAAGTTGTGTTGCACTTGTTTTGATGCCTAAATTGATTCTGCGTCAGGCCGTTGTATGGACAGCAGGTTACGCAAACTACGTAACGTCAATATTTTTTACATTGCTGTTTATAGCGTATGTTTATCCTATTTTTCAGGAGACAATGCCAAAGAGAAAAATATGGCACTGTCTGCCACTCTTTGTGTTAGCGGTAATAAATGCATTAATTGTAGAGCATTTAACCATTTACAATGTAGTTTTGGCCTGCGGTGTGCTTGTATATACAATTTGTGTTCATCGAAAGGTGGTTGCTTCTCATGTGGCATATTTAATCGGAAGTGCAGCAGGAGCCGTTTATATGTTTTCAAATTCGGCGTATCATACCATTGCAAATAATCAGGATCAGTATCGTCAAATGGCAGAGGGAGGAGTAATCAGTCGTGCGTTTGACAATTATGTGAATGAAATTGCAAAGCACTTATGCCTGAATAATTGTTGGATGAATTTAGCCATCGTTACTGTATGCGTCATGATTTATAAAAAAATGTATTCGGATGTAAATAAAAACAGAAGTGCTTTATTAGCAAAAATTTGTCTGGTAGTTATGGCAGGATTTACAACGTGGTCTTTGTTGTCATCCTTTGGCATCAGTACATTTGCAAAACAAAATCGGTTGTTATATTTTGAAGCTGCTTTCGTGGCCGCCTATATGATTGCACTCATCGTTTATTGTATTATTATTGGCAGTCAAAAAAAATGTTTATGGAAAGTTTTGTTTTGGAATGCCGGAATTGTTTGTGTTGCGGCACCGTTACTTGTTGTTAATCCGATTGGTGAGAGATGCTTTTTCGCCACATATATATTATTTTTAATGCTCCTTTTGGAACTGCTTATCTTGTTTGAGGGTGAAGAGAAAGAAAAACAGATTTTTACAAAGGAATTTTGCAAGGTATGCACAGTTGTATCCATTTTTGGACTTGGATTTTATTTAAATATTTTTTCGTCAATCTATCAGGTAGATAAAGATAGATTAGCAAGAATAGAGAGTCAGGTTGAAGCAGGAAAAACATCGGTGGAAATTAGGCACTTACCATACGAATCTTATTTATGGACCGCTACTCCCGAATGGGAACCGTGGATTGAGCGCTACAAACTGTTTTATGGACTTCCTGAGAATTTGAAAATAAAAGCAGTATGGGAATACAGTAAGAAAAAATAATAAGATTACGGAGGAATACATTATGGAAAGGAAAAAAATTTCAGTCGTCGTGTCCGTATATAACGAGGAGTTGTCTTTGAACCAATTTTATAAGACAACAGTAAGTGTTTTGGACAAGTGCGTTTGGGACTATGAACTTATTTTTGTAAATGATGGCAGCCAGGATGGCAGCATTGAATTGTTAAAAGGCTTTGCGAAGGAAAATGCTAAAGTTAAGGTTGTGGATTTTTCACGTAATTTTGGACATGAGGCAGCAATGATTGCCGGTATTGATTATGCGCAAGGGGATGGAGTTGTGTGCATGGACGCAGATTTGCAGCATCCGCCAGCGTGCATTCCGGACATAATTGCTAAATTTGAGGATGGCTATGAAGTAATTTCGATGATTCGAACTAAGAATGCAGATGCTGGAATTATTAAGCGTATTACGTCAGGTGCCTTTTATAAAGTTTTGAATCTTATGTCACCTGTTAAATTTGAAAATAATTCCTCCGATTTTTTTGCTATCAGCAAAAAAGTTGCAAGTGTTCTGCGAAAAGACTATAGAGAAAAAATCCGCTATTTGAGAGGATATGTGCAGAGTGTTGGATTCCGTAAAACAACATTGGAGTTTGAGGCACAGAAGAGAGAGGCAGGGGAAAGCAAGTACAGTATTCGGAAACTGCTTCATTTTTCTATTAATGCGCTGTGCAGTTTTTCAGATTTGCCGTTGAAACTTGGAATGTACTCAGGTGTATTTGTGGCTCTTTGTGGTTTTATATTGATGATATTCACTATTATAAACAAAATTGTCAATGGAGCACCGGCGGGGTATTCTACAATTATTGTAGTTTTATGTTTTATGTTTGCGGTTGTTCTTATGGTAATTGGAATTATAGGAGAATATATCGCTGTTTTGTTTGCGGAAATTAAGGATCGCCCGATATATATTGTCAGAGATATTTATCAGGAAGAGAATGAGACTCATGGAGGAGAGAAAGAGTGAAAGTTTCGGTAATTGTTGCTGCTTATAATGCAGAGAAATATGTAACAGAGACGATGGAAAGTCTCGCCAATCAAAGTATCGACGATTATGAAATTATTGTAGTCAATGATGGTTCCAAAGACCACACGATTGACATTTTGAGGGATTATGAAAACCGTTATGACAACATAACAGTTGTGGACAAGGAGAATGGGGGACCTTCTTCTGCGAGAAACTGCGGACTGGATTTGGCAAAAGGAGAGTATGTATACTTCTTTGATGCGGATGATGTCTTAGAGTTAGACGCCTTAGAGGCACTGTATGAGCGCGCAAAAGAAAAAAAGGCAGATTTAGTCATTGCTAAGTATGATATTTTTAACCGTTTTCAGACTTTTGCTGTCAATGGAATTAATGATTTGGTGCAGATGGATAAAATTGATAAATATGAGCCACAGATTTTGTGGACATTTTCGCTGTGCAATAAATTATTTAAACGCTCAATTATTGAGCAGTATGAACTGCGTCTTCCACCGATTTCCTATTCGGAGGATGGAGCATTTTTGATGCGTTATGTATACCGTACGAACCGAATTACCGGACTTGACCGTGTGATTTTCCATTACCGCAGAATGTTTGATGGCGAGGCAGAGTCGATTACGGCTTCGATTTCCTCTTGGAAAATCAAAGATTACATTGAGGCACACCGGCTGATTTTGGAGTCGGCAAAAGAAAGTATTTTAATTGATTTCCCACAGTACAAAGATATTGAGGAAGTAAAAGAGAACAATGACGATATTCACAAATATTTAAATGAAATCAGCCGAAAAGAAGTGCAGATTCTGTTGGATCAGTTTTATGCGAAATACTGGACACTGCCAAAGGAGACAATTACGCATCTGGTTTCGGAAATGAATGATAAAATTTCAACATTGGATATGCGTGATATTTCAATGTTAAAAGATTCTCATCCGGAATTTGCGCTTGACAATCTGGCGGTAGACAAAGAGGACTTGCTTTCTCATGCGTGGTTTACCATTGCCCTTTATGGGGAGAAAGAGCAGGAAGAAAAATTTTTGTTAAGTATTCAGAGT
>CALELW010000053.1 GCA_937902905.1 uncultured Clostridium sp. | reverse complement strand
AATACAATCATAAATACCGTTGTACCAATGACATTAAAATATAAATGAACAAGTGCGGCACGCTTCGCATTTTTGCCGGCACCAATCGATGACAAAAGTGCTGTCACACAAGTACCGATATTCTGTCCCATGATAATCGGAATTGCTGTCGCATACGGAACACTTCCGGTCAGACAAAGTGCCTGTAAAATACCAACCGATGCAGAAGAACTCTGAATGACTGCGGTTAGAATTGCACCTGCCAACATTCCTAAAATCGGATTGGAAAACATCGTTAAAATATGCGTAAACTGTGGCACATCCGCAAGTGGTTTTACTGCAGCACTCATCGTGTCCATACCAAACATAAGGATGGCAAAACCAATCATAATTGCTCCGATGTCCTTACGTTTTTCCTGTTTGGATGCCATAATCAAAAAGATTCCGATAATCGCAAGAATCGGTGTAAACGATGTTGGCTTTAATAAAGTAACCAGTAAATTATTTCCCTCAATTCCTGTCAGGCTGAGAATCCATGAAGTCACCGTAGTACCGATGTTGGCACCCATGATTACACCAATCGCCTGATTTAATTTCATAATACCTGAATTTACAAAACCGACAACCGTTACCGTTGTTGCGGATGAGCTCTGAATCACTGCCGTAACACCGGCTCCAAGTAAAACTGCCTTAATACGGTTATCCGTCAATTTCTCCAAAATCCGCTCTAATCTTCCCCCGGATAATCTTGTCAGTCCGTCTCCCATCACATTCATACCGTAAAGGAAGAACGCAAGACCGCCAATCAATGACAATGCCTGCAGCAAAAATTCTGTGTACATTTTTCATACCTCCATCTTTCTCGTTTCTTTTACTAGTATTTACAATAACGTATCAAAGTAAAATTGAAATAGACGTTATGTAAAATCTATGTAAAAATTGAAAAATTTCTTTTCTTGTGCTAGGATAGGGCATGGAAAATAAGAATTGGAGGCATTATTTATGAATACATTAAAGAAATTTATTTCTTATTACCGGCCTTACCGCGCCGTCTTTTATTTTGATTTATTCTGTGCTGCCGTTATCAGCGTAGTTGATTTAGCCTATCCGCAGCTTTTGCGCAGTCTCACAAAAACACTTTTTACCGGGAACAAAAGTGCCATTTTAGGAGCGTTGCCATGGCTTTTTCTCATTTTGCTCATTATGTATACCATACAAAGTCTGTGCAAATACTACGTCACCTGCCAAGGACATATTATGGGCGCGAAAATGGAACGTGATATGCGAAAACAGCTTTTTGAACACTATGAAAAACTGTCCTTTTCCTATTATAGTACGCACAACTCCGGCCAGATGATGAGTAAATTAGTCAGCGATTTGTTTGACATTTCCGAACTTGCCCACCACGGTCCGGAAAACTTGTTTATTTCCTTAGTTAAAATTATCGGCTCATTTGTATTTTTGTTTTTGATTAATCAGAAACTTGCCCTGCCGCTTTTGCTGCTCGTCATTCTCATGATTTTATTTTCCATTCGGCAAAACAAAAAAATGCAGCAGACCTTTTTGGAAAATCGAATCCGCATTGGTGACATCAATGCCAGTCTGCAGGATACACTCTCCGGCATCCGTGTCGTTCAGTCCTTTGCCAATGAGGATACGGAACTGCACAAATTTAATCACAGTAACGAGGCATTCTTAGATTCCAAAAAAGATAATTACCGCTGTATGGGAACTTTTATGAGTTCTAACCTCTTTTTCCAGGGAATGATGTATCTCACAACATTAATTTACGGCGGCTATTTGATTGCCATGGGACAAATGCAGGCGGCTGACCTTGCGATGTACGCTCTTTACATTGGTATTTTTATCAGTCCGATTCAAATTCTTGTCGAACTCGTTGAAATGCTGCAAAAGGGTCTTTCCGGATTCCGCCGCTATCTCGAAGTCGTTGAAACCGAGCCGGAAATTCAGGATAAAGAAGGTGCCATTGATTTAGAAAATGTAAAAGGTGACGTTTGTTATGACAACGTTTCTTTCCACTACAGCGACGATAATAAAACTGTTCTCTCGCAGGTGTCCATTCACATTCCTGCCGGAAAATCCGTCGCACTTGTCGGACCTTCCGGCGGCGGCAAAACAACAATCTGCTCTTTGCTGCCTCGTTTTTACGATGTAACAGCGGGAAAGGTTACAATTGATGGCAAAGATGTGCGCGACCTCACGCTTAAAAGTCTGCGAAACCAAATCGGAATGGTGCAGCAGGACGTCTATTTATTTGACGGAACCATCCGTGAAAATATTGCTTACGGAAAGCCCGATGCAACCGATGAAGAAATCAAAGAAGCTGCCAGACGAGCCAATATGGATGACTTCATCATGCAGCTTCCAAAACAATATGATACCTATGTTGGTGAAAAAGGCACCCGCTTATCCGGCGGTCAGAAACAGCGAATCAGCATTGCCCGCGTCTTCTTAAAGAATCCACCGATTCTTATTTTAGACGAAGCAACAAGTGCCTTAGATAACGAGAGCGAACGCTACATCCAGAAAAGTCTGGAAGAACTGGCGAAAAACCGTACGACCATCACCATCGCCCACCGTCTCTCAACCATCAAACGTTCCGACGAAATCATTGTCATCACAGAAGATGGCATTGCCGAGCGCGGTACACACGAAACCTTACTTGCAAAAAACGGCATTTACGCCCGTTATTACAATTTATAATTATGCTGTCTGTTTTGTCTGCCGTTTCGCTCTTGCTAAAGCAAGTCCGAGGCAGACAAAGCCGACTGCAAATAAAACTTCGATTCCCATGTATCTCCACAGCGAGCCCAGTGAGCTTTGATAATTTCCACTGTCAATCAGCCGTGCTCCCATAATATACCAGTAAGCCGGGAGAAAATGAGCAGCTTTTATAATTCCATCTCCTAAAAATTCAATTGGCACAAATACACCGGATAGAAAACTCATTCCCAATGCAATGACATTTGATACCATGCTGACAGTCTCCGCCTTTTTCATAACCTGACCAACTAAAAATACAATACCAAGTGCCACCATCAAAAATGCAAGCAGGTTTAAGCAGTGTAATCCGCCCTGCACGCTAAACACCTTTTCCCTTGCCCCAATTACGGCACACACAAGATATAAAATTCCAAACAACAATCCTGCCGATAAAGTACCTAAAATGGTTTCACGATTCGTTTTAGCAAACGAATACGAGGAGCACTGAATCCGTTCTCTAATCTGCGGTTTATGAAGCACTACCAAAACCGGTGATATTCCTACAATACACAGGCACAAAAGAATGTACGGAACATACGCAAAGAAATAGTACACATAGCTGTGTGTCGTTTTTCCTCCTGTTTCCAATACGTTCACATCAACCGTTTTCTCATCTGCCTTTCCCGCTTTTGCAAGTGCCTCCTTCACAGAAAATCCGCCACCAATATATCCTCTTACCAGATTCATATATTGTGCAATCATCTGCTCAAAGGATTCCTTGTAAATGGTTCCCGGAACACCGATGACTTCCATTTTTTTATTCTCGCTGCCACTCAGATAGGATTCAAAAAAACCGCTTGGAATCCGAAGAACACACGATATACTCCGGTTGTAAATCTCATCCTGAATGACTTCTTTTTTATCTTCAATATGAACTCTTTCATTTCCCTGCTCCAAATAAGTGATAAGCGCCCGGCTGATTTCCGAATTGTCTGAATCCATCACAGCAAATTTATACGTAGTTGGTGAAAATGTTGATTCTCCTGTCTTTTCTCCCTGTGAAGCAGCCGCTAATGCTACCGACAAAAAGATAACTAAGTACATGATAATCTGTCCTTTTTGCTTGCGCAGCACTTGAAAAAATAGTTTATATACTTGCATAACGATTCCTCCTTACACGCCAGATACAAATACCGCCAAGAAGCACGGTTAATCCTGCCAGTGACAATACGTCTATGAAAAACCTCTCATATGTGTCGTAGACATTTAATGCGTAAAATGCATCCGTGATTAAAGCTGCCGGACTAATGTCATTGACAATCGGTGCTGTTTTTTCAATGACACCCTTAATTCCGGAAATCATCAAATCACTCATGGCACACAGCACTAAGTTACTGCTGACTAAGATTCCAATTTTCCCGCCCTGTGATAGATGAGCAATACTTCCAATCAGCATACCAAACACAATACCAAAACTGGTTCCTACAAACAAAAGTAACACAATTGCCGCATAACGCTCGCCAATCTGCAAATTCAGAATGAATCGCATATAGACAAGAAGGGCACACGCTAATACAAACTGAACCAGCTCTGTCGCAGCAAAATCAGCCACAAACATTGTGCTTTTTTTCATTCCGCATACATTGCGCCGCTGTCCAAGCGGCGTCAGATTCGCCTGCATCTGAAGAATTGCTGCACATCCGGAAAAGGATGCAAACAAACAAGTCATTGCAAAAATCGCATAAAAATAATTGACTACATTATCCTGATTTCCCCTCGGATTTTCCTCCTTTGTAAAATACGACATTTCCTGCTGCATCGGTTTCACCGCCTGCTCAATTTTATCCGGATGTTTTTGTGCCGTATCCTGAATTAATGTTTCATATTTTGTAAACTGTTTTAAAACGCTTTGCAGCATCGTCTCATCCATGCCACTTTCTTTTACCGTCAAAGAAAGCTTGTTTCCCATGTAAATGATGCCTTTTACTTGATCTTCTTCTAACAGCTTTTTTGCTTCCTTTTCTCCTGTATAGGTCGTAATAAGGAGCTGGTTGTCTCCCTCTGCCGACACAGCATTCAACATCGCTGTAAGCGTCATGTTATCCTGCTCTTTCACAATCGCAACCGGAACCGGCTCAAATTTTTCGGTCCGGTCAAAGATGTCGCCAAACGCCATATACATAAATGTGGTCAGTGCAAAAGGAAATAGCAGCGTCCAAAAAATGAGTTCTCTGCTTCTTAATGAACTAAGAAGCATATACTTAAATTCACGAAAAAACATGAAATCTCCTCCTCTCACACATCCCGAAGTTCTTTTCCGGTAATTTCTAAGAATACATCATTTAAGGTTGGCAGTTCCGAATATACTCTGCCAAACACAAGGTTTTTATCCTTCAGATAATCAAGCACATGAATCAGGTTATGTGTACCGCCACTGAAGTTTAACGTAAGTTTTCCTTCCTCATATTCCGTTTTGTACACATGCTCCATAGCTTTAAGTGCTTCTAAATTTTCTTCCAGAAGTTCCGGAATCTCAATCGAAACCGTCTCCGTATTTTTAATCATTTTTTTCAGTTCATCTTTCGTTCCAATGGCAATCTGCTGTCCCTTGTCCATAATGGCAATCCGAGTACAAATCTGCTCTGCCTCTTCCATATAATGAGTGGTGTAAACAACCGTTGCCCCCTCTTCATTTAATTTCTGGATACCCTCTAAAATTTTGTTTCGGCTCTGCGGGTCAACTGCCACCGTTGGCTCATCAAAGAAAATAAGTTTTGGTTTATGAGCAATTCCGCAGGCAATGTTTAACCGGCGCAAAAGACCTCCTGACAATTTCTTCGGATAAAATTTACGAAATTCATCAAGACCGACAAAAGCAATCGCATCTTCTACATACTGTTTACGGAGTTCCTTGTCTCTGATATACAAGCCACAAAAATAGTCCACATTTTCATAAACCGTTAATTCATCAAACACGGCAACATCCTGCATGACAACACCAATCTCTCTTTTGATGTCATAAGAATCCGGCTTCATCTCCCTGCCAAATACTTTTACCGTTCCTTTATCGTATTTAAGCAGTGCAAGAATACAGTTAATCGTTGTTGATTTACCGGAGCCGTTTGGACCAAGCAAACCAAAGATTTCTCCTTCTTCCACTTCCAGATTCAAATGGTCTAATGCCACTAATTCCTTATATCGTTTCACTAAATTTTCAATTTGAATAACAACAGCCATTCTTATCCCTCCTCTTTGTAATGTTTGTTACACTCATTGTATCATTTTATGCCAACCGCAAAAAGTGTCATCCATCATTTTCGAATTGTGACATTTGTCATTTACTTTTTTTGCTTTTTTCCTTTATAATGGAACATATCAGATGATGGAGGTTAAAGGGCATGATACATTTGGGAAACAAGGCAGTTCTATTTCTGCTTTGCAGCTGTTTTTTCATAAATAGTCAGAAAATTGCGCAGACAAGTGTTCTTTTTTTGTTGTGCGCCTTTATCATCGGATGCCTTTTTTCCTATTGGGCGGATTCAAAAAGAGGAGTTCTTTTTCTAACCGGTCTCGTCTGCCTGCTAACGCTTTGTTTTCCTGCTTTCGGTTTTTATCTGCCTGTCTTTTTTTACGATATCATTCAGGCAAAAAATTATTTTTTACTGATACCGGCAGGAATTTGTTTGATACGGTTTTGCTCAGCCTTTTTACCTTCTGCTTTTGTTCTCGTTCTGCTTATGCTGTTGTCTGCAATTTTATCGTATGCTTTTGGCAGAATTTCGGATTATAAAGAAAAACTGCACCATATTCTAGACACCAGCAAAGAACATGCCATTATGATGCACGAACGGAATCAGGCATTGATCGAAAAACAGAATGCGGATATACACGCCGCCACGCTCTCGGAAAGAAACCGCATTGCCAGAGAAATCCACGACAACGTCGGCCATATGCTGACACGCTCTCTCTTGCAGGTCGGGGCACTGAAAGTACTTGCCGGTAATGATGCTTTAGATGAACCATTGACTGAGCTGCAAAACACATTAAATGCTGCTATGACAAATGTTCGCACAAGCGTCCACGATTTACACGATGACGCGATTGACTTAGAAAGTACCCTTCAGGAAATTATCGATGGGGTAAACACAACAAAAATATCCATGGAATATGACGTAGAAGGGACACTCCCAAATCCGATTAAATATGCCTTTATCGCGATTGTAAAAGAGGCGGTAAATAACATTCAAAAACACAGCAACGCAAAAAATGCTGCCATCCGGGTCTGTAAGCATCCCGGATTTTACCTGCTTTCGATTGCCGACAACGGCACCAAAATTTCTACAGCGGATTCCCGCGGAATCGGACTGAGCAATATGGAAGAACGGGTTCGTGCCTTAAATGGCGTGATACGATTTGATACAGAAAATGGATTTAAAATAACAATTATCATACGGAGGTAGTTATGAACATTATAATTGTAGATGACGACAAATTAGTTTCTTTATCCTTAAAGACCATATTGGAAGCCTCAGGCGAGGTTACTGTCTGTGCCATCGGAAACTGTGGGGAGGAGGCACTTTCTCTTTACCCGGAATTCAAACCGGATATTCTTTTGATGGATATCCGAATGGATGGAATGAGTGGACTAACTGCCGGAAAGCAGATTCTTGAAACTTACCCGGACGCCAAAATTTTATTTCTCACTACGTTTTCAGATGATGAATATATTGTGCGGGCACTCCGCATGGGGGCAAAGGGATATCTCCTGAAACAGAATTTTGAAAGTATCCTTCCTGCCCTGCAGGCAGTCCAGAAAGGACAGACGGTATTTGGCGAAGAAATCACGGATAAAATTCCGGATTTAATTAATAAGACAACGGCACAGAGAGACTTTGCCAAGTACGGCATTACAGAAAAAGAATATGCCATTATTGAACAAGTAGCAAATGGTCTCAACAATAAAGAAATTGCTGAGACCCTCTACTTAAGTGAAGGCACGGTGCGCAATTACCTCAGTTCCATTTTGGAAAAATTGGAATTACGCGACCGCACCCAGTTAGCTATTTTTTATTACCGGTAATTTTTATCGGTAACTTTTATCAGTTATTTTTATTTGTAACTTTCTGCAAGCGCCTTAAATGCCGGCAGTGCTTTTTCAATCTGCTCAGTGCTTACGCAGTAAGAAATACGGACAAAGCCCGGTGTTCCAAAACTATCTGCCGGAACTAACAAAAGTTCATGCTCCTTTGCGCGCTCAGAAAATGCATTGGCATCCTTTTCGAGTGCTTCAACAAAAAGATAGAACGCACCATCCGGTTTAATGCAGCGGTATCCATATTCCGTCAAAGCACGGTACAAGATGTCTCTGTTCTTTTCGTAAATCGAGATATCCGATGTTTTTCCAATGCATCGTGCTATAATTTTCTGGAACAAACTTGGCGCACACACAAATCCAAGGGCACGGCCTGCACCGCAAACTGCCGCATAAATCTGTTTCCAGTCTTTTGCCTTATCCGAAACCGCAATATAACCGATTCTTTCACCCGGCAAGGAAAGCGATTTGCTGTACGAATAGCAGACAATTGTGTTGTCATAGTAATTCATAAGATACGGAACTTTTACATCCGAATAAACCAGTTCACGATATGGCTCGTCCGCAATTAAAAAGATTTCTTTTCCATATTCTTTCTGCTTCTTTTCCAATACGGCACAAACTTCTTTGATGCACTCCTCGGTAAGAACAACGCCGGATGGGTTGTTTGGCGAGTTCAAAATAATTCCCTTTGTATGCTCTGTAATTGCATCTTCCAACAATTTGGTATCAATCTGAAAATCTTCTTTTCTGCTTGGTACAACAACGAGTTTTGAGCCTGTCATTTCAACAAACACACGGTATTCCGGGAAAAATGGAGCAAAGGTAATAAACTCATCGTCCGGTTCTGCCAGTGCTTTTAATGAAATCGTGAGCGATGCGGCTGCTCCAACGGTAACATAAAAATTGTCCGCCGTAAGATTTGTGCCATGCTGCTCATTTACATAAGAAGCCAGTTTCTCACGAAGTGCTGCGTCTCCCTGTGCCGATGTATAACCATGCAAGGCAACCGGGTCTCCGTTTGTAAGCAAATCAATAGCTGCTTCCTTTACACATTCCGGTGCCGGAACACTCGGATTTCCAATACTGAAATCAAATACATTTTCTGCTCCGATTTCTGCCTTTCTCTTATTTCCATACTCAAACAAATCACGGATTACCGAGCGATTTGTTCCTAACTGTACCATTTTTTCTGATAACATATCTATGTACTCCTTTCAATTTTTACTTGGGTTAAAACGGAATGCATGGTTGAGCGGACCGCTTCCCTGTCCTAAATCCATTCCATCCGCCAATGCGCCTGATATATATTCTTTGGCTTTTATTACGGCATCCGTTAGTTCACAGTCCTGCGCCAGATAAGAGGCAATCGCACTGGAAAGTGTACAGCCGGTTCCATGCGTATTTTCATTATCAATGCGCTTACTCTCAAGCCAATTTCCACCATCCGCTCCATAGAGGTAATCGTTTGCATCCTCAATGCTGTGACCGCCTTTGCATAAAACTGCTGTCTCATATTTGTTATAAAGTGCCTGCGCCGCCTGTTCCATTTTTTCTTTGGAATCAATCTTCGTTCCGGTAAGCACCTCAGTTTCCGGAATATTTGGTGTAATCACAGAAGCCATCGGCAAAAGTTCATTTTGCAGTGCCGCAACAGCGTCCTCTTCAATCAGCCTTGAACCGCTGGTTGAAACCATAACCGGGTCGACTACAATAAACTTTGGCTTGTAAAAAGACAACCTTTCCGCAATCACGTGAATTAATTCCGCAGAAGCCACCATGCCGATTTTCACAGCATCCGGTTTTATGTCAGAAAAAACTGCGTCCAGCTGCTTTTTTAAGAATTCAGGTGTTACTTCCATAATACCGCTTACACCCATCGTGTTCTGCGCTGTCAATGCGGTAATGACACTCATGGCATAAACACCATTCGCCATCATCGTCTTTAAATCTGCCTGTATTCCAGCTCCCCCACTACAATCACTTCCTGCTATCGTTAGTGCCGTCCTCATTTGTCATTCCTCTCTTTCATTGCCTTTACTATTGTAGCGGAAAGGAAGGTTGTTTGTCAAATTTTTAGGGTTCCGTGTTTGTGTCAAGTGTTTGTGTCAAGTGTTCGTTGGCACTTTTTTGTTTTCCGTAATTACATAGAAAAGCTTTGCGTCTCGTGGGCGTTCTCACTAGTTGAGTGCGTAACGGTATGGGCACTGAAACTACCAGTGCCACATACCGACGTACTCAAACCCACGAG
>CALELW010000052.1 GCA_937902905.1 uncultured Clostridium sp. | reverse complement strand
TGGCTGATTATCCGTACGGTAAGATTTTGCCATCTCTAATGCTTTTTTCCGATTCGCTGAGCGGTACAAAATCAGATAATCTTTCTCCTGTGCCTCAATTGGAATCTCCTGGCTTCTAAGTGCTTCCATCAATTGGTCTAACAGTAAAGCAAATCCAACCGCCGGGGTCTTTTTACCGAACTGTTCGACCAGATTATCATACCGGCCACCGGTCACAATCGCATCTCCGGTACCATATGTATAAGCCTTGAAAATAACTCCGGTGTAATATTCGTAGTGCGACAAAAGTCCCAAATCAAATGTGATATGGTCTTCTAAGCCCGATGCCGCTAAAATCTCATAGATTTTTTCTAATCGCTCTAACGCTTTTAAAGCACGTTTGTTTGTGGTCTGCTCCTTAACATAAGTAATGGTCTCAATTCCGCCAAACAAATCCGGCATTTTCACCAAAAGATTTTTACATTCTTGTGGCATATCGCGGTTTTCAAGCATATCTTCAACCGCAAAAATATTTTTGTTATTTAAATAGGTTTTTAACGTCTCGATTTCTTCTTCGGATAAGTCTGTTTCCTCAATGAGTCCTCGGAAAATATCAGCGTGTCCAATATCTACTTTAAACTCTTTCAAACCGGATTTTTGCAGACATTCAATCGTCATGGCAATAATTTCACCATCGGCATCGGAAGACGCGTCATTCATCATTTCCGCACCGAGCTGTGTGATTTCCGAAAGTTTTCCCTGATAACCGCTTAAGCGGGTAAAGGTACTTCCTGTATAGCACAGACGAATCTGCATTTCTTCTTTTTCATAATACTTAGCCACACAGCGCGCAATCGACGGTGTGATATCCGGACGCAGCACAAGTGTATTGTTGTACTGGTCAAAGAACTTAAACATATCAGCAGATTTTACAGTTCCACGCTCTCGGTTAAAAATATCAAAGAACTCAAAAGTAGGCGTTTGAATATTCTTAAATCCATACTGTTTCATAATCGTATGAATTCCCTGCTGAATTTTGGCTCTTCTTTCACAATCTTCTCCGTAGATGTCTCGTACACCTTCCGGTGTAAAGAGTAATGATTTCTGGTCCATCACGGCTCCTCCTTTATTGGTAAACGGCAGTCGGCTGTTCCGATTTCGGTGTATAGCCTGCCTTTTTTAATGCTGCAATAATGGATTCTTTATGGTCATTGCCAAACGCTTCCATCGTAATTGTAAGTTCCACGGCAGCATTTCGGTTAATGCTGACAAACTGGTTATGCTCTAAGCGGATAATATTTCCCTGTGCTTTTGCAATCACATCTGCCACCCGTACCAATTCACCCGGACGATCCGGAAGCTGGACACTCACGGTAAAGATTCTGCCACGCTGAATGAGTCCGTGCTGAACAACAGAGGACATTGTAATGACATCCATATTACCGCCGCTTAAGATACAGACAATTTTCTTGCCTTTGCAGTCTAACTGTTTCAGTGCAGATACCGTAAGCAGACCGGAATTTTCAACTACCATCTTATGGTTTTCTACCATGTCTAAGAAATTAACAATCAAATCGTGGTCATCCACGGTGATAATTTCATCTACATTTTTCTGGATATATGGGAAAATATTATGTCCCGGTGTTTTTACTGCCGTACCATCTGCAATGGTATTGACATTTGGTAAAGAGACAACTTTTCCCTGCTTTAACGACTCCTGCATACAGTTTGCACCTGCAGGCTCTACACCAATGACTTTAATATTCGGATTTAATAATTTGGCGAGTGTTGAAACACCGCATAACAAACCGCCGCCGCCAACCGGTGCTAAAATCATATCAACGGTTGGGAGTTCTTTAATAATCTCCATGGCAATGGAGCCTTGTCCGGTTGCCACTACTTCATCATCAAACGGATGAATGAAGGTATATCCTTTTTCCTCTGCTAACTGCAAAGCATAAGAACATGCATCGTCATATACATCACCGTGAAGAACTACCTCCGCACCATAACTTTTGGTACGGTTCACTTTGATTAACGGTGTTGTATTTGGCATTACAATAACTGCCTTTACCCCAAACAATTTCGCCGCATAAGCAACGCCCTGTGCATGGTTTCCGGCAGAAGCGGTAATAAGTCCTTTTTGTCTGTCCTCTTCTGACATGGTACTGATTTTATAATAGGCACCACGAACTTTATAAGCACCTGTATACTGCATATTTTCCGGCTTTAAGTAAATTTTTCCGCCGGTCTGTGCACTGTAATACTCACTATAAATTAAATTTGTAGGAAGAATCACATTCTGCACCTTTTCACTTGCTTGTTCAAACTGATCTAACGTCATCATCTGGTAAAACACAACCTTTCTCTATTCTTCAAATAATGCATTCACAAACTCTTCGGCATCAAATCGCTGTAAGTCACCAATTTGTTCACCAATTCCGATATACTTAACCGGAATGCTTAATTCCGACTGAATGGCAATCGCAATACCGCCCTTTGCGGTTCCGTCAAGTTTTGTTAAAATGACACCTGACACATCTGCCACTTCGCTAAATTCTTTTGCCTGTGCTAGTGCATTCTGTCCCGTTGTACCATCAACAACAATCATAGTCTCTAATAAGGCTTCTGGGTACTCTTTTTCAATGATGGTATGAATCTTGTGAAGTTCTGCCATCAAATTTTTCTTATTATGAAGTCTTCCTGCTGTATCACAGAGAAGAATATCAACATCTCTTGCTTTTGCGGCAGCGACCGCATCGTACACAATCGCAGCCGGGTCAGAACCTTCCTGTCCTGCGATAATATCTACACCGGCACGGTTTGCCCATTCTTTTAATTGGTCAATTGCACCTGCACGGAATGTATCAGCGGCAGCAAGCATTACCTTTTTACCCTGATTTTTGAACTGTCCTGCCAGTTTGCCGACACTGGTTGTCTTACCAACGCCATTCACACCAATTAACAATAAAACAGACTTTTTGTGCTCAAATTCATAAGCGTCTTCATGAATCTGCATCTGCTCCTTAATGGTATCAATCAAAAGCTGTTTGCAGGCAGAAGCTTCTTTGATTTTTTCTTCTTTTACACGTTCTTTGAGGCCATCAATAATACTCATCGTAGTATTAATACCGATGTCCCCCATTACCAGTAGTTCTTCCAGTTCTTCATAAAAATCATCGTCGATCTCCGAAAAACCGGTAAACAAAGAATCAATTCCGGAAACGAAAGAATCTCTCGTTTTGGAAAGTCCATTTTTTAATCGTTTGAAAAATCCAACTTTTTCTTCCATTGCTGTCTCCTTACTTTTAGTTGTCTAACTGCTCCTCAATGAGTTTTACGGATACAAGCGTAGAAACGCCTTTTTCCTGCATGGTAATACCATACAGAACATCCGCAGCTTCCATCGTACCTTTTCGATGGGTAATTACAATAAACTGTGTATTTTTTGTAAGCTTATGCAAGTATTTAGCATACCTCTTTACGTTGGAATCGTCAAGTGCTGCCTCAATTTCGTCAAGCAGACAAAACGGCGAAGGCTTCAAATTCTGAATCGCAAACAAAAGCGCAATGGCTGTTAATGCCTTCTCTCCACCGGACAACTGCATCATGTTGCCAAGTTTCTTTCCCGGCGGCTGCGCATTGATTGTAATGCCGGCTTCCAATACATCCTCTTCCTCAACCAATTCCAAAGTACCTTTTCCGCCTCCAAACAACTCGCGGAATACCTTGTCAAACTGCTTCTGAATATCCGCAAATTTTTCTGTAAACTGTTTGCGCATTTCTTCATCTAAATCAGCAATAATCTTTTTCAGTGCGTCTTCCGACTCAATCAAGTCGTCATGCTGTGTTTTCAAAAGTGTATAGCGTTCACTGACGGATTTGAAGTCTTCAATTGCATTTACATTGACATCGCCAAGACCACGAATTTTGTTTTTCGTATCCGTCACATTTGCCTTCATGCGTGTGTAGGAAATCGAATGGTCGATATCAATTTCTTTGGCACTGCGGTATGTAAGCTCGTATTCATTCCACATATGATTAACTTTTGCTTCCATCTTCTCTTCGATGTTCTGCTTTCGTGACTCCAAACGGAAGGACTCTTTGTCGAGTTCGCTCATATGGTTCATCAGTGCATCCCTCTTCTCAAAAATATCTTTCTGGGATGCCATCATCTCTTCTTTCTGCTTACTTTCCTCTTCGATTTCTTTAGTCAGACGAACAATTTCTTCCTGTAACTGTTTGTTTTTCTCTTCGTAACCGGCAATTGCCTGCTCCATCTCAGAAACCGTATCATCCGAATTTTTCTGCTCCTGCATCAGTTTGTTGTATTCTGTTTCCAGCTCATGAAGAGATTCTTCAATTCGGTGAATGTTTTCAGCTACATAATTGTTCTTTTGCTGGAATGAAGAAACTTCTAAGCGGTTTTGAGAAATTTTCTCTTGTAACTCCACTTGTTTTTCACGTTCCTCATCCAATTTAGCAGATAAAAGTTTTACCTGTTCTTTTGCCTGCTCCTCCTTCTGCTTAGACAATTCCAAATCACTGTCAATTCTTGAAAGAGAGTCTTCAATCAATGCCTTCTGGTTTTCAATTTCTTTTCCATCATTGGCAATAGCGCGGTATTCTTTTTCTTTCTGCTCTTTTACCGATACCGCCTGCTCATATTTAATCTGGGCTGTGTTTTTCTTTAATTCCAGTTCTTTAACCGTCTCTTCTTTGGCATTAGCATCTTTGACAAAGTTTTCTACCTGTTTCTGCGCTGTCTGAATTTCTTCTTTCACAGAAGCAATTGTGCTCTCAATCGACTGTTTTTCTTTTTCTAATGCTTCCTGCTCCTTGCGGCGGCCAAGCAGATTCGAATTATTCTTAAAGGTACCACCGGAAAGAGAACCGCCCGGATGGAATAATTCACCCTCTAGCGTTACAATGCGCACCCGGTACTGGTACTTTTTACTAATCTGCATCGCATGGTCAATCGTATCCACAAGAAGGAAACGTCCTAACAGATATTCGATAATTAATTTATACTTTTCATCGCAGTCTACCTTGGAAGCTACATTTCCAAGAACGCCATCTTCCTCTAGAATTTCATCCCGGAATGGCTTTTCTTTTTTCGGTGTAACTGTCGTCAGCGGTAAAAAGGTAGCACGTCCCAAACGGTTCTTTTTCAAATACTGAATCATTCGTTTTGCAACATGTTCATCCTCTGTTACGATATTTTGAATATTTCCGCCAAGCGCCGTCTCAACAGCGGTAATATATTTTTCTTTCACCTGGATAATATCCGCAACAACACCAAGTACACCGGGTTCCTGTTTCTTCTGCTCCATCACACGGCGGATACTTTGACTGTATCCCTCATAGCGCTCTGCCATGTTTTTTACCGTTTCCAGTTTAGAATTGATGATATGGTAGTTCTTTTGGTTTTCCTGCTGTTTTTTCTGCAAAGATAAAATATCCTGCCGTTTTGCGTCTGCATTTCGTAAAAGTTCTTTTTTCGCTACATAAGCAGAGTCTAACTCTTTCTTTGCCGCTTTCAAAAGTTCTTCTTCTCTTTTCATTTCTTCTTCAGCGGAAGAATACTGTGTTTTATTTGCTAAAATCTTCTGATTTAATTCTGCTTTACGAATCTTATTCTGCTCCAGCATGGATTTCGCTTTCTGCTGCTCTACCGTAATCTTGCTGGAAGCATTCATCGAATCCATAATCTGCTCATTTTGCTCATTTAACTCGATTTCATCTTCTAAAATTGCTTTCTCTAACTGCTCCATCTGGCTGCTAAGCGATTTTTCTTCGTCTGTAATTTTCTCGAGTTCTAAAAGAGCCTCTTTCTGGGAAGCGGTATAAGAAGCCAGTTCTTCATTTGCTGCCTGTTTGGATTCCTCCAACGCATCGGTACGCTCTTTGTAATATTCTTTTCCCTGTGCGGCAGACGAAATTTTTTCCTTGGTAATACGAATTTCTCCCTCAAAATTCGTAATTAAAAGTTTATCCTGATTTACTTTTTCTTTTTTCTTCTCAACCGAACGGTCAAACTCCGCAATTGCAGATTCCACCGAATCATATTCGGAACGCGATTTTTCTTTATCCGCTTTTGCCTGTTCCAATTCTTCTTTTGTATGGGAAAGGTTTTTCTCAATTTCTTCTGTTTCCTGCTGTAACGTCTCATAATCCATACAGAACAGTCCTACTTCAAAGTGTTTTAACTCTTCTTTTAACTGAAGAAATTCCTTCGCTTTTTTCGACTGTTCTTCCAGTGGACCAACCTGTTTTTCTAATTCTGTCAAAATATCCTGTACACGAAGAAGATTTTGTCGTTCTGTCTCCAGATTTTTCTCAGCGGCAGCCTTTCTTTTCTTGAATTTAACGATACCGGCAGCTTCGTCAAATAATTCTCTTCGCTCTTCCGGTTTACCACTAAGAATTTTGTCAATCTGTCCCTGTCCGATGATGGAATAACCTTCTTTTCCGATACCGGTATCAAAAAACAATTCCTGTACATCGCGGAGACGGCAGGTTACACCATTTAACAAGTATTCACTCTCACCGGAACGGTACACTCTTCTCGCTACCTGTACCTCTTCATAAGGCAGATTTAATTTGTGATCCTCATTGCTGATTGTCAATGCAACATATGCATAACTTTGCGGTTTACGCATCTCTGTTCCCGAAAAGATGACATCCTGCATGCTCGAACCACGTAACTGCTTGGCACTTTGTTCGCCTAATACCCAGCGGACTGCATCGGCAACATTACTTTTTCCACTGCCGTTTGGTCCAACAATTCCGGTAATTCCATTATGAAATTCAAATACAAGTTTTTTGGCAAAGGATTTAAATCCCTGAACTTCTATACTTTTCAAATACATGGACTACTTCTCCTGTCTCAATAATAATATCGTTTCATATGCCGCCTTTTGTTCGGCCGCCTTTTTTGTACGGCCTTTTCCACGGCCATAGGCTTTCTCATTTACCATGCAGACCACTTCAAACGATTTATTGTGGTCGGGGCCTTCCTCTTTTTCCAGTGCATAAGAAAGATTTGTTTTTTCGTGAAATTTGCTCTGGATAATTTCCTGCAAAATTGTCTTGCTGTCATAAAATAACTGTTTCTTTTCGATGTCCGATAAAACATACTGCAAAATAAACTCTCTTGCCGGATTCAATCCACCATCCAGATAAATTGCGCCAATCACAGCTTCAAAAGCATCAGACAAAATCGAATCTCTTTTGCCACCACCGGTAACCAATTCGCCGTGTCCCAGGTTCAGATATTTTACTAATTCAATTTCCCTGGCAGAAGATGCAAGACTCATCTCGCATACTAAACTGGCACGCAGTTTCGTCATTTTTCCTTCTACCATATCCTTATGGTTTGAGAAGATATAATCACTGCTTACCAATTCTAAAACAGCATCTCCCAAAAACTCCAGCCGCTCATTGTTTCTCTCATATTTCCAATGCCTCTCATTAGCATACGAACTATGTGTCAGCGCATTGTTAAGCAGCGAAAGATTTTGAAAGTGATATCCAATTTTATCCTGTAACCGCGTTAATTTGTCCTCTTTCACAGCACAAAGCCTCCTTTAAGCCTGAATCTTGTCCTGTATTTTTTCATTAATACTATTTTCTTTAAATGTAATGCACTGTCCCAAAGCCGTTTTGATTTCCGCACTCTTGGAATTTCCATGAGCTTTTACCACAAGCCCTTTTAAACCTAACAATGGGGCACCGCCCTGGCTGCTGACATCAAATGTCTTTAACAAACCCTTTAATGCCGGTTTAATCAGCATACCACCGATTTTTGTGCGAAGACTTTTCATAATTCCTTCTTTGATGCAGCCTAAGAATGTCTTGGCAACGCCCTCGAAGAATTTCAAGATTACATTGCCGACAAAAGCTTCACAGACAAGAATATCTGTGCCGCCCTTTGCAATATCTCTTGCCTCAACACTTCCGACAAAATTAATGTTTTTGCAGTCACGAAGCAAAGGATAAGTCTCTTTGACAAGCTGATTTCCTTTTTCTTCTTCGGTTCCGATATTTACGATACCAACCGTTGGATTTTTCTTACCCATAACATTTTCAAAATAAACCGAACCCATCTGAGCAAACTGAACCAGATGTTCCGGACGGGCATCTACATTCGCTCCACAATCGATTAACAGAGAAAATCCGTTTTTAGAAGGTAAAAATGGTGCAAGTGCCGGACGCTTGATTCCTTTGATTCGGCCAACAACAAGTTGTCCACCAACCAAAATGGCACCTGTACTTCCTGCCGATACAATCGCATCTGCTTTTCCATCGCGCACTAATTTCATGGCAACAACTAAAGAAGAATCTTTCTTCTCTCGAATTGCCTTTGTTGGAACTTCACCCATATCAATAATTTCTGTTGCATTCACAATTTCAATGCTCGCTTCCTCATAGGTATACTTTGCAAGCTCACTTTTTATTTCTTCTTCTCTGCCAACAAGAATTACTTTCATGCCTTTATTCTCGTTTACTGCCTCTACGGCTCCCTTTACTGTTTCAACCGGTGCGTAATCGCCACCCATGGCATCTAACGCAATTACAACTTTATTTTCCATCTTTTTTACCTCCTAAAAAAACTCATACGTTATAAATATACTAGAAAATGAGAAAAAAAGCAATCAAAAAACCACCCGAAGGTGGTTTTCTTACTGTTTTTCATAAAAAAATGACTGAATCCCCTGAAAATTATATTTTTTTGCACCAATAATCTGCTCGGTGCTTCCTACAAACAAAATTCCTTGTTTGCATAGGGAATCCGAAAATCGGCGGTAAATCCGATCTTTTGCCTCTTCCGTAAAATAAATCATCACATTCCGGCACACAATCAGATGAACTCTCTGTGGATATCCATCTTTTAACAGATTGTGCTGCTTGAAAGAAATACATGATTTTAATTTGTTAGAAACACGATAAATACCATGTTCATCTTTTTCTAAAAACTTGTCTTTGTATCGCTGCGGCAGTCCTTTAATACTCTGGCTGGTGTAACACCCTGCCTTTGCTTTTGCTAAAACTTCCGCATCCATATCCGTCGCTAAAATCTGAACCTGGCTCAATGGAAGAAAATCACTTAAAACCATTGCCAGCGAATATGGCTCATCACCTGTTGAACAGGCTGCACTCCAAATACGCAAAGGTTTTGGAAAGCGTTTCAAAAGCAGTGGAATGATGTCCTTTTCCAAGGTCTGCCATTGCAGAGGATTGCGGTAAAACTCAGACACATTAATTGTCAGATATGTAATAAAACTATCATGAATTTCCGTGTCCCGCTTAAGTAATGATAAAAACGTGTTATAATCATCTACTTGATGTTTTTTTAAAAAATTATCAATCCGCCGCTTCATCTGCCCTTCTTTGTAGGAATTTAAATCAATTCCGGACAATGAAAGGAATCCGCTTTTAAACCATTCGTAATCGTAAAGACCCATTATTCTTCTTCGGAATCTTCATTATCTGCTGCTTCGTTGCGTTTCTCAATCTCAAGTGCTTTTACACTTAAGCTGATTTTCTTTGTTTCTTCGTTGAAATCAACAATTTTTGCAGTAATTTCCTGTCCTACTTTCAAAACATCCGAAGGTTTTTCTACATGCTCAATGGCAATCTGTGAAACATGAAGCAATGCATCAATTCCTTCTTCCAACTCAACAAATGCACCAAAATCAGTCATGCGGGCAACTTTACCGGTTACAACCGTACCAATCTGATATTTCTCTGCTGCATTTCTCCATGGATTGTTCTCCTCCAGTTTAAGAGTAAGCGCAATCTTAGTATCCTGAATGTCTTTAATCATGACATTTACTTTGTCGCCAACTTTAAAGAGCTTTTTAGGATCTGCAACACGTCCCCATGACATCTCGGAGATATGAAGAAGTCCGTCTGCTCCACCCAAGTCGATGAATGCACCGAAATCAGTAAGATTTTTAACGGTACCTTCTACCATCATACCAACTTTAATACGGGAAAGTAACTCTTCCTGCATTTTTTTCTTCTTAGCAACGATTAACTGTTTGCGGTCACCAATAATTCTTCTCTTACGTGGGTTAACTTCAGTAAGAACGAATTCAACTTCCTGATCCTGATATTTGGACAAATCTCTCTCATACATATCGGATACCAGACTAGCTGGGATAAATACACGGCCTTCTCCATAAGAAACACTCAAACCGCCTTTGAGTACCATGGAAACTTTTCCGGTAAGTACTTCCTGATTTTCAAATGCTTCCTGAAAACGTTCATTCATCTTATCCTGCTGAAGTCTCTTATAAGTAAGAAGAACCTGTCCCTCACCATCGTTGACTTTCAAAACTTTAACAGTCATCGTATCTCCTGGTTTTACTTCGGAGGTCAAGTCAACATCAGTATTGTTACTGTATTCATTCTTCGTTAAAATACCATCTGCTTTATATCCAATGTTTAAGATAATCTCATTGTCTTTAACTCCGATAACTGTCCCTTCTACAACCTCACCATTGTGGATTGTGACTAATGAATCCTCTAATAATTCTGCGAAACTTGCTTCTGACATGCCTTAAGAACCTCCTGTATAATAGTATTTGGGGTCGATGCCCCGGCAGTAATACCTAGGCTTGCAAAAGATGAAACCGGAATATCCGATAAATCCTCTGCTGTCTGTATAAAAAAAGTGTTTTCACACTGATTTTTACATATTTCGTATAACTTGCGTGAATTGGATGAATGTGTTCCGCCTATCACAATCATAGCGTCGGAATCCTTTGCCAAAGACTCCGCCTCCGTCTGGCGTGTAGACGTAGCATTACAAATTGTATTCACAGCAAGTATATCATAACCTTTTTTTGAGAAAATTTCAACTAATTCTTGAAATTTTTTGTAATTAAATGTCGTTTGTGCTACCACGCATATCGGTTTTCCCTCTTTTGACGGCTTAAATAAAAGGGCATCTTCCTTCGATTCTACGACGGTTCCACCGTTTTTAGCCCATCCGAGAATTCCTTGTACTTCCGGATGTTTCGCTGAACCGATAATAACGATTTCATATCCCTTTTCACTGTATTCGGCAACGGTTTTATGAATTTTTTTCACAAACGGACACGTCGCATCTTCAAAAGGAATCTTTTCTTCATTCAGCGTGCGGATGACGGATTCCGGCACACCGTGCGAACGAATCACTAAAATTGCCTGATTTCTGTCTTCTTTTGCAATTTCATCCGGGTGCTCAATTACCTGTACCCCCTGCGACGCCAAATCTTCTACAACCTGCTCGTTGTGAATAATCGGTCCGAGTGTATATACTTTATGATTTTCTTTTGCCAATAAATCATATACCGTATCGACGGCCCGCTTTACACCGAAGCAGAAACCGGCACTGTCTGCACATTTAATTGTCATGAGCCGATGCTCCTTGTATTTCAATGATTTTATTTACCACTTCATCGATTGTTAAATCTGATGAATCCAGATATACCGCATCTTCTGCCTGCTTTAACGGTGCAATTTCGCGGTTCATATCCTGCTCGTCTCTAGCAATGATATCCTTTTCGATTTGTACTAAATCACAGGTTTCTCCCTTTTCTGTCAATTCTTTGTAACGGCGGTTTGCGCGCACAGAAGAACTTGCCGTCAGATAAATTTTACCGCATTCGGCAAAACAACGGTTCCGATATCTCTGCCATCCATAATGACATCATTGGCAGCCGCCAGATTTCTCTGCAGTTCTAATAATTTTTCGCGAACCTTTGGATATTTTGCAACCACCGAAGCATTTTTTCCAACTTCTTCTTTACGGATTTCTTTGCTGACATCCGTACCATTTAAGAAAATATGCTGCTCGCCGTTCTCATACTGAATCGTAATATCAATTGCCCGACATTTTTCATTTACCGCATTTTCATCTGTTGTATCAATGCCATTTGTCAAAAAATAATACGCCATCGTGCGGAACATAGCACCTGTGTCAACATACACATAATTCAATTTTTTTGCTACTAACTTTGCGATTGAGCTTTTTCCGGCCCCTGCCGGTCCATCAATTGCAATATTCATTCGTAACGCCTCCTTCTAATTCGATTCTTCCCTGCCAGCCAAATACCCGGTAGACCACGCAATCTGAAGATTAAAACCTCCGGTTAAAGCATCTAAATCCAACACCTCACCGGCAAAGAATAATCCCTGTATTTGTTTCGATTCCATCGTTGATGGGTCAATTTCCGAAACTTTTACACCCCCGCGCGTAATAATCGCTTCGTTGATATCTCTCAATCCTTTTAATGTTACCGTAAAATCCTTTATGCTGTCAACTAATTTCAACCGATTTTTTTTGTCAAGCTGATTCACTTTGCTGTCAGCATCCAAGCCGGCACGGGACAACACTTCTGTTACCATGCTGGCAGGAAGAAGATTTCTACAGGCATTTTTCAACGATAAATTCATGCGTTCCGAAAAATCTTTCACAATCCGTTTATCTAACTGCTCGATTGACAATGCCGGTTTTAAGTCAATATGCAGTATCAGCGGCTCTTTTTGCAGCTTGTCACCAACGATGCTGCTTGCGCTCAGCATAAGCGGCCCGCTCACTCCATAATGCGTAAACAGGACTTCACCGAAACCGTCATAGAGCGATTTCTGCTTGCCGGATTCTCTCCGAATCGACACCTGACAATTTTTCAGCGTCAGCCCCTGCAATTGTTTCCCGATGTTATCTGCCGTGACAATTCCGGTTAACCCCGGTCGAATTGCCGTTACGGTATGACCTGCCTC
>CALELW010000051.1 GCA_937902905.1 uncultured Clostridium sp. | reverse complement strand
AACGCCGCGTTCTGCCGCTGCCCACAAGCAGGCTAACATCTTTTTTCCGCTGACATCGGAATGAAAATCAAAGGTGGATAAAACAACAGATTTTTTTGCATGCTCAATCATTCGAATTCTTTCCGCCAATGCTTCCCCATTGTCTTCAATCAGCATCACCCGGTCTCCCACCGAGTTTTCTGACGTAAACACTTTATTTGCAAACTCTTTTTTATATTCTTCACTCACTTTTGGCTGGTGCAGATACGGAAGCGATGCCCCCAATATCAAATAGAGAAAAACACCTGCCACAATTACTACTTTATAACGTTTTTTGATTTTTCTAAATGTTTTGCCTGTGAGTAATTCTATATGGAACCGAAGATATAAAAGCCATGTGACAACCATTAAAATCATCAATACCAGAATCAATAGATTCGATGCTAAAAGCGGCATGCCCGGGAATAAAATAAGTGCTAAAATCCCAAAATCCAGACCTGCCGTTCCAATTTTCCCAAAACGCTCGGCACCAAAAACCTGATGTTTCTTCCGAATCACAAATAATCCCATCAGCCCCATATAAACTTCTTTTGCTGCGAATAATAAAAACAGCCAGATTGTTGCAGGGAAATGCACGGTACACATAATCGCAAGTGCCGCCTGTGTCAGCTTGTCCGCAATAGGGTCTAACATTTTTCCCCATTCGGTCACCTGATGAAAGTGTCTTGCTATTTTCCCGTCAAAAAAATCCGACAAAAACGAAAGACAGAGAACGATAACCGCCCCATAAAAGCAGCCTGCATTCTCCGAATGATAATATAAAACGCAAAATACGGGGATTAACAAAATCCGAAAATATCCCATTAGATTTGGAATTGTAAAATACTCTTTTTTCATAACATCGCCCCTCTCAAGCCATTATCTTTATGATACTAAATCCGGCGGAAACTGGCAAGATTTTCTTTACATAAAGAAGAACACCCAGCCGAAAGACTAGGTGTTCCTCTTCGTATAATAGGGTGGGAGTAGTAGTCAACAAAGTAACTACTGTGTTAAATGTAGCAGAAAAATGTGGCAAAAAAATGACGTTTTTGCTATTTCTGTAATTTTTTTCGCGCCTGCGCCCGGTATTGGCTCGGTGTCACGTGAATATTTTTCTTAAACTGCTTCATAAAAAAAGTTTCATTGTGATAGCCGCACAAATCCGCAATTTCCTTAATTGAATAATTGGAAACCAGCAAAAAATGTTTGGCGTGCTCCATCCGGCTCTGCACAACATCCTGCACAAATGTATTTCCAAAATATGATTTATACAATTTTTGAAAATACGGTGTAGTTAGTCCATTGTCACCGGCACACTCCGATACATGCCAGTCTTTCGACGGCTCTAAATATATCTGGGAGCGCAGATTCTGAAACAATTCATCATACCGGTCCGGTATTTTCGCAACCTTGCGTCTTTCTGACATCTCGGAAACTTTAATCAAAATCATTTTAAATAAACATTCCATCGTTGTCTCTTTATACTCGTTCATCGAAATATGCTCTTGATAGAGCTGTTTCATCATCGAAGGAATCAGCGTATTTTCCGGCAGGTGAATCACCGTATTCATCGGCAGATTAATTTCATCCACAAAAGAACGGCTGTCATCCAGCCAAAAATGCACAAAATCATCTTTATAGGAATCATTTACAGCATAATAGTGCTGCTTTGCACCGATATCATATAAAATTACAGATGGCGGTTTGACGTAAATCGGCTGCTCATCTATCACCACACAGCACTCCGTATGAAAATACAAGAATAAATAATCCGGCTTTCCATAACGGGAAATTCCATCTTCTCTATAAATTTTAAAATCACTATCGTACTCTAATTGTACCCCAACATCACGAAAGCGCATCTTACTTCTCCTTTCAAAAACACAGCTTTCCCTCAAAACTATACAATCCTCTTATTGAACTTCATTATAGCATTTTAGTGTTTTTTTGTCAGTATTTTTTTACATTACTTTTATACCACAAATTTCCATTATATTTTTCTTTTTTGTGGCAACAATATTACCAAGATAAATCGGATGCAGGAGAAAAAAACAGCATTTCAACAAAAGGGATGCCGTTTCCCGGCATTCCTTTATCTTCACAATAAATAAAACGGAGGTGAACAATCATGACAAACAAAAATTCATCCAAGATGGAAGTACCACAGGCTAAAGAGGCTATGAATCGTTTCAAAATGGAAGTTGCAAACGAGATTGGTGTAAACTTGAAAGATGGTTACAACGGTGACCTTACTTCCCGTGAAGCTGGATCAATCGGTGGCGAGATGGTTCGTCAGATGATTAAGAAACAGGAAGAGAGCATGAAATAATCGCAGCCTAAATGCGAAATAAAAGGAGACAGCCGCTTTGTCGATGAAAATCGCTTAGCGGCTGTCTCTTTGTTCTAAATCCATTTGTATCTGTTCTAAATAATGGACAAATGTTCCTGAATAGGTCGAAATTTCATATGCAGGATCTAATTCCTCATATTTGAAATTTTTTGCTCCGCCCTCTTCCATTCGTCTCCAAAATTCTTCTAACCTTGCAAACGGCAGATACATAAACGTATCTTTCTCCTTGAAATAAATCAGCAAAAAAGCTATACCATCCTGCTCTTCAAACTCTTTCATAAAGCGAATCTGATGTTCATGCACATTCGCAAGCGGAAACCGATCCGTCGCACATTCCTTCGCATCAAAACAAATCGGAATTCCCTGAACGACCCCGATGTAATCCACCGTACTTTTTTGTTCAAAGTAAGCGAGCGTAATATGTCTTGTTGCCTGGTCTATCGTAATTGGTTTAATCGGCGTTGGCACTTTCTGTACTAGTGCCAGCTTCTGCGAGCGGTATTTTTCATTTGTCATATTTACGAGTTCTTCTAAAAAAGAACCGCGAAGCCCTCTCGAATTCCAGGTTGCCATTAATTTTTCTCCCGGTACACAGTTTTGTGTGCAATTTCGTCTGACTTTTCTTTTCCCTCAAGCAGTTCCAATAATTTTAAGCCAAAATCCATCGTTGTTCCAAGACCTCGGCTTGTTACAATATTGCCGTCAACAACGACCGGCTCGCGAACTACCGTTGCACCAATCAAATTCTTTTCATGCTGTGGAAAACTGCATGCCGTCTTTCCTTCTAACAGACCATATTTACCAAGAACTCCGGGTGCTGCACACACGGCTGCAACAATTTTTCCGGCATCATTCATAGCAAGAATCGACTTTCTGACTGCATCGCTTTCACCCAAATTAATGGTTCCCGGCATTCCTCCCGGAAGAATGATGGCGTCATAATCAAGTACATCCACTTCTCCTAAAACTGCGTCCATTTCAACATTTACACCATGTGAGCTTCTCACAAATTCATCTTCTGTAATAGAAGCCATCGTCACTTCCACACCGCCGCGGCGCAGTAAATCAACGACTAAAAGCGCCTCCACGGTTTCATATCCTTCTGCAAATAAAATCACTGCACGTTTCATGTTTTTTCCTCACTTTCCAAATTGTTTATTTATCATTTTCGCAAAGTAATCCGGCTCTTTCGCCGTCACTACCCTGCCTGAAAGATTTTTAAGTTCTCCCATATTTTCAGGAAAACACAACGTTTTCGCATGCAAAAAATAATGTTTCATATCCGCTCTCTTTGCTGCACCATATTTCACATCCCCCAAAAGCGGATGTCCCAAAGATGCCAGATGTCCGCGAATCTGATGCGTCTTTCCCGTCACCAGTTTCACCTTCAAAAGCGTTACTGTGCCATTTGTCTGTAACGGCTCATATCCGGTCTCAATCCACACGCGGTCTTCTCCGTCTTCCGAAAAAATCTGAACCCGGTTTGTCTGTTCATCTTTTTTTAAGTATCCACGGACAACCGAAGGTTCTTTCATAACACCTTCCACGATTGTAAGATAGTATTTATCCATCGTTCGGTCTTTTAAAAGCTCCGACATTTTCTGCAGGCCTCGAAGACTTTTCCCAGCAATTACAAGACCACTTGTATTCCTGTCAAGCCGGTTGCAAATCCCCGGTTTCAGACTGTCTTTCGGCGACCACTCACCTTTTTTCTGTAAATATCCAAGTATATATTCTACAAGTGCAACATCCTGTAGTTTCGCCTTTTGAGACAACATTCCGGCAGGCTTATTCACAATCAGGACATCTTCATCTTCATAAACAATATCCAAGTCTGTCATGGGATAAACCACTTTTTTAGTCTCTCCGCGAAATTTTTCAAAGGTCTCATCTGAAAAATACACAGTTACTTTATCGCCCGTTTGCAGCATTTCACTGCCCGTTGCCTTTTTGTCATTTAGCTTAATATTTTTCTTTCGCAGCATTTTATACAAAAAACTTGTCTGCGCCTCTTTGAAATACTTTTCCAGAAACTTAGAAAAACGCTGTCCGCTTTCCTTTGCTCCAATCGTTACCTCTCTCATCGTCTTCTCCACTACATCGCAAGTGAATGTAAATAATCCACCAGTGCCTTTTCCGAATTTTCCGACGCTTCTTCCTGCGTTAAGCGCTGCAGGTGTGAAATGAGTTTTTCATCCGACTCAAACAAGCGCACATGATACGACGGTGCCGTCTTTTTCACAACATCCGTCAAATACTGTTTCAAATACGGCACATCCTGTTTGGACTTTGCAATCACGCCAAGAACATTGCCATTTTTCACAAGTAAAAAATCTAAATGCATAATTTTTTCCGTCGAGGTAAATACATAATCAGTATACAAAACTGCTTGTCCCGCTGCCTCTTTTACTTTATCATACCGCTCTTTCGTAACTCCTTTTTTGCGAAACATCGCAATCAGCGCAACCAAATGTTTCGCCGCCGGAAGCACGAGTAACACTGCCATTACGGTAAAGATATTTGCGCGCACACCGCTCCACAAATATCCGGTCAAAAAAATAGCAACGCCAAGCACTACAAAAAATACAATCCATAAAATTTCTACTTTCTTACGTTTCGTAAGATATCCCAAGGTACATTTTTCGTACATCATTTTCTTTCCTTTCTCAAATCATGCTTTTTACACACAAATTAAGTTTATCACAAAAACCGTGCGGTGGAAAGAGGCTTTTCCATCGCCTTTAGAATTGGATACGGGTTCACACTGATTTCTTTATCCCCTGCCGTAAAGTAAATTCCAAAATGCAGATGAACCGGGAACTTTCCAACCGTTCCCTCTTTTCCGTAACCGCTGTCTCCCATATATCCTAACAGCTCGCCCGCTTTCACAGTCTTTCCCTGTTTCATCCCCTCCGCATAGGAAGAAAGATGAGCATAATAAAAATAAGTGCCCGTTTTACTGCGGATTCCAATGCGGTAGCCGCCTAATTTCAGCCATCCGATTTTTTCCACAACACCATCACAGACACTTACAACAGCAAACGTATCTCTTTGATTTTTCGGCGGCATTAAATCCGTCCCCTCATGAAGCCGTTTTCCTCCATAACCGCGGGACATCCCCCATGAATCCTCAAAGGAAACACCCTCTTTTTCTTTTTTATCTGAGACAACCGGAAAACATTTTATCCCGGAAAGAAGTTTTTGATAGTAAACGGCATAAGACTCCCATGTCTCTCTTTCCAAAAGGATGCGGTACCACGATAAAGACGGAAGTGGTTTGCTTGTCTTTTTCAGTTTACCGCCCGCATACAAAAATTCCTTTGCGAACTCTTCATATTCGTCTTTTTCCCATGTTTCAAATCCGGCAAGCCATTTTGGTGCTACTTGAAAATCCCGGATATTTTCTATGTTTTTTTCCCATTTCGGAGTCTTTTTTACTTCCATTTTCCAAAATAACAGTCCACATAGAAATGGCGTCCAAAAAAACAAAACCATACAAACAAGAAGCTTTTTCCAAAAAATCCTTCGTCTCATCTAACGCCTCACATTTTTCTATCTCTAAAATGTATGCGTTATTAACTAATAAGATTCAATATCCACCACCGTTGTATTTTCCACCTGATAAGGCAGAATAGAATTAGCAAAGGAGCGGAACTGGTCCACACCATCACTGACAAAAAATTTGTGCTCCGGTTTCTCACCGGATACATTCAGTAAATCTTTTTCCTTCAACAAATCCTTTAACGATTTTGCTGTTTCATAAGCAGGGTTTACCAGTTTTACCGACTCACCCATTTCACGCCCAATCACGCCGCGCAAAAGCGGATAATGGGTGCATCCTAAAACAAGTGCATCAATCTCATACTCTTTCATATCATGCAGATATCTGGAAACAACATCTTCCGTAATACGGTCTTCAAACAATCCCTCCTCAACAAGAGGCACAAATAACGGACACGCTTTACTAACCACCGTCAATTCCGGATTTATTTTGTGGAGATAGCTCTCATAAATTCCACTTTTAATCGTACTCTGGGTTCCAAGTACACCGATTTTATTATTCTTCGTCGATGCCGCCGCCATTCTTGCTCCCGGCTGTACCACGTCAATCACCGGCACATCCACCATATCTTCAAGTTCCTCTCTGGCAAGCGCACTGGCTGTATTGCAGGCAATTACGATTGCTTTTACATCCTGTGTCAGAAGAAATTTAGCAATCTGCTTACTGTATTTACAAACTGTATTTTTTGATTTGGAACCATATGGCACACGGGCTGTATCTCCAAAATAAACAAGACTTTCCCCCGGAATCTGCCGCATAATCTCTTTTGCTACCGTCAATCCGCCAATTCCCGAATCAAACACGCCAATCGGTGCATTCATAATCCTTCCTCCATTCTGCTCTTATTCTTTTTCGTCCATTGCTTCTTCTATCATGGATTCCTCATCCACCGCTTTTTCTCTCATATCTTTTTTGCGGTTTAACAAATCGTAAATACATGGTACAACAAACAGCGTAAGCAGTGTACCATATACCAGACCGCCGATCGTAACAATTGCCATCGGTCTTGTCATGTCCGTACCCATACTGCTGCCGGCAACCATCGGAATCAAACCAAGTACTGTCGTCAATGCCGTCATCAAAATCGGACGAAGTCTCGTCACACCCGCTTCCTCAATTGCCTGTCGTTTCTCGACACCGCTTCGGCGCAGCTGATTGATATAATCCACAAGTACGATACCATTGTTTACAATAATACCGGAAAGCATTACAAATCCAATCATAGCAATGACACTGATATCACTTCCCGAAATCCACAGTCCAAGGAAACCTCCCGTAAAGGCAAGTGGAATCGTAAACAAAATGATAAATGGTGATAACAATGACTGGAACTGTGCCACCATAATCAAATACATCAAAAGCACACCAAGTGCCATCATCAAAAGCACCTGTCCCATTGCTTCTGTGGTTGCCTCATTTTCACCATCTAATTCCATTTCATAACCAGCCGGTTTCTTTGTCTGGTTTACGATTTTTTCAACCTCTCTCGAAACGTCGCTTACCACATAACCATCCTTGATATCCGCTTTTACAGCAATATATCTGGTCTGTCCTTTGCGGTAAATCGATTTTGGCGAATCAGCCGTACTGAAATCAGCAATCTTACTAAGAGAAACTTTTTTCGTCTTCTGGGTCATCGAATCGGTATAATCAATTTTCAGATTTTTGACATCATTTCTTGTCAAATCCTCATCCTCTGCCGAGCTGACATAAACACCTAAATCATCGGTATCATTCGATACCGTAGAAGCGGAAGAAGCCTCTTTAACTTTTGCATAAATCTGCTGATAAACCTGAGCCACCGTAAGTGAATAACGCATTGCTTTTGCTTTATCCACGGTAATTCGGTACTCTTTACCGGCATCTTCCAGACCATTCGTAATGTTATCAAGACCATCAACTTTTTCCAGTTTCTTCATCATGTCTTCCGAAATCGTCTGCAATTTATCCAAATCTTTTCCTTTAATATTGATGGTGACGCCATCGCCCATCAGGGCACTCATATCCATCGCAGAAGCATTTACTTCTACTTCTCCCTCAATATTTTTCGTTTTTTCCGTAATCAGTTTTGTGATTTCTTCATTACTTAACTGCCTGTCATCTTTCAAAATGATGTACATCGTTACGGTATTTTCACCGCCGGAACCGGTAAGCATCGACATGGATGAACCCGTTCCTGTATAAGCACCAACCGACTCAACATCCGGAATCTCACGGATTTTTTCAACCACTTGATTGGACGCTTTTTTCGTATCTGCCAGTTTTGTTCCATTATCCATCGTAAGCGTAGCCGTCATCTGCGTACTTTCCATATCCGGCATCATAGAAAATCCTCTGCCGGCTGCCAATGCCGCAAACAATACAAGGAGAACAACGGAGCCAGCCAGAACAAGCCACTTAAACCGCAGCACCCATTTAATTGCCCTGCCATACGCCCGCTGGACTGCCGCAATAATTTTTGACTCTTTCTTTGGCTTTCTCTTAATCAATCCGGCAGACATTGCCGGAACTAAGGTAAGTGCTACAAGAAGACTTGCTCCCAGTGTGTAAGCAAGGGTAAGTGCCAAGTCGACGAACAACTGCTTTGTCACACCTTCTGTAAAGATAATCGGTGCGAACACACAAACTGTTGTCAAAGTAGACGCCACAATGGCACCTGCTACCTGGCTGGCCCCCTCAATTGCCGCACGCTTCGTTGAAATCCCCTGCTGCTTAAGGCGGAAGACATTTTCAATTACGACAACCGAGTTATCCACAAGCATACCAACACCGAGTGCCAGACCGGATAAGGAAATGATATTCAGTGTTACACCACTAAAGTACATCGCTACAACTGCCGCAACTACACTGAGCGGAATCGAGCAGGCAACGATAAAGGTTGGCCGCCAGTCACGCAGGAAAAACAGCAGAATCAAAATTGCAAGCAAACCACCAAGCAAAAGATTTTGCACTACAGCATCCACTACAAGGTCAATGTACACACCCTGATTCATCAAAACAGAAACATGCAGTCCCTGATTGTCTTTCTGCAGTTTTTCAAAACGGTCAGTCAGTGCACTCGTTACGTCTCCGGTTGAAAATCCGGACTGTTTCTGTAAGGTAACAAGTACCGCCGGGTTGCCGTTTACTACGGTATACACATCATCTGAGTTATCCGTAACCGCAATATCTGCCACATCCGAAAGTTTAATCGGGTCTAAACCATCCAAATCCATATCGCAGACAACGAGGTTTTTGATTTCTTTCTCAGACTGAATCTTATCTCCTACACGTACGAGGTAAGAGGCATCTCCTTCGGTAATATAACCGGACGGCATATCAAAGTTCTGCGCTTTTAATACATTTTCAACCATTTCTTTTGTAATGATTTTTTTCAGGTTCGCATTACTTTTTGTCGTTTTTTTCGAATCCTTTAACTGTTTATCTGCTTCATCTAACTTACTTTTTCCATTGTCCATCTGCGCTTCCGAAACACTTAACTGGATACTGGAAAGAATTTTCTGTTTATTTAACTGTTCGGTCGCTTCCGTTGTCGAAATCTGACCTTTCTCTAATTTCTTCTTTGTTGCATTGAGTTTTTTCAGACCGGCATTGATTTTTTTCTTTGCCGCTGTAATTTTTGCTTTATTCTTCGCCAGTGTTTTCTCCTGGGTTTCCACCTGCTTAAGTCCACTGTTTGCTGAAGTAAGTGCCATATTCACTTCGTTTACCTTGGACGGAAGCATTTCCTCCGTAATACCGGCATCTTTCAATTTACCACGGACAACCTGTAACTGTGCCTGAACCGATGCTAAAGAAGTACTCAGTTCCTGTGAATTTCCGCCGGTATTCTCAAGCTGTGTTTTCAGAGAAGTCTCCTGAACTTTCAGTTTTTCAAGTGTCGTCTTCAGCGTCGTAAGCTGCGTCTGTGTCGCCGTCAGCGTCTTAATTGTATTTGTCAGTTTTGTCTTATTCGCAGCGAGCGAGGCAAGTCCTGAATTTAACTGTTTTTCGCTCTTTTTAAGCGTCGCCTGCTGCTTTTTAATGTTCGTAATATTTTCATTGATAACTTTCAAGCCATCCTTAATTTTATCCGATGCCTGACTAAGTTTTGTCTCTCCCTTCGCCATCTTATCGGCGGCGGTTTCTTTTCCATTCTTTAATTTGTTTTTGCCATTTTCCAGCTTTTTCTTTCCTTCATCAATCTTATCCTGTGCATCGCTTAATTTGCCTTCAATTGCCTTTTGCACAAGTTCATTCATCTTGTCAATCTTATCCTGCTGAATAATGACCTGAATCTTTTTCTCAATGGAACCGGATTCGTTGACAGAGGCAACACCTTCCACACTCTCTAATTCCGGAATAATTTCTTTTTCCGCCTTTTTCGTTACCTCCGCACTGTCTAATTTATCATAATCCAGTGCTGCTACCATAATCGGCATCATGTCCGGATTCATTTTCATAATCGTCGGACTTCCGATGGAATCATCAAACTGCGATGTCACCATATCAAGGCTTTCTCTCATATCTACAACTGTAGAACCCATATCCGTTCCATCATTAAATGACATAACAACCATTGACATATTCTGGATGGAAATGGATTGCAGTTCTTTGACATTATTGATGCGCTCCATTGCCTGCTCCACCGGTTCGGAAACAGCCTTTTCTACTTCTTCCGGACTTGCTCCCGGATATGTAGTCATAACAAGCGCATACGGAAATTCCATATTTGGAAGAAAATCCGTACTCATATTCTGAAATGACAAAAATCCGAGTACCAGACATATAACAACCGCAACTAATACGGTAAATGGTTTACGAACACTGAACTTTGATAACATTCTGAAAGTTCCTCCCTTTTTCTTAAATGACTATTAGTCGAGTATAACACCGTTTGATTCGCTAACGCAACTCTAGGAGAGACACAAAATGTGAAATTTTTGTGTCTTTTACTCAATCGGCTGTTTTTTCATTTATCACTTCCACTGCTTTTTGCAGTTGGTAATCGTCTTTTCCACCGAATTGTTTCAAATCGGAAGGATTCTTTGCTTCCACATCCGGAGTTAGTCCTTTACCCTGAATACATCTGCCGCTTGGCAGCAAATATTCCCCGGTTGTCAGTTTAATTCCCCCGCCACACGATTTTTCCAGAGAAAAAATAGTCTGCACGATTCCTTTTCCAAAACTTTTCACGCCAACTAACGAAGCTGCTTTGCGGTCCTGCATACAGCCGGCAAAGACTTCCGAAGCACTGGCACTTCCCCCATTAATCAAAACCACCACCGGCTTATCAAAATGTTTTTCATCGGTTGAGGTATATACTTTATCACCATTTACTTTATTTTTTTCTGTAATCAGTTTTCCTTTTGGAAGCATCCGGTCAAGAATGTCCACAACCGCGGTCAGTGAGCCGCCGCCATTGTCTCGCAAATCCACAATCAATCCCCTCTGTCCCTTTTTCTCTAAGTCAGAAAGTGCATTCTCATATTGCTTTACCGTTTCCTTTGTAAAAGAAGTAATGGCAATATAACCGGTTTTCCCAGACAACATCCGATGCGTAACCGTCTGATTGACAATCTTTTCACAAATCACCGTAATTTTTTTCTTTGTCTTTTCTCCATTTTCTTCCCGCAAAACAACAAGTTCTGATTTTTTTCCTTCTTTTCCTTTAATCTTCTGAATGGTATCATTTAACGATAATTTTGTTACATCCTCGCCATTTACCGAAAGCAGAATGTCTCCGGCTTTTAATCCGGCTTTCTGTGCCGGTCTGCCTTTCTGCACTTCCTGAATCGTCTTGTTTTTTGTTTTTTCATCGTAGCGCACGCTTGCACCGATTCCCTCGTAATCTCCCTCTACATCTTCCATACTGCTTTTTAATTCTTCACTGGTAAAATACGCTGAATACTTATCGCCAAGTGCCGCTACCATTCCTTTGGCGGCATATTCCGAAATCGTCTGGTCAGACACATCGTCCTTCCAGTAATAGCTGTCAATGTACGATTCCACAACTTCTGCGCGGTTTCTAATATCCGACGCAAGAGAGGACGCCGGCAGAATCTGTATATCTAAAAAATACATGACAAGAAAAAATGTCATAGAAAACAATACACCAACAAATATTCCAGCAAAAAAACCACTGCCTCGTCTTTTCCTCATCTTTAACTATCCTCCATTATCTCGAAATATAATTTAACGGATTCACATAACTTCCATTTTTTGTAACACCAAAATGAAGATGTGCACCGGTTGATATACCGGTCGAGCCGACATACCCGATTACTTGTCCTTTTGTTACCTGTTTTCCGGCACTGACTGCAAGTCTGGAACAGTGCATATATACCGTATACAAACGGCTGCCATGCGAAATCATAATATAATTTCCCGCACTCGAACTATACGTGGCGGTCACAACTTTTCCGCTGCCGGCTGCTAAAATCGGGGTTCCCGAAGGTGCTGCCAAATCCACACCTTTATGATATGTGCTGGCACCCGCAGTCGGACTTTTTCTGCCGCCAAATCCGGAAGAAATACGTCCGGCGCCACCTTTTAACGGCCAGCCAAGTCCTGTCGTGCTGCCGCCGGAATTTCCGCCGCCTGCTGCCATTTCACGGTCAATCTCATCCTGCTTTTTCTGAAGCAGCGCTTCCACCTGATTTTCCGCTTCCAACGCTTTTTTCGTATACTCGCTTACTTTATCCTGCGATTTTTCCATCGCTTTATCAATCTTATCCAATTCTTTTTTCTTATCCGCTTTTAGCTCGGATACCGCCTGCTTTTCTTCCTTTGTTTTGTTTTCCAAGTCCTTTAACTCATTTGTCTGCCGTTCACGCTGTTCCTCCTTTTGCTGCACCGTAAGTGCTGCCTTCTGAAAACGCGCAAACACTTTATTATCATATTCGGAAATTTTTTCAACATACTCTGAGCGGTTCAACAAATCAGAAATACTTTTTGCTCCAAATATAATATCAAGATATTCCTGATTTCCATTTTCATACATATATTTTATGCGCCGCTTCATCGTCGTATACTGCTTTTCTTTCTCCGTCTGTGCCTTTGCTAATTCCTTCTGAATTGCTTTTAACTTTTTTTCAGACGACGTAACCTGTGCATGAAGTTTCTCTAATTCTTCTTCCAGAGATGCCGTCTTTTTATCTAACTTCTCAATATATTTTAAGGTATCGTCTTTATCTGCCTGAATCTCCTCGATTTCCTTTTGCAGACTATCCGCCTTGTTTTCCCATTCTTTCTGCTGTTTTTCTGTTTCTTTAATCTCTTTGTCATAGTTTGTGGCACCTACATTTTGTCCAAACACAGAAAGCGACACAACGCCGCACAATATACCGCACAACAGCCATTTTCTTCTCATCTTTATCACTTCCTAAATATTTAAATTTCTCCGCACCGTAATAAAACTGCCAAAGAATCCAATTCCAACACCCAAAATCAGTGAAATCGGAACTAACATCACAAAAACTTCCCCTGTCGTAAGGAAAGCAAGCCCCTCCGAAAACAGAGAAAAATGTGTTGTTATATAAGTAAGAATCCGTCCGTACGAAATTCCCAGCACAATAAGGGGAATAATTGAGCCAATCAAACCAATCACTACGCCTTCCACAATAAACGGCGCCCAGATAAAAAAGTCAGACGCTCCCATCAGACGCATAATCGCAATTTCCGGTTTTCTTACGGCAATTCCGGTTGCAATTGTCGAATGAATCAAAAATACGGATACAAGCAAAAGCACAACAATCAGTACCAATGACACTCCACCAACCAGTTTATTAACGCTCGAAAAGCCTTCTTCAATTTCATCCGCTTCCTTAATCCGTCGAATTCCTTTCACGGTTTTTAGGTATTCTACTAACGTAGACTGTCGTTCTAAATCCTTGCAGTAAATCGCATAAGATGCAGAATCCGCTAACGGGTTATCATCACCAAAACTCTCTGCCAGTTCCGGGGTCTTAGAAAAGTTTTCCTGTTTAAAATCTTCCCATGCCTGTGCAGCAGAGATGTATTCCACCCGCTCGACTTCATCTCTTTTCTCAATTTCTTGTCCAATATCAGCAATCTGTTTTTCAGAAAGATTTTCTTCAAAAAACACAGAAATCCCCACCGACTGTTCTGCCGAGTGAAGAATATTCTGAAAATTACTGAGCACAAAATAAAACAAGCCAAAGACAAAAAGGCAGGCCGCAATCGTTCCCATGGATGCCAGGGTAAACATACGGTTTTTTCTCAGATTCGCAAGTCCTTGTTTGATACTGTGAAAAAATAAATTAATCCCCTTCAACCTGATAACCACCTTTCTTTTCATCTCTTACCAAAACGCCATCCTCTAAATTTATAACACGCTTTTGCATGACATCCACAACGTCATTATTATGAGTTACAACAACAACCGTTGTTCCCATTTTATTTACTTCCTCCAATAACATCATAATATCCCATGCCGTCTTTGGGTCAAGGTTTCCCGTCGGCTCGTCCGCCAGCAAAATGGTCGGCTGGTTAATCAGCGCTCTGGCAATCGCTACACGCTGCTGCTCTCCGCCGGATAATTCGTGCGGATACATCTTCTCTTTCCCTTTTAGTCCAACCATCTCTAACATAATCGGAACATTTCTTGCAATATCTCTTTTTGTCATGCCGATGATTTCCTGCGCAAAGGCAACATTTTCAAATACCGTCTTATTCTTTAACAGGCGGAAATCCTGAAATACCACACCAATTTTTCTCCGGTATAAAGAAACCTGTTTGCGCTTCAAATTTGTCACCTGTCTGCCACCGACAAATATACGGCCTTCGGTCGGATTTAACTCTTTTAAAAGCAATTTAATAAAAGTGGACTTGCCAGATCCACTTTTACCAACTACAAATACAAATTCGCCTTTATTAATGCGAATGGATACATCACTTAGCGCTTCCACACCTGTAGAATACTGCTTACTGATATGATCCATCGCAATAATAGGTATCACCTTTTTCTTTGTTTCCATGATACAAAACCTCTCTCGTCAATTAATACTCAATGGTCTCCAAATAGTTCATATACTTCACAACCATCAATGCAATGCGGAATGTAATCGCATCCTCAAACACACGCAAATCAAGTCCGGTGCTCTTTTGCAGTTTATCCAAACGGTAAACAAGCGTATTTCGATGGATGTAAAGCTGTCTCGATGTCTCCGAAACATTTAAGTTATTTTCAAAGAACTTGTTAATCGTCGTCAAGGTTTCTTCGTCGAAATTATCCGGTGTGTTGTCATCGAAAATTTCTTTAATAAACATTTTGCAAAGTGGCAGCGGAAGCTGGTAAATCAGCCGTCCAATTCCCAGATTACTATACGCCATTACCTTTTTGTCACTGTAAAAGATTTTTCCAACATCCAGTGCCATCTTCGCTTCTTTATAGGACCTTGAAACTTCCTTGATATCCTTGATAATCGTTCCAAACGCCACACGGACACGTACCATCGCCTCAGTATTTAACATATCTACGATAACCTGTGCCGTTTTCTCCAAATCCTCGTAAGTATCTTTGTCCTTAATTTCTTTTACAATAATGATGTTTTTCTCATCCACCGCCGTAATGAAATCCTTGTTGCCACCGGCAAACATACTGCGAACAGTCTCCAAGGCACCATTATCTTTTTCCTTACTTGTCTCTACAATATAAACAACCCGTCGCGCATTCATCTCAATGTGAAGTTTCTTCGCCCGGTTAAAAATATCAACCAAAAGGAGGTTATCGAGCAAAAGATTCTTAATAAAGTTATCTTTGTCATAACGTTCTTTATAGGCAACTAATAAGTTCTGAATCTGGAATACAACAATCTTTCCAATCATATATACATCCTCGGCCTCTCCCTTTGCCACAACAATGTATTCTAACTGGCTCTCATCATAAACCTTAAAAAACTGGTATC
>CALELW010000050.1 GCA_937902905.1 uncultured Clostridium sp. | reverse complement strand
GTTAAGAAAAATTTCTTGAAATTAACTCTTGACAAAAGTCACTTCATAACAGGGGAGGTGTTTTGGCTGAGATAAAAAAACGGAAAGCGATTTTGATGAGGGGGGCGTATACTAAAAAAATGCAGTGGGGGCTTTTTCTTTCATAGATTACCAATATATGTTATAATGACCTTTGAAAAATGAGGGGAAATAGGACATGAAATTATTGTTTGTGCTTGTTGGACTAATTTTGTTTTGCAAAGGAATTGAAAAAGGCAGTAATTGGTTGTTCTTTGGTGGATTAATATTAATGATGTCTTTTTTGATGTGGCAGCTTTTCGATAACTGGTTTTTTGTTTCGTTGTTGGCGTAGACGGACACGGAGGCAGAGAGAACGAAGGTGTGGAAAAGAAAGGAGAGTTTGAATTTGAAAATTGCTACATATAATATATGGAATTCAGAAAGTGGAATGCCATATAGAATTAAATATATAGTAAATGAAATAAAATTAATAAATGCTGATGTGATATGTCTTCAGGAGGTATCAAGTAAAAAATTGGCTGAAAGTATTGCAGCAAATGCGGATTATCCCTATTGGTATTTTGATAATTATCCAGATAATGAGGAAGGTTTATGTATAATGGCGAAAATGCCCTTTTTAGATTGTGAGACATGGATAGGCGAAGCAAATGCAATTTATTGTTCGTTTTTTTATAATTCTCAAAAAATAGCGGTTGTGAATGTTCATCTTCCGTGGGATAGTGTATCAAGCAGAGAGCATCAAATTATAAAAATTGTCAATGCAGTGGATAAAAAAACATACGATTATGTTTATATGGCAGGTGACTTTAATTGTAGTGATTTTTCAGATGTACAGCGCTTTTTGTTAGGAGAATGCACATTGAATAATTGTGAATCCTTACCGTGTTGGTTTGATTTGGCATCTGCATATGCGGAAATTACTGATAAAAAAGCTGAGAATACTCTTGATTTTCGGAAAAATCCTAGATTTAAAGGAAATACGGTGGAGACAAATTCAAGATTTGACAGAATTTTATTGCAAAATACATATCCACAGCAATTTCCTGTTTTGAGCAGGTGCAACGTATTTGGCACAGCAATTTATGAGGATATAGCATTGGCAGCAAGTGATCATTATGGTGTAGTAGTAGAAATGGAATAATTTTAGGATGGTGTTATTATGTATGAGGATATTTGGAAAAAATTATACTGTGAAGCAAGAAAAGTGCAAAAAGAGAGAGTGATTTCTCCGTTTATAGAGGCTGGGGGTGTTGCAGCTGCACTTTTAACTAAGAAAGGTAGTATTTATGTCGGAGTTTGTATTGATACGGCAAGTACACTGGGAATGTGTGCTGAAAGAAATGCGATTGCTAATATGATAACAAATGGTGAGCATCAAATTGATAAAATGGTTGCGGTTGTTGAGGATGGAAGTGTTGGCGCTCCGTGTGGTGCGTGTAGAGAATATATGATGCAATTAGATAAAGATAGTGGTGACATTGAAATACTTGTGGATTTTGAAAAGACAAGAATCGTTCGGCTTAAAGAATTAATTCCTGATTGGTGGGGAAAAGAACGTTTTTTAGTTGAAGAGTGAAAAGGGGGCTTTTAACCGAAGTAATGCTTTCTATCAGATTTGATGTGCCCCCAAAAAGTTAGACTTTTTGGGGGCACATCATAGTCTTGTTATAGCGTTGCTTGCCTTTCTCAACAAGAGAAAGACAAAACGAAAATAAAAATGCCTATCCTGTCTGAACCACAGGATGTGCGGTGTCCGTAAGGACATTAACCTTCGTGGGAGCATCCACTTTGGAGTGGGTACTTTCCTACATAGCTATAATATCACTAGTAGGAAAATATATCAAGCGCCTTTTTGATAGAACATATAATTTCACATAAAAGAGAATTGTTATGTGTGACAATGGATAATTTTAGAAAGTGGTGTGCTGTATGAAAAATCAAACAAGTAAACGGCTGCAAGACAATTTTGATAAAGACAATAAGCTGAAAAGCGAATTAAATTATGGTATTGCGGACATGGAGGCTGGGAGAGAACTTCCATTGGATGAAGCCATGGAAAAAATAACTGAGTTAAGAAATGTTTTTAGTGGGCTGGAGAAATTAGAGAAACATGACAAACGAAAGGTTTTATATCAATTGATGACTAAACTGAATGAAACAGAAATTTCTATTGGTGATAACGGTACAATATCTGCTGATGAACTTGAATCAGAACTGGGGGTGTCTGATGGAAACTGTTGAAATTAAGAAACATGACGAGGCTACGTTAGAATTATATTCTTTACTTGGTCAGGGATATAAGGCAATGCAAGAAGCTCGAGAAAGTTCCATCGATGAAGTGAAGGCGCAAATTCGGAAAAGGAGAGAACGACGTGTCCATCGTTAAGTTTGCAAAACAACGCTTTTTACAAAATTGTCTAAAAGAGGTTGCAATTTTAGCTTGTTTTACAGCTTTTTTAGGGTAATTCAATGTGTCTAAACAACTCTTTTTGGTATGCTAGGGCTTTAACGTTGCATTTGGGCGAGAAAGGTTAAGAAGGAATGCAACGTTTTTTGCTTGGAAATATGATTAGCGTTGCATGTGTGTGTGTTAGCAAAGTAAAAGCCCGGAAAACAATCGCCAATTGAATGTTTTCCGGGCTTTTCTTTCGAAGTGCATACAAGCGAAGTGCATACAAGCGTTTCTCCGAAACGCTTGTCCCACGGCTATCGCCGTATATACGCGGATTGTGATGCGTCAGCCTGCGAGCAAGCTCGCGTCAGCCGCCCACACCCCGCTATGCACTTCTCTTAGCTATCGTGCGGATAACAGGACTTGAACCTGCACGGGATTCCCCACTAGAACCTAAATCTAGCGCGTCTGCCAATTCCGCCATATCCGCAAACAAGTGAAATTATAACAGACAGGAGATAGGCTTGTCAAATTTATTCGTGCAAAATGGGAAAGATAGTGTTATACTTATTACAAATGATGTTGGAAATAAAGAGAGAAAGGACGATGAGAGTATGGGAGCATTAGTAGCACTTGGTGTATTTACGGCGATTGCCATTGTAGCAGTGATTGTTGTGGTAGCTGCGGTAGCTGCGATTGTGGCAGGCGTTACGGATTCGACCAAAGAAGAAGAGGTATAAAGGATGGAACGGTCAAAGAAAACTTCATTTGATTTTTATATGCTGCCACTGGTTCTTGCCGTGGCAGTTGTTCCCTTATTGACAATGATGACTTCGTATTCATCGGGAATTGGGGAATATACATGGGCATCCGGCAGCTCATTTGTTGATTTTTTTCTTGGCTTTAAGCGGGGAGCACTGATTCTTTTAGGAGCAGTGATTATTATTTTGTTTTGTGCGGCGCAGTGGATGCGGGCGCAGGCAAAAGCGGTGTGGACGGCGAAAAATCAGAAAATAGTTTTGATTTTGCTGGCAGTATTTTGGGGCGTTACCGCAATATCGGCATTACTTGCGGATGAAAAAATAGATGCGTTATTTGGTGGATTCGAGCAAATGGAAGGGTTACTTGTGGTGACTGCTTATGTTGCTCTTTTTTGTCTTGCTTATTTTCTTTTATCAAGTGAAAATAAAATTCAAGTGATTGTACATGCGTTATTAATTGGTTCGCTGATTCTTTCTATTTTAGGGGCATTGCAGGCTTTTGGTGTGGATTATCTGGCAAACGATACCACAACGCCATTTTTTACCATGTTTATGCGTACACTGCCTAAGAAGTTTAATGGAATTACGGCAAGTTTTGGAAAAGGGGTTTCTTATGCAACACTTTACAATCCTAATTATGTTGGGTCATATGTGGCACTAGTGCTTCCACTTACTGTTTATGAGGCGGTACAGGATGAAAAAAACAGATATAAAATTGTGGCGGCGGCATCCGCTGTGTGCCAGCTTATTATGCTAAAGGGTTCCGGCTCGCTTGCCGGGATGGTTGGTGTAGGTGCGGCAGTATGTGTGGCGGTGCTGTTTTTGTTTTCGGATATTCATAAAAATAGGAAGATTCTTTGCGGCGTATTTGTTGTGGCAGTCGGACTTGCGGCTTTGTCTTTGTGGAAAAATCCGACATTCTTTCGCTCTGTCATAAAGGGAAATGGAGAGTCGTGCAGCAGCCGTATTTCTTCCATGATTTCGGATGGCACGAGTGTGAAAATCACATTGGATTCAGGAAAAATGGTTACGCTTAGGTGGGATGCCGATGCAACGGTTTACGAATTTGAGGCTTTGAATGAGAATGGAAAAAAGATTGAAATGACAGGCGATTCCTTCAGCGGTGTTAAGTTAAAAGGAGATGCGTATCAGGGACTTCTGTTTGAGGCGACTAAGCGTCAAATTACATATCAGGAGCAGAAAACTTATTTTGATGTGCTGCGTCTTACGGTGGATGATAAATATTCGTGGGATTTTGCTATGCTTGGTGTGGGGCTGCGTTACATTAACGGAGTTGGGAAGCCGGATATGCTTCACTATGTGGAATTTTTTGGTATGGAAGGACATTATGATTTTGCGTCAAACCGTGGTTATATCTGGTCGCGTACATTTCCGCTGTTGAAGCGTACATTGCTTCTTGGCGTAGGTCGGGATAATTTTGCGTATGCATTTCCGAATGATGATTATGTTGGAAAAGTGAATTGTGGTTTCAACGAACAGATTATTACAAAGCCGCATAATATGTACTTGCAGATTTGGGCTCAGGATGGACTGCCTGCGCTGCTTGCATTTTTAGCGTTGTATCTGCTGCTTTTTGGCAGAACTGTTCGTAAATGTTTCAAAAAAGGAAAATGGAATCATAGTCAGAAAATTTCTTTGGCACTTTTGTGTGGAGTCAGCGGATATTTTGTCGCAGGACTTGCCAATGACTCATCCATCTGTGTGGCGCCGGTATTCTGGATTCTGTTTGGGGTGGCGTTTGCTGTTTCACGCAGAGAATAAAAATTTTTAAAATAAATTAGCACTCACCTCTTGACAGTGCTAACAACGAGTGCTATATTATAACTGTGTTATAGATATGATAGAACATACAAGAGATTGTATTTCACTGAAACTGAAGGGAGTGAACAACATGAACATTAGTAAATTTACACAGAAATCAATGGAGATTGTAAATAATCTTGAAAAGACGGCGTACGATTTTGGAAATCAGGAACTGGCGCAGGAGCATTTGTTATACAATATGCTGACGGTCGATGACAGTTTGATTGTCAGTCTGTTAAAGAAGATGGACATTGACCCGGTCGTTTTTCAGGCGCAGGTGGAAGGCTTGATTAATAAACGACCAAAAGTAGAAGGCGGTCAGATTTACGTTGGCAATGATTTGAACAAAGTTCTGATTTATGCTGAAAATGAAGCAAAGGCAATGGGCGACGAATACATTTCCGTGGAGCATTTGTTCTTAAGTATGCTTCGCAAAGCGTCACCGGAGATAAAGAAGTTATTCAAGGAATTTAATATTGATAGGGAAAGATTTTTGCAGGCTCTTTCTCAGGTGCGTGGCAATCAGAAGGTGACGACAGATAATCCGGAGGCAGTTTACGAGAGTCTGTCTAAGTATGGAACGGATTTGGTGGAGCAGGCAAAGGACCAGAAATTAGACCCGGTAATTGGACGAGATGAAGAAATCCGTAACATGATTCGCATTTTGTCACGAAAGACGAAAAATAATCCGGTTCTGATTGGTGAACCGGGTGTTGGTAAAACTGCCGTAGTTGAGGGATTAGCACAGCGTATCGTGCGCGGTGATGTGCCGGAAGGTTTGAAAAATAAACAGGTATTTGCGCTGGATATGGGTGCTTTGGTAGCCGGTGCGAAGTACCGCGGTGAGTTTGAGGAACGTCTGAAGGCAGTGCTTGAGGAAGTGAAAGAAAGTGATGGACAGATTATTTTGTTTATCGACGAACTTCATACAATCGTCGGTGCCGGAAAGACAGATGGTGCAATGGATGCCGGCAACTTGTTAAAGCCAATGCTGGCGCGTGGCGAGCTGCACTGTATCGGTGCAACAACATTGGATGAGTACCGTATGTATATTGAAAAAGATGCAGCTTTGGAACGTCGTTTCCAGCCGGTAATGGTAGAGGAACCGACGGTAGAAGATACGATTTCAATTTTGCGTGGATTGAAAGACCGCTACGAAATTTTCCATGGAGTAAAAATTACCGATGGTGCACTTGTGACAGCGGCAACGCTGGCAGACCGTTACATCACGGACCGTTTCCTGCCGGATAAGGCGATTGATTTGGTGGATGAGGCGTGTGCACTGATTAAGACAGAACTGGATTCGCTGCCGACGGAACTTGATGAGACCCAGCGAAAGATTATGCAGCTGCAGATTGAGGAAGCGGCTCTGAAAAAAGAAACCGATAACTTGAGTAAGGGACGTCTTACCGAACTGCAGAAAGAGTTAAGTGAACTGCAGGAAGATTTTTCAGTTAAAAAGGCACGCTGGGACAATGAGAAAGCAGCCGTTGATAAAATCCATCAATTGAAAACGGAGATTGAAGATGTGAATAATCAGATTGAAATGGCGAAAAACAGCGGTGATTTGGAGCGCGCATCAGAACTGGAGTATGGCGAGTTACCACGGTTGCAGCAGTTGATGGACGAAGCGGAAAATGCGGCTAAAACAAGCGACCAGCGAATGGTACACGAAAGTGTTTCGGACGAAGAAATTGCCCAGATTATTTCCCGCTGGACCGGAATTCCGGTTGCCAAATTGACAGAGTCGGAGAGAAATAAGACGCTGCATCTGGATGATGAACTTCATAAGAGAGTGATTGGACAGGATGATGGCGTGACAAAAGTGGCAGATGCGATTATTCGTTCCAAAGCAGGTATTAAAGACCCAACTAAGCCGATTGGTTCATTTCTCTTTATGGGACCTACCGGTGTTGGTAAAACTGAGCTTGCAAAGAGCCTTGCCGAGTGTTTGTTTGACAATGAAGCGAATATGGTTCGTATTGATATGAGTGAATATATGGAGAAATATTCCGTGTCCCGTCTGATTGGAGCGCCTCCGGGATATGTGGGCTATGAAGAGGGCGGACAGTTGACTGAGGCCGTGCGCCGCAGACCGTATTCGGTTGTCCTTTTTGATGAAATTGAGAAGGCACATCCGGATGTGTTTAATGTGCTGCTGCAAGTGCTGGATGATGGTCGAATCACGGATTCACAGGGACGCACGGTGGATTTTAAAAATACCATTTTGATTATGACGTCAAACCTTGGCGCAGAATTTTTGCTGGACGGCATTGATGACAATGGAAATATTTCTTCTGAGGCAGAGGAACTTGTGATGTCACAGCTGAAAAATCATTTCCGACCGGAGTTTTTGAACCGTCTGGATGAGATTGTTATGTTTAAGCCTCTTTCAAAAAGCGATATCCGAGGCATCATTGATTTGCTTGTCAAGGATATTAACCGCAGAATTGAGGATAAAGAAATTTCTCTTACCGTTACCGATAAGG
>CALELW010000049.1 GCA_937902905.1 uncultured Clostridium sp. | reverse complement strand
CCGTGTACACCCCTGCCACCGCCGATGCAAAGTGCAACGTGGTTGACATGTCCACCGCTTGCATAGAAAATCAAGTCACCGGCTCTTGCGCTGGATGGGCTGATTTTCTTACCTACTCCCGACTGTGCGCCGGAAGTACGTGGTAAACTGATACCGAATTTCTTAAATACTGACATGGTAAATCCGGAGCAGTCCGTACCATGAGTCAAACTGGAACCACCATATACATATGGGTTTCCAACAAATTTCAAAGCGTAAGAAGCAATTGCGGAACCGTCACCGCTTCCCAATGTGCTGCCGCCACCATTCGATGAGGAAGATGAGGAACCACCGCTTGCACCACCGGAACCATTGCTGGAGCCGCCGGAGCTGCTCTTTCCACCTGCGCCGCCGGAACCGTTACTGGAACCACCGGAACTTCCTTTTGCACCACCGCCGCCATTACTGGAGGCTGCACTGCTTGATTTATGACTTCCACCGCCACCATTCGAAGAACTCTTTCCTGAGCTTGATGACGACGATTTATGACTTGAGCTGCTTGAAGAACTGCTGCTTGACGAACTCTTTCCGGAATTCGACGAAGACTTCGCCGGACGTTCACTCTCTGCCGCCGCTGCCTCTGCTGCCGCTTTTCTTCTCTCTTCTTCGCGTTCTTCCTCAATCGATACAGCCTTTTCAAACTGAACCGAAATTTTTACATAATCATCCCTGACATAACCGGTTGTATCACCATCAACACGTACCTTTACCCAGCCGGATTCATGTTTTAACACTTCATAACTTTCATCGCCGGCTAACAGGTCAAGAATCTTACTCGACTCGCTTTCTTTCTCGCGGACACGAAGCGTCTCCGTGGTAACTGTCGCCCACTTTGTACCAAACTGGTCTACCAGTTTTTCTGCACTGTAGCCGATTGCCAGATAATCTTTCATAATATAACCGGAAACCGAACCAGACTTAATATAAACCCAGTCGCCCTCTGTCTTGGCAATCGTAGCTGCGCTTCCGCGGTACAATTTACCAACGATTTCCGCATCCGTATTTGGTTTTTTACGAATATTTACATAATCTGCCGCAATGGAAATACCAACATTGGCATATTCCGATTCCGGTTTTGGTGTCGCCGTCGCTGTCGCTTCTTTCGTCGGCTCCGGTGTTGCATTCGAGACAGCAGAACCACTTACTGCGCTTGTCCCATTATTGGTGTTACCCGGCATATCCTCAAACGCTACAATTGCTTCCGGATTTGCCTGTGTTGCACCAACCTGAATCGTACAGTACTGGTCTAACATGTAAGCCATTCCGGCAAGTTCCGTCTCAGAACCCATCGTAGTTGAAGATGAAACCATATACTTGCCAAATATTCCAAAGGATAAAACAAGTCCTGCCCCCAACGCACATTTCACAACCCTTGTGTGTTGCATACTTTTCTTCCCTCCATTGTCACTCATCTGCCGGTCTCAAACGCATCCGGCATTCTAAATGTTACAAATTTGTTAAATACTTGTTTCAGTATAACAACTCTGTCCGCATCTGTCAACCTTTGTAAACTCATTGTTTCTACTAATTTTTACCACAATTTTACCGAAGAAATTAATTTTACATTTATTCTACAGGATTCGACTATTTATTTTGCAACAATTGCCTCAATCTCAATCAGGACATCTTTTGGCAGTCTTGCTACTTCCACACAGGAACGTGCCGGACAGTCTCCCGTGAAAAAGCGGGAATAAATTTCATTTACCTTAGCAAAATCATTCATATCTTTAATGAATACAACCGTTTTAATCGTGTCTTCAATTTTTGCACCACTTGCTTCAATCAGCGCTTTCAGATTGCCGATTGCCTGCTCTGCCTGTTTTTCAATACCGCCTTCTACCAATTCGCCGGTCTCCGGAATAATCGGAATCACACCCGATGTAAATACCAGACCATTTACCTCTACTGCCTGGGAATAAGGCCCGATTGCTGCCGGTGCCTTGTCTGTTGAAATAATTTTCTTCATAATTAAAACACAACCTTTCTATTCATTGTTTTCATAGCTGATATTACCACATTTTCCGAAAAAATTCACTAGTTTTTTTCGGACAAGGGTAGTATAATGAAACTGTTTGAACGAAGGGAGGAAATCGTATGTATTCCTATCATGATAGAGTATCTTACAGCAGAATTGACAAAGACGGACTGCTCGGTGTCTCTGACACCGTAAATGCAATGCAGGACTGCTGCCTGTTTCACAGTGAGGACGTCGGACATTCTGCCTTAGATTTATTAAAGAAAAACCGCGCTTGGTTAGTGAGTGCATGGCATGTTGTATTCAAACGCCGTCCGATTATGGGAGAGCGTTTCACAGTACACACCTGGCCGTATCAGTTTAAAGGCATTTTCGGATGCCGTAACTTTTTAATGGAAACGCCAGACAAAGAGGTTCTTGCCTACGCCGATTCGAGATGGTTTTATTTTGACCCGTCCACCGGCCAGCCGACAAAAATTGATGACGATGAAAAAGCAGCCTATCCGACAGAGCCTGCCTACGATATGGAATATTCTTCCAGAAAGGTAAAATGTCCGGAAAATTTGAAACTTGTCGAAGAAGTCGATGTGTGCCAGAATTATCTTGACACAAACCACCATGTAAACAACGGACAGTATATTCGTCTGGCAGTGAATGTTCTGCCAATTGATTTTGAAGTTTCCGAATTCCGCGCCGAATTTCGTCTGGCTGCCAAAATGGGAGACACCATGTACATTCGCACCGCCAGTGAAAATGGCAAATTTTATGTTGTCTTTACAGACAAGGAGGAAAATCCTTATTTCCTCAGCGAATTTACCCCGACACAGAATGGAGAATAGTATGAACGAATCAAAAGTTCTTGGCAGATTTGCCAGATTATATGTTGCAAAAATCACAAAATTCGGTGTGATGCTTCACTCTTTTGAAGAAAGAGATTTGGAAGTGCTGCTCCCGAATAATCAGGTAAAAAAAGGAACCGAAAAAGGCGATTTTTACGAGGTGTTTTTGTACAAAGATTCCGAGGACCGCTTAATTGCCACCACGCAAAAGCCATATCTTTCGCTCGGCGAAACTGCGGTTTTGGAAGTCAAAGACGTAACCAGTATCGGTGCTTTCTTAGACTGGGGACTTGCCAAAGATTTGCTGCTTCCTTTTAAGGAGCAGACAAAAAAAGTTCACTTGGGCGAACGTGTGTTAGTCGCTTTATACATCGACAAAAGCAGCCGTTTATGTGCAACTATGAAAGTATATGACTATCTTTCCTGTGACAGCCCTTACCAGAAAGGGGATCACGTAGAAGGAGTGATTTACGAAATTTTAGATTCCTTTGGTGCATTTGTTGCTGTGGATAATCAGTATTCCGCTTTGATTCCACACAATGAAATGACAAGAGAACTTCACATCGGCGATATCGTGAAGGCACGCATCAAAGAAGTTACCGAAGAGGGAAAATTGACCTTGAGTTTACAGGAAAAGACAAAAGTACAGATGGGCAAAGATGCCGAACTTATTTACGAGAGGTTACAAAAAGAAGGCGGTTTTCTGCCATTCCACGATAAAACCTCTCCGGAGATTATCAAGCGTGAATTCAAAATCAGCAAGGCCGCCTTCAAACGAGCCATCGGCCGTCTGTTAAAGGAAGGAAAAATCAAACTGACCGATAACGGAATTGAACGTATTTAATTTTAATAAATTAGTTATCCAAAAAGCGCATACGGCTATCCGTGGCGCTTTTTCTTTTCGCCGGCTGCGGTGCCGGCCTTTTATCCCGCCCTGCCGCGTGACGAAATCCGTTAGCTAACTCTGCCTTACATTTATCACAGAAACGTCCTGTCTTAATTGTTACGCCACAACTCTCGCACGGAAGTCCAACCGGTGAATCATCCGAAAATACCAACCTCTCCTCACGAACCCAGCGGTTAATCTGGCGGACAGAAACATTCATTTCCTCCGACAATTCCTTTACATCTACATTAGGATGCTCCCTGACATATTTCTTTACTTCCATAAATTTGTCCTCTAATTTACGGGAACACGCCGGACAGATTCGCTGTCCGCGGATATAGTTAAATAATTTTCCACATTTTTTACAAGAAACAATTTCCATTGTAACTTCCTCCTCTAATAATCTCTGCCAATGCAAAGGCAGGCAGAATATATTTCACTAACACCGGCCTTTTTTAATTCTCCGGCGCACGCTTCTAACGTTGAACCGGTTGTATAAATATCATCAATTAGTACAACCCGCTTGCCATTTAACTTATAAATGGCACTCTCCGGAACATAGAAAGCACTTGCCATATTCCGGTATCTCGCCTTGTCATCCAGCTGCTTTTGCGGATTTGTATCGAGATTTCGGCACAAGACATCGGTTTCTACCGGAAGATGTAACCGCTTCCCGAGTTCCTCAGCAAGAATCTCTGCCTGATTATAACCACGAAACCACCTTCTATGTCTGTGCAGCGGAACCGGAATCAGAAAATCCGGCTTCCATGCCAACAGCTTTTCTTTGCGAAACCGAATAAATTCTTCCGCGAAAAATGCTGCATTTTCATAACAGCCTTCATATTTGAAAGATGCCATCGCCTCTTTGATCGAATCTGTATAAACCCACAACGCCGTCCCCTGACGCAGAGAATCATACTTTTTGTGGCGTTTCTTTTCACAGTCTACGCAGTATTCCGTCTCAACCTCCTCCAACGGTTTTCCACACCGGGCACAGGCGGGTTCTGTCACACGTGCCTCAGACAATTTTCTGCGGCAGGGTAAACAAACCTTTTTCTCTGTCTTTTTTAATACGGTTCCACAAATCGGACAAGCCGGTGGAAATAAAAATCCAAATGGATTCAAAGGCGCTCCTCCCCTTCTTCTATCATAGCAAATTTTTCCTGACTTTGCATCCTTTTTTTGCTACTTTTCCATTGATTCCTGCTCCAGTTCCTGCAGACGGCGGCACAGTGAAGAATAGCGCATCTGCTCGGATTTATTCTGTATCATTTCACGCACGGTATCCTTGTTTCCGACAATCGTCACACACTTTTTACCACGCGTAACCGCTGTATACAAAATGTTTCGATTCATTAACGGCCTCGGCCCCGACAAGAGAGGCAGCACAACTGCCGGATACTCGCTTCCCTGCGACTTATGTATCGTAATGGCATACGCCAGTTCCAATTCATCCAGATTTCCCTGCGGGTAGGTGACATATTTTTCATCATCAAAGCGCACCGTCACTTCTTTATTGAATGTATCAATTTCGGTAATGATTCCGCAGTCGCCGTTAAACACACCGGCCCCCTCTTCAATCATCATATGATTGTAACCGCGGATTTCCCATTTAATCTGGTAATTGTTTTTCATCTGCATGACTTTGTCACCCTCGCGGAACAAAACACCGTGAAGTTCCATTTGATTTTTCCCTGGTGCTTCCGGATTCAAATATCGCTGCAAAACTTCGTTACATCGATGAACTCCCAGTTCTCCTTTTTTCATCGGAGTCAACACCTGCACATCAAATGGCGTGCAATGGGTGTATTTTGGCATCCGGTCACGGACAAGCCAGAGCATCACCTCAAGCACTCCATGGCTGTCATCCCGTTTTAAACAAAAGAAATCTTTGCTCTGATTATCCAATGCGATTTCTTCGCCCCGGTGGATGCGGTGGGCATTTACAATAATATCGCTTTCCGCTGCCTGACGGAAAATGTGTGACAGCCTTACAACATTAAAACAGTGGGAGTTAATCACATCCCGCAGCACATTTCCCGGCCCCACACTCGGAAGCTGGTTCACATCGCCCACCAAAATCAGGCGGGTTCCCACAGCAATCGCTTTCAACAAATTATGGAACAGAAAAATATCTACCATCGACATCTCATCGATAATTACGACGTCGGTTTCAAGCGGATTCCACTCATTTCTGCCAAACAAATCCGAGCGTTCCTCGCTCACATTTTCCTGTTCTGCCGCCGCACCATTATACTCTAACAGGCGGTGAATGGTCTGTGCCTCCTGCCCGGTTGCCTCTGCCATCCGCTTAGCGGCACGTCCGGTTGGAGCCGCAAGTAAAATCGACAGCCCTTTTTCCATAAGACACGCAATCAACGTGTTAATCGTCGTCGTTTTACCGGTACCGGGTCCACCGGTGATTACTAAAAATCCACTGGTGAGTGCTTCTCTCACTGCGATTTTCTGCTGGTCATCGAGTACAATTTCCTGACTTTTTTCCACCCGTGAGATAAGTTCATCCAAAGCCTTCGTCGGACGCTCCACCGGCACATTTAAGTCAAATAACATTCTGGCGCAGTTCATTTCCGCATAATATAAGGCCGGCAGGTAAACATCCCGCTCCTCGGTCACAATCACCGATTTATCATATGCTAGTTCCTCCAGAGAATCCATCAGCTGTTCCATCGACACACCAAGCTGATAAACCGCCTCCTGTAAGAGCAGTTTTTCCGGCATGTAGACATAGCCCTCTTTTGTTCCGGCATTTAACACATACAAAATACCCGCACGGATTCTTGGTGCAGAGTCCATCGCAAAACCACTTTTTCTCGCAATTTCATCCGCAATGCGAAATCCCACACCACTGATATCTTCTGCCAGCTGATAAGGGTTTTCACGGACAATTTCATAAAGTGCGCTGCCATAGGTCTGATAAATTTTTACGGCAAGTGCATTTGAAATTCCATACTCCTGTAAAAAAAGCATAGCACCGCGCATTTCTCTTTTTTCCTCAAACTGCTCGGAAATTGCACGTGCTTTCTTTTCCGTAATTCCTTTGACTTCGGCAAGCCTCTCCGGCTCTTTTTCTATAATTTCAAAGGTTTTATCCCCGAATTTATCCACAATCCTCTTTGCCAGTCCGCCACGCACACCAGCAATCGCACCAGACGAAAGATACCGAAGCATCGCCAGTTCATCATCCGGTTCCTGCACCTCACAAGACATCACCTTCAACTGTTCCTGATAAATCGGGTGCGTAACCAGTTCTCCCCTCACACATACATATTCTCCCTCGTTTAGAAATGGAACGTTGCCGACGCAGGTTTCCTCCACACCTTCATCCGGATTTTCCAGTTCAAATACCGTGTACCCATTTTCCACATTGCGGTAGACGATGTGTGACACATACCCTTTTCTTTCCTCCATGAGTGCCTCCTAAATATGTAAAAAGCCCTTGACTGTGTTTCTTTTCGTCAAAGGCTTATTCTTTCTTTGATTTTCGCATTATACTTTGTTGTTCACCATTGATTCGTAAAGTTTATCTGCGATGCCAAGTCCCTGACCGCTGTTTACCATCTGGTCAGCGATGGCAGATAAATAATTGTCCTGAAACATATTAACGTAGTCATTACTGTTATCCTCGTCATCATCCGAAAATACTTTTGCGGATTCTTCCATGGATTTAAACATCTGCTGCACCAGATACGATTCAAACTGTTTGCACGCATCTAGCATTTCTTCATCCGTTTCGGCATCCTGAATCTGGCTTGTCATTTTCTGCGAAACCGCATCGTTTGCCTCTGTCGAATAATTTGTAAAATAAGTATCACCAATTGAAGATACTGCCATATGTCTCACCTCGCTTTACTTATCATGAACGTAAATTATTTGCCTGCTGAAGCATCTCATCCGATGCTGTGATTGCTTTTGAATTCATTTCGTAAGCACGCTGGGCAATAATCATATTTACCATTTCATCGGCCGCCTGTACATTTGAGCTCTCCAAGTAGCCGGATACAATTTTTGAATTTAATTCTGTCGCTGTATAAACCGTAGGTGCTCCTGACGCCTCCGACTGCAAATAATTCGAGTTTGATGTTTTCTCTAACCCGCCGGCATTCGGAAAATATGCCAAACCAATCTGAATTCCGATATTCTGCTGGTTGTTATTCGCATCCGGATAAGTCAGATTGCCAAACTGGTCAACTCCAATTTTACTGGAACGGTATGTATTCGGAACGGTAATCGCATTTCCGTTTACATCAAGTACCGGATTCCCCTCACTGTCTGTCAAGGCAATGCTGTCACCCTGAATGGACATATTAAAATGACCATTTCTCGTATAAGCTATACTTCCATCTGCTAACTGTACACGGAAAAATCCCTCGCCCTGAATGGCGTAATCAAACGCGCCATTTGAAGCATTTAAGGCTCCCTGTGTAAAATCAGAAGAAATTGAACCAACGCGGACACCAAGTCCAACCTGTGCTCCTACCGGCTTTGGTTCTCCGGTCGTTGTTGTTGACTTTGCCTGCAAATTCTGATAAATCAGTGATTTAAAATTTGCTTTCTGAGTCTTATATCCGGTTGTATTAATATTTGATAAATTGTTTGCAATCACGTCAAGATTGCTCTGCTCGCCAATCATTCCACTGGCTGCAGTCCATAAAGAACGCATCATCGGCTGCCACCTCCAAATAAACTATTACTTAAGTGCTCCTACCTGATTAACCGATTTGTCTAACATCGAATCGTATGAGCGAATCACTTTCTGACTTGCTTCATAGGCACGGGTTATAGTAATCATATCGACCATTTCGCGCACAACATTAACATTTGACTGTTCGGTATAACCTTGCAAAATTTCTCCTTCTGCATCTTTGGTCGTGGCTCCGTCCACTGGTTCATACATCGTATCTCCGTATTTTTTCAAATAATCGTAGTCCTCAAAATCAACAATATTAAGAGTGTCTACGAGTTCGCCATCGGCGGTAATCTGTCCGGTCGCCGAAATCGATACGTTTTTCGACGAAGGATCAATGGTAATATTTCCATTTTGCCCCTGAACGGCATTTCCATCGGCGTCTACTAACAAACCGTCTTTTGTCAAATGAAATCTTCCGTCTCTTGTGTAACGTGTATGAACCTCTCCTGCCTTGTCCGTCACACTCACTGTAAAGAATCCACTGCCGCTCAATGCCAAATCATATGTACCCCCGGTCTGTCTGACCGACCCCTGCGAATAATCGGTATAAGTCTCTCCGATTTTTACGCCAAGGCTTAAACTTCCAATACGCTCGTTATGATACGCCTGTGAGCCGTCCCGGATTTTAATTCCAAGCACCTGATCAAATGCCTGACTGGCAACTTTTTCATCTTTATAGCCAACCGTATTTGAGTTCGCCATATTATTGGAAATGACATCCAGTCTTTTCTGTTCATTTGCCATGCCGGTCCACGCTGTATAAAGACCTCGGAACATATCATACCTCCTGTTCTTGTTTGCATCCCACAACGGGAAAACTTAGTTTGCATCCCCGATTGTTGCTTCTCCACTTAAAAATTCTACATAACGGCCGGTACCGATTGCAACTGCTGTCATCGGGTCTTCTGCCGTCATCGTTGTAATTCCTGTTTTGGATTCAATCAATTCTTCCAATCCATACAACAAGCTTCCGCCACCAGTGAGTACGATTCCGCGGTCTGCGATATCGGCTGCCAGTTCCGGCGGTGTTTTTTCCAGTACGCTATGTACTGCTTCTACAATCTGTGAAGTTGTATCTTTTAATGCTTCTTCTGTTTCCTCAGAAGTAACGGTAATGGTCTTTGGCAGACCGGTCACCAAGTTACGTCCGCGGACATCTACTGTCACACTTTCCGGCCGTGGATAAGCAGAACCAATGCGAATCTTAATATCTTCTGCGGTTCTCTCACCAATCAGCAGGTTGTGTTTCTTTCTCATATAACGGACAATCGCATCATCAAAATCGTCTCCGGCAATCTTAATCGAAGCACTGACAACAGTACCTCCCAAACTGATTACCGCGATATCCGATGTACCACCACCGATATCTACAATCATATTTCCACAAGGACGAGAAATGTCAATACCGGCTCCAATTGCTGCTGCAATCGGCTCCTCAATGATTTTTACATCGCGCGCACCTGCCTGAAAAGCAGCATCTTCTACGGCTTTTCTCTCAACCTCTGTTACCTGACTTGGCACACAGATACTAATAAGCGGTTTACGAAATCTCTGTTTACCAACCGCTTTCTGAATAAAATATTTTAACATCTTCTCCGTTACGGTGTAATCAGAAATAACACCCTGACGAAGAGGACGAACTGCTACAATGTTTCCCGGCGTACGTCCTAACATCAGACGCGCCTCTTCTCCAATTGCTTTAATCCGGTTTGTGTCACGGTCAAAAGCAACAACACTAGGCTCTTTTAATACAACGCCTTTTCCTTTTACATATACCAATATGCTGGCGGTACCCAAATCAATTCCAATATCAAAAGCCACTTTACTAATCTCCTTTCACTATCTCCTGTATACCTGTATAGCATTCCCATTATCTATACATATTATAAACGTATTTCCAAATATTTCAAAGTTTTTTTTGCAAAATTTCCATCTTTTTGAAATGATGAAGGTTATGCTGTCCTAATTTTCCTCATCATAGGCTTCTGCTGCCTTGAGCATAATCGCACATTCCACACGTTTGCGCTGCAATTCACAGCCGGTTTCATATGGTTTGTTAATGTCGCCGTGGCAGTGGTAGGCATTTGCTGCACAGCCGCCGCTGCAATAGAATTTTGCGAAGCAGTTTCTGCACTCTTCTTTTGCATATACATTACACAATTTGAATGTATCGCGCATGTCCGTATTTACAACTCCGTCATCTACATTTCCTAAGCAAAATTGTTCTTCACCCACGAACTGATGACAAGGATACAAATCACCCCACGGTGTAACCGCTAAATATTCTGTTCCGGAACCACATCCGGACAAACGTTTGTAAACACACGGACCGCCGCTCAAATCAATCATGTAATGGAAGAAGTTAAATCCTTTTCCCTGTTTTTTGCGGGCAAGCATCTCTTTTGCAAGAATGTCATATCCCTCACAAATTTGAGGAATGTCTTCCGGCTGGATGGCATACGGCTCTTTCGGATCTGCCACAACCGGCTCAACCGAAATCTGTTCAAAGCCTTCATCTGCCAAATGTAGCACATCTTCGACAAAATCCAGATTATTATGGGTAAATGTTCCACGCACATAATATTTCTGCTGGTTTCTCGATTCTGCTACTTTTTTGAATTTATCTATAATAAAGTCATAACTTCCGGTTCCATTTTTGAACGGACGCATATGGTTATGCACTTCTTTTCGTCCATCAATACTTAAGACTATGTTATCCATTTCCTGATTAGCAAATTCGATGATGTCATCGTTTAACAAAACACCGTTTGTCGTTAAAGTAAAACGGAAATGCTTGTCTTTTTCTTTTTCAATTTCTCTGCCGTAAGCTACTAATTTTTTTACAACATCAAAGTTAAGAAGCGGCTCTCCACCAAAGAAATCCACTTCAAGATTTCTTCTGCTGCCAGAATTTGCGACCAAAAAATCTAATGCTTTTTTTCCTACTTCATAACTCATAAGAGAGCGGTCGCCCTGATATTCTCCTTCGCCGGCAAAGCAGTAACGGCATGCCAGATTGCAGTCATGGGCAATGTGCAGGCAGAGTGCTTTTACTACTGTCTGTCTCTTTTTGAAATCAATGACGCCTTCTTTATAAACATCTTTTGTGAAAAGTGTTCCGTTCTCCTCTAATTCCTGTAAGTCAGAAAAGACGTCTTTTAAATCCTCTTTCGTAACTTCTTCTTTATAATCATTCTTCAAAATAACGTCGGCAATACGTGAAAATTCGGCTTCTCCATAACGATCTGTATTTTCTTCATCCATCAGAGAAAGCACGTCATAAACAACGTCATCCACAACATGAATGGATCCGCTGTTTACATCTAACACAATATTATATCCGTTATTCTTATACTGATGTATCATCCTTGACCTCTCATTCTATAACGGTGACGCTATAACGTGCAATGAGGACTAGACCGAAGTCTCCTTCGGTCAGCCCTCCATTGCTCATAATCACCGTTTATTCAAACAGTTTCCTTACTTATTTGTTTTCGCAGCTCTGGTTTCCTACTGTACAGGATGTTTTACAAGCTGACTGGCAGGATGTCTGGCATTCTCCGCATCCACCTTTTTTTAATGTTTCTTTTAAATTCTTTGTTGTCAAAGTTTTAATTCTTTTCATGATTGCCTCCATTTAAATCCATCGTTTCGTTTTCGTAACTCTTATTGTAGCATAGGTTTTTGTGTTGTGCAAGATAATTGTAGGGTGATTTTTTTAATTTTCCGTAATTTAACAAAAGGTTTTACGCTTCGTGGGCGCTTCCGCTCGTTGAGTACGCAACAGTAGGGGCACTGAAACTACCAGTCCCCCTACTGACGTACTCAAAACCCACTCTTCGTAAAACCTTTTGTTAAATTACTAAAATCTTAAAAAGATTAACAACAATTATCCCGCTCTGCCTGCTCTGGAAGTTTTGCTCTGGATTTGTTCAAGTAACAGGAAAAGCTTCTCAGACAACGCTTTTTCCATCATTTGCGGTAAAGAGTTGCATTTTTTGCTTGATTTAAGGTTATTGCATGAGAAATTGCGCTGCAAATACAACTCTTTTTATCTTATTTTACACAAAGCGTTGTTCCCGGAAGAAATAATTAAGATTTTTCTCCCAAATATGCAACTCTTTTTCACTTTCAAGCCGATTTACGTTGCATTGAGACCACACAACGCTCTAGTTCTGCAAGATTTACTTTCTTCCGGCTTGCGTCATGCCTCCTAGCATGCCACCGAATGCGCAGAGAAATAATGCAGGGAAAACGCCCGGAATTCTTGTAAATGCTTCCCGGTTCAATATCATGGAAACGGCAACCAAAATGACATAGTACAAGATTCCTGCCAAGAGCCCCCACAAATATTTTTTTCCTTCCTGCTTTCCGCTCACTACCATGCCGCCAAGGAAACAGGAAAACACATACGAGAAAATAATGCCGCCCCGCAGCACGCCTTCCGGCAATTCAAACTGAAACAATAAAAATGCCAGAATCAGCAGGCAAATACCAGATATCAGATAGGAAAAAACAACACCTTTTGTCAATGTCAACACACTTGATTTTTTCATAACCCCTCCGTTCCCGGCGAACCCCCGCCGGCATTACCGTGTACTCTCTTTTCTTACAATATGATACTTTTCAAAAAAATAGAACTGTGGTACACTGGATGTCAAGGGTTTCAAAGTCCGGCCAAATTGCGGGAGCAGCTTGCTGCGAAGCAATTTGTTGACATCCATGTATATCTTTCAAAACATACATGAATACTACATCAGGAGGCAATTATGAAATATATCGATTTACATGTTCACTCACTTTTCTCAGACGGCACCTGCACTCCGGAAGAACTGGTAGACAAAGCATCTGCACAGGGATTGGTTGCTTTTGCCTTAACCGACCACGATACGGTTGGTGGCGTTGAACGGGCATTGGCAGCTGCAAAAGACAAGCATCTGCAGGTTATCCCGGGCGTCGAATTATCCTGTGAATATCAAATTTCACCGACTCGTTCCAAAGAAATTCATATTTTGGGCTATAACATTGACTGGAAGCAAAAAGAACTTCTTGATACATTGGAAGCCGTCGCAAAAGAGCGTGATGACCGCAATAAGAAAATGTGTGAAAATCTGCAAAAAGATGGATATCCGATTGATTATGATTCCTTAATCGAGCGATTTGGAGATACGATACTTACCCGTGCTCATTTTGCCCGCTTTTTATTGGAAAAAGGAGCAATTCCAAGCATTGATTCAGCATTTAAAAAGATTCTTGCTGCCGATGGACCTTATTTTGTAAAGCGGCATTATCTGACACCGGAAAAAGGAATTGAATTAATTAAAAATGCAGGAGGACTTCCGGTTCTTGCTCATCCTCTGTTATATAAAATGTCCGTGACGGAACTTCATCATTTACTAGATGAATTATGCGGCTACGGTCTTTGCGGAATCGAAGCAATGTATTCGAGAAACCGCGGAAACGACGAAGCCTTTGTGCGGAAATTGGCAAATGACTATGGTCTTTTCATCACCGGCGGTACCGATTACCACGGCGCAAATAAACCGGATTTGGACATCGGAACCGGCGAAGGAAATTTACGGGTGCCGGTTATGCTCCTCGAAAATTTGAAATAAGTTCTTCAGCTGCGGCCGTAATATCTTTTTGTCCAACAATGGCAGAGATGACGGCTGCACCGTCCACACCGGTTTCACGCAAAAGAGCGATATTTTCCTCATTTACCCCGCCGATAGCAACAATTGGTATCGGCACGGACTCTTTAATTTCTTTTAATTCTTCTAACGTAATATGACGGGTATCCGCTTTTGTGGTCGTACCAAACACATCCCCCACACCAAGATAATCGGCCCCTTCACGCCATGCTTTTTGTGCAAGTTCTACGGTATTAGCTGTCGCCCCCACAATTTTGTCTGCACCTAAAAGATTTCTGGCTGCATCAAGCGGTAAATCACTTTGTCCCAAATGAACGCCATCTGCCCCTACCGCCAAAGCGATGTCTATGCGGTCATTAATCAAAAGCGGCACTTCATACGCATCCGTAATCGTCTTTACTGCCTTTGCCATCTCATAAAATTCTCTCGATGTACATTCTTTTTCCCTCAGCTGGACAACACTTACGCCACCCTTAATTGCCAGTTCGACCGATTCCTCGATGGTCTCCGTTGTCATAATATTTCGGTCGGTGCATAAATACAACGTATAATCAATATCCGGTTTCATGTTACATTCCTCCTAAAATTCGTTCCACTTCAACTGCATACTCTGGTTTCTTACTCCGGATTTTATCAATTTCATCCAGACACTGTTCCATAATGCCGGTGTTATAATCCATCTGTTCACGCAGTTTCTGTCTGCGCACATTCAAATCATGCCTTACCTCAACCATTTCCTTTGGCTCAACTAACGCTTCCACCTGACCTAGCCAGATATCGCAGTCCTTAACCTCTAACTTACGAAGTTCCTGCAAAACCACCTGATTCGCCTCATGAATCCGAATGCTGCTCTCCCGCTGTCTTTCCCATTCTCTCTTGGCACGGACATACTGCGTGCGGACAAAAGAAAGCTCAGCCGCGTTGCGAACTTGATATTTATGATACATATAATCCAGCGTGCGGACATTATTTACATATTTGATTTTGACACGGTTCAAAAGGAAAATGGCACGGTTGCCTTTCTTCTCCGTAATCACCATATCAATTCGGTTTTTTCTGGCTTCATTCAAAATAATAGCCGCAAATACAAACGTCACAAAAACCGTCACGACAAACGCAACATTAATATTCACCTTAAAACATGCCATCAAAACTGCAAGCATTGCAAAGGTCGCAATCAAAAGCGCGGTCAGGCATTTTCCAAGCACCTTTAACATCCCCTGCCTGTGAATAATATCCTGTTTATCCGCAAGCAAAAGATTTTTCTCGCCGGAAAGCTGCCGCAAATCCTGTTTGATTTTCATCTGATATTCTTCGTATTCCATTAATTTTTTAATATCATCTTCCACCACATCCTCATAATTGTCCATGGCACGGCGCTGGGCTTCCGTAAATTTGTATTCCTGCTTCTGGCTCTTTTTGCGCTCCTTCGTCAGCTCTACAATCTGCTTTGCCGCAGCCAGAAGTTTTTCCTGCTCCTCTTTTGGCGCGCGGTCAATAAGCTGGATATCTTTTAAATACGATGTTACCTGTCCATATTCAAACTTAATATCTTCACACTGCTTTTTTGCCTCCTTAATGCTCTCGCAGAGGTGCTCCAAATAAGCAATGCGCTCCTTGTCATTACGCAAATCCACTTTTTCTTTTTCAACGCGAACCATTTCCTGTTCCAGTTCATTTAACAGTTCCTTCGTATCCTTTTTTTCCTTCACCATGTCACCTCCTGCCTAGTAAGCAAATGCCCTCCGCAGCTGCTCTTTATAATCATCCATCATCGATTCCGTTTCTTCCGGCACATAAAAACCAGCAAGCACTTCCTGATACTTTAACCGTATCTGCTCAATTTCCGACGGCTTTAAGCCAAACGACAAACTCTCTTCCTCAAACTTTTTATCTTTTTCTTCCATCAGCAAAATCCATAAATAATGCTGCAGCGATTCTCTTTTATTGTTCCGGATATAGGCTTCACGGAAATCCTCACCCGCCTCCAAAAACGAAGACGTATAAAAATGAGCAATTCCCTCATTATGTAAAATATCTCCATACTCTTCCGGTGTAAATGAAATCGCATCCGGTCCCTGTAAAAGTTTCCGATAAGCCATCACTGCCTTTCCGTAGTGTCCGGTGCGCACATAATTGTCCGCCTTAATCTTCTTTTTCTGATAAGACGGCAAATGATCAATCTCATCTAATACCTTAACAATCCCGCGGATTTCTTCTTCGTTGTAGTAATCACAGCCGCAAAGCGTCGTAACAACCAAATCTTTCAGCCCATGCTCTCCCACAATCATTGCCTCTAATTTATCCGCTAATTCTTTTAATCCCAGTTCTTCTTTCATCCATTTTGCCAGAGAGGTCTGAAAAAATTCCTCGTTTATGCCGTAAATATTCTGGTAAATGACATAGCACAATTCTTCAATAGAATAAATATTTTGCCCTAAATACGATAATTCATATGGCTTTTTTGCTATTTTCCCTTTGGCAAGAATCATTTTTTCCTCTCCTTTCTTTTTTACAGTTCTACCTTTTTTTCCCAAATCCGGTTTGATGTTGGAAACAGTTCTCCAAAGCCCTCATCCTTTACTGTCACGATGCATTGGTTCGGTGACTCAAAACGAATGCGTAACATCAGCCGGCAATGCCTGTCAAGCCGCCCGGTAAGCGGGTCAAGTTCTATCATAAACTGCTTTTCTTTTTGGGTTAATACATTTTTTGTCTGCAGCGTAAGCTCGGTCTCCCCCGAAGGAATCAGTTCCAATTCCTCATCCACTAAATACCAGGGAACCCCTGCCTCCACAAGAACCGCCTTCTGTTGTTTGGCGTCAGCGTATAACGTCACTGCAACCTGCGAAGTCACCATCTGCTCATCTAACAGAAGATAATCTCCTAACCGCTTTTCTTCTGCCATCTCACGCGCCATCAGGCAGGCACCGCTCACATACAGATTTCTTCCTTTGAAAAGCCTTCTGCCCACACACAATTTACGAAACAGCGAATCAGCCCATCCGCCTTCAAAGCCCTCTCCGGTCATGTAAAGCGTCGACAAAAGCTTTTTGTGAATCGCACCATACACAACATTTTCAAAAACGGCTGCCTTGTGTTCTTTATTTTCCTCCGGCAGCGAAACCGCCCCCGAATAATCCCGCTCAGAAACACCAACCAAAATCGGACTTTTGCTTCTATCCACCTGCATCTGATAATATGTCAGCGTATTTCCCTCATAATCAAATAAGCCGACGTCATTCATCCACAGTTCTTTCTTTTGATTTAATACATAATACGGAAATGCCTGCTTGTGGCTAATCACCATCGCACGCTCCCTGCCAATTCCGAGTTGTTCAAGTGCCGCATAAACAAGTTCGACATATTCTCTATCCGCATCCTTTACCGTGACAACAAGCTGTTTAATCGTTTCGCCCGGGTAATCTTTTCTCGTAAGGGAAAGTGTTTTCCGGAAAAAGTAAGACAGCATATTCAGAGGTTTTGAAATTTTGCCGTCAACAACCACATCTTCCTGTCTGCGAATCCGCACAAGAAAATCCCGCAAAGGCTCCTCGCCCGAAAGTGCAATCTCGGTCGGAATCAGCCCCTCCGGATTTTCTTCCGTCTGTCCGATAAGCACCGGTATATTCTTTTCTCTGTCATAGACAGCCATCTGTGATTTTTCTTCGCCCAGGTCAAACCCAAGCAGCAGTGTTCGTTCACTCATGTGCTCTCTCCGTTTTCCTTCCCTTTCCTTTACTGAAGCGTAAATAATTTTTTAGCCGCAAAACGGTCCTTTTCATAACGTCTGCGCAGACTGCCATACAACTCCATATCGCCTTTATTCTTTGCTGCAATCATATCGTTAAGCATATGGAAAAATCCCGGCGCGCCTTTCGCCTGCTCTGTGCGGCGGGCGCACATCACTTCCGTTCTCTCTCCTGTCGTCTGCTCCTCAATGTAACAATATTTTTCTTCGCCATCAAACAACAGCATTTCATACACGTAAACACCCGGAAAAACCTGCCGCATCGGCATCGTTTTTTTCATTATACCGTCACGGTCTGTCTCGCAAAGGAGAATTTCTCCCGGTGCGCCGCTATAATACTGGATAATCACGGTATTTTCAATTTCAAACGGAACATTTACCTTGCCAATATAATCTTTCATAAAAGCAAAAACGGTTCCCTCACTCGCAAATTTTTCCAGATTCATTTCCACAAATTCTTTCTGCTTGCTGGCAAAATGCTCCTCTAACCGGTAATGGCGCAAAGCAGCCAAAACCATAACCGCATCCTTTTCGTACATCGCTTCTTTTTCGATTTTAACAAACATCGGTTCCGACAACTCCTGCCGCTCCACGACATAATCATAAGCGAGCTGCGACAAAAACGCCTTCACTAACATCCGGTTTTCACCCGATTCCATATATTCCAGATAAATCGGCTCATACGGCTCCTGGCTGGCACCGACAAACAAAACCTGTGCCAAAAGACGCTCCGTGATATCTTCATCCGGCCCAACTTCCGGCATTTTCCGACACTTCTCATAAAGGGAAGTAAATGTAATCAAATCACCGGTATAATAGCGGCGCAGATATTTCATTGCTTCCTTTCCGGCACATCCCTGATGATATAAGTAAAGTGCCCATTTCACAAGCATTGGTTCTGATTCATCCTCATGTTCTTTCACAAGTGCCTCTACGAGCGTGGAAAATGCATCCTTATCACATTCCGGCACACCGTAGCGCAGCAGCATAACCTGTGCTTTCTCGTATTTTCCCTGTGCAATGCAGTCTGCCGCCACATCCGCAATCCGCTCCCTCTTAAGTGTAATGGGATTAAACTGCTCAATCAGCGAAAACAATGGTTCTGCCATGCCCTCGCGGTGGTAATAATCATATAAACAGAGCAGAATTTTCTCCCGCATTTTCCGCCGTAAACAATCCATTTGCAGCGCATCCTGTAACACCGCCGCCTGCATGTCCGTCATTTTGGCAGAACGCTCTGCCTTATATGCCAAGTGTGTAATCAGCTTTGGATTTCTTGCACCCAGTTCATAACACACAGGTGCCAAGGCTTCCATCGAAAGCATTTTTTCCATCCGGTAATCAACCGTACCTGAATAGTAAAGCCCTCTCTCATCCACAAAAAACAGCTGCGTATTCGGAGTGTAAAGCGAAACTACCGTTTGTCCATTCTCAAAGGAATAAAAGGTTTGTTCTTTCGTCTCGCGGTGCACAACCGCCACACCGTCCATTCGGTCATTGCCGCAGGTAATCCGATGTGAAAACATCACTTCGGAAAGGTCTTCCGCCATCTCCTTTGTCAGCGTTTCTTCCGTCAAACACGCCTCATAGAGCACCGCCAAATCCTCTGTAATCCGGTGGTGCGTAAGATTTCTCTCTACAAATTTATGAATCTGCTCGCCATAAGCCTCTAAAACTTCCGGTCTCTCACCGGCATGCTTCACCAGATAGGCGTACAAAAATGCCTTGCATCGGTCGTTCAAATGATTTTCATATTGAAAATAAGACAGCACCGCATCCGGAAGGCTCCGAACTTTCTCCGCATCCATCGTATACATATAATATTCATACAAATCCGTCAGCCGCAAATGCTTATTGACACCTTTTTCAAACCACGAGAAATATTTTGCATCGCGAATTTCATTTCGGATAAGCATTCCGCAAATGCCACGAAGCGTATCGGTCATGACAAAGAACTCATACAGTTTTTGTAAAATAGAAAACACTCTGGCATCAAAGTGTGGCAGGCGTTCTCCAAGAAAACTAACGGCAAGAGACACTTCTTTTGTAGTTAAATCACGTTTTAACCCATAGTTTACTACGTTAATTGTCACGTCATCCAGACTTGAAATCAGGGTGGCGTCCTCGCGGTAAGCAAGCATCATCGCCGAATACAAAAGCGGGCTGTTACTGCCACTCTCTAGCTGCGCGCGCAAATCTTTCTCTAACAAATGTCCAAAGCGGTAACGCTCGTCCACCTGCGCTAAGAGATAAGTCAACAAGTCAC
>CALELW010000048.1 GCA_937902905.1 uncultured Clostridium sp. | reverse complement strand
CTTTATTTTAATTCGCAAGTTTTACTCCTGTTACGGTCATAGAGTTGGCAGTAGAACCACTTGAGTGTCCAGAATTGAACTGTTCAAAATTAATCAAGATAGTGTGACCGCCACTCCATGCGGATATGTCATAATTTATTGCAACATTCGATACATTGTTGTACTGTGCAGAATATACCAATGTACTATCAACGTACACTTTTACAGAGCCATGATTGTATAATGTTGCAGATATATTCATCTGTAATTTACTGTAATTGGTCAAATCAGCAGATTTTGAAAAGTTAGTATACCATGAAGCATTGTAATTACCATATGTTTGAGCCACCAAAGAAGATGTTGTTATACTATATACGGATTGTCCGGCTAAACAGTTATTCGAACATGACCAATTTCCATCCATAAGACTAATACTGTTTGCTTTCCATTGTGCGTAAATAGTTACGTTTGACGCACCCATTGTATAGTTTTTAGATACGCTGTTTCCGCCTGTAGGTGCTGTGTACCAACCAGTGAATGTGTAACCTGTTCTGCTTGGATTTGGTAAATTTCCGTATTGTGAACCAAATGTTACAGTTCTTGATGTTTCTCCGACAGAGCCTCCGTTGGCATCAAAATACAATGTATATGATTTTACATTCCATTTAGCATAAAAAATCTTATTATTTGCCAGATTATCTTTTGACAATTGTGCATTTGCACTATCAAACCAACCAGAAAAATCATAGCCTGCTAACGAAGGAGATAAATATTTGCTATCAGACACATCGTTTAAAACTAAAGTTTCTGAACCACCGTTAGTTTGAATTACCCTGTATTTTACAATATGTTGTTGTGAATTATTACCGCAATTTGTATGCAAAACTATTGGACATAATCCAATTTCCGTTTTTGCATTTGAATTTTCCACATAAAAATGATTTCCGTCGCAACTCAGTTTACAACCACCTAATTGATTTGTAACTTTATCGCTCGAATAATGGGAAAGCTCATTAAGAGCACCACTTACGCAGAAAGCAGTAGTAGTCAATGCACTATTACCGATTATTTCCGTTATTGTAGATGCCCCAATGCTTTTGTTACCTACAATATGGCGTAAGTCACAATTATCTTTTACCCCCCCCCTCGACAGACGTAGTACGGATGATTGATAATGCACTGATTCCCAGTCCAGTTTTTCCTACTTTATTAAAAAATTCTTTCCTTTTCATTCTATTCCTCGACCAATTCTCGTAATGAATCCATATATGGTTCTAATACATTTAGCAATTCTCCAACGGTATTTTCATCGAATTTTGCATTCATCTGAAATTCTAAAGTTGGAAGCAAATCATCTTTAGATTCTTTAAAGCAATCATATATACCGTTCACTTTATTTAACAAATTAGCACCTGTGGTTTTTTGAATATTTGCAATAGTTTTGATGAAATTATCCGGTGCATCGTCATACTGCGTATCGTCATATTGCGTATCATCATAATTATCATCGCCGTATTCTTCCTCATCAGATGTCACTTCATTTACATTCTCCGATTCGCTTTCAGTATCAAGTTCATTGCTAGTTAATAAATTTTTATTTTTTGTTCTTGATTTTCTTACTGGCAGAATTTCATTTAAAGTTTCCGCGACATGAATATTTACCGTTCCTTTTTCTGTTTCAAATTCGCAACCATCAAGAGATACAAAAGGATTGTTTTTCATGACGATAAACATGTTTCCGTTGCAATTAGCACACTGTAGTCCCAAAAGAAACAGCATAGGCTCTTTATTAGTAGTGTCAGCAATAGGTTGCATGAATGTTGGTGCAATTTTCCATGCACTGATAAGCGGAAAAAGTGTGTAACTAATCATGCCTGTTTTGTTCGGCATAAAGATAACTTTGTCACTTTTATCGAATTTTTTTGCCAAGACTGCATCTTGTTCAGTAAAATCATCAACCCTAAAAATGTAAATATTATTCATGTCCTTCCTCCTTTAAAAATAATAATTATATAGTATCATATACCATAATTTTATGCAAATATATGGTATTATGTACTTTACTTTATGGTATACTTATGGTATAATGTACTCATACAGGAGGGGATGACATGTTTCAACAGGAACTAAATGATTATACACGTTCTATTATTGCAGATTATTGTAATATGACGGGAAACAGTGTATATCACATATCTGCACAAGAGTATATTGCATTTAGGCAACAGTCTATAAATGAGATACATAATGGTATAACTGTAGGCAGATTAAATAGCAGTGTTCCAACAACCAATATTGAAAATCAATCAAAAGACACATGCAAAATAAATAATCCGGCTAACGATAAATTGAATAATTCCGGCATTAAAAACGAAGTGCTTTCAAATCCTGTTCATGAGGAGAGAAAATCTCAGGCAAAACGCAGTTCTGCAAATACACCTGCAAAAAAAACGCCTTATTCTCAGCAGGATATTATAGATATTTTAAATTCAATTCCAGATTAAAGGAGGAACAATAAATTATGGATAGATATATTGCAATTGATAGCGGTAAAAATGCAACAAAAGTGGCAATTTACGATGTAAAAAGCAAAGTCACAAAGAAATTCACGTTTCCGACCAAAATAGGCTATGGCAATTTTAGCGATGATGCCATTGAATCTTGCACTTTTCTAGCAGAAATCGACAATCAAGTTTATAAAATTGGTAAAGGGGCAAAAACAAATGCGGAATTAGAAACGTCAAAAATGACCGACATCCACAGGATTTGTACATTGTCTGCAATTGCAATGTGCGTATCAGATAAAGAAGTAGATAATGTACATGTTGCAATCGGAATTCCAGTAAAAGAATTTGAGAATGTAGAAAAGAGAAATGAATATCGCAATTTCATTCTTCCAGACGGTAAAGTTACTGTGACATTAAAACCAAAAAACGATGATGAGCCTAAAAAGCTTACATTCAATATTGTTACAAAGCTTGTAGCACCAGAATCAAGTGGTGTTTTATATCTGAATCCGGCAAAGTATAATAAGACAACAACTGCAACCATTGATATTGGTAGCCTTAATGTTAATGGTTCTTATTGGAATGGGTTTGACATTGATTCTGATTTCAGTTTGACTGGCGAACTTGGTTCTAAAATTCTAATTGCAGGACTTGCGCAGGAATTATCCGCAGAGTTTTCCAGATGCGATGAAAAGTTAGTCGCCAATATTTTAAGACAGCCACTTGAGCATCGGCATCTTACACCAATCAAGCAGAACCCGGAAATTGAAAAGAGAAGTGCAGAATTTATACATAAATATCTTGTGGAACATGTCAGAAAAATTAAAGCTTTATGTAACACTAAAAATTGGTCTTTGGATTACATGGAACTTGTTTTTTTAGGTGGAACAAGCAAAATGCTTGAAAATGAGTTGTATGAAGTTTTTGGAAACGAAATTTATATTGCAGAAGACCCGGTATATGCAAATGTTCTCGGATTTTTAAACAAACTCTGTACAAAGAAACTCCGTATCATCATTCCAGATGCAATTGAAGTAATGGACAAAATGAATTCAACAGAAATTGTTTATTCAGACGAAGATTATACCGAAGAAAATGAGGAGCAGTAAAACCGTTATATGCTTGGAAAAACACATATGGTAGTTGGCGCATCGCTATATTTGGCGATTGCGCAACCTACAGACTTGAAATCACTTTTTGCAGGAATGGCAGTAGCAATTGTCGGCTCTGAAATCAGTGATATAGATGAAGCTAATTCAAAAGCAAGAAAGATTTTTAACAGTATTTTTACTTGTATAGTCCTTATTACAATTGCGCTTATATTTGCAGTAAAACAATTCGGATGGAATTTTACTCCTCCGCCATGCTTAGAAACATCAAAAGATTTGATAGCAGTGCTATTGCTAATTCTTGTATACGGTTGCATTAGTAACCATAGAAACGCTATGCACTCTATATTAATTGGCTTTATTTTGAGCGTTATAATTACTGTATGGATAGGCAATTATGGTGTATACTTTTTTATTGCGTTTTTGTCGCATATTTTACTTGATACACTTAACAACAAATCTGTTAGACTGTTTTTTCCATTGAAAAAAGGTGTTTGTTTGGGAATATGCAAGGCAAACGGCTTGGTAAATAATATTATTCTTACAATCGGAACAGTATATGCAGGCTACAGATTTTATCAGTATTTTATAAGTTTTTTAAATTTTTAAGGAGTTTTACATTATGACAGATAAAGAATATGAGAGATTAGATAAGAAAAGAGAGATTAAAAAAGCTAATGGGATGGATGTGACGGAAGAAGTTGCAAAACAGGTAGGGCATATCGAAGAATTATTCAGTGAAATGCAGGAAGAAGGCTTATTCGAGGTTGTACGTGCTGAACGTGAAAAATTGTTTGGGGATTTTCTTAATAAGCATTCCATTGTTTTATGGGATGAGCCTTCTGTTCAAATTAAATCTATCCTTCCTGCTTTAATTGCAGATGTAAAGGGAAAAGACCTTTCCTTACAAAACGTAAAACTTGTCAACGTTGCTCTGATTAAGCTGATTGACGCCATTAATGCTTATTGTGCAGATACAGAAGACGCAGTGGTAGAAAAGTATTCAGACTTTGACCGGGAATATATGCATGTGGAATTCACTCAAGAAAACTTTTTGCGTTATTTAGATAATGTATTTAATGACACATTATCTCTTCTTAATGACACGTTAATCCGATTCAATGACACGAACAAACCCGAATTACAGTACATGTCTTCTTTATTGCTCACTTCATTTTTTTATACAGGCGAAATTTCAAATGGAATGGAATATGGCTTTGGAGATGAGGATAGAAGTGCTACAACCAATTAAGGTATCATGAAAGAGCTTGAAATTATAGAAAATGAAGCATTTGTTTGTATATAAAAATACTTATGGTCAAATTCCAGAAAATAGCACCGTGATTTTTTTGGATGGAAATACACTGAATACCAATCTTGATTATCTGATGGCTATTGATAAAAGGATTCACGCTATCATAAATAAATACCAATTACCAAGAAAATCGAAGGAAGAAACGCTTGCATCCATCCAGACGGCAACATTAATTGCCAGTATAGAAGATGTGGAAAATAAAGTTTTGAATAGGGAGGAAAAAAACAGATGAAACAGGAGCAGATTAAGAAAATGCAGAAAAGATATAATTTTTCTATCGAGGATGAGAGAATTCTGATGGCTTTAGAAAAATTAGAACATTTAGCGGTAGACAGGTTCAGAAATTATGACTACAGTGTGCAAAAAAGCTTTGACGATGTTTGGTGGAGTGTATTGCATGAAGTTGATATGTACCATGAAGGAGAGGAGCATGATTTCAAAACTGTAAGAAGTGTACAGGCTACAGAAAAATGGCTCAAGACTTTTTCTTATTTGTGTAAAGAAAAAGTGCCAAATGAATATAAAGATTGTATTGAACTATGATTGCAAGTGGATTGCGCAAAAATGATAACTCTTAAAAAAATAAGCAGGCTACCGTATTATACGATAACCTGCTTATTTTATCCGATTTTTTGCAGTCTTTTTATTTCTTCGACTGCATTTTTTAACATGGTCATGTCCTGCGCAATT
>CALELW010000047.1 GCA_937902905.1 uncultured Clostridium sp. | reverse complement strand
CACGGCCTACTGCTACAGACTGTGCTGCAAATGCCTCGTTTGCCTCAATCAAATCAAAGTCATCAATGCTCATGCCTGTCTTAGCAAGAACTTTCTTTGTAGAAGCAACCGGTCCAACACCCATAATTTTTGGATCTACACCGCCAAGAGCACCTGCTACGAATGTTGCCATTGGTGTTACACCAAGTTCTTTTGCTTTTTCTTCGCTCATTACTACGATAGCAGCTGCACCATCGTTAATACCGGAAGCGTTACCAGCTGTTACTACGCCGCCTTCTTTACCGGAGCAGCATCTAAGACCACTAAGGCTCTCAGCTGTTGTACCAGGACGTGGTCCCTCATCGGTATCAAATACAACTGTTTTCTTTTTCATTTTAACTTCTACAGGAACAATCTCGTCTTTGAATTTGCCTGCAGCCATAGCAGCTTCACATTTCTGCTGGCTGTTTGCAGAGAACTCATCCAACTCTTCACGAGTAATTCCGTACTGCTCTGCTACATTCTCAGCAGTAATCATCATGTGATACTGATTGAAAGCATCCCACAATGCATCATTTACCATGGTATCCACGAGTTTACCATTGTTCATACGGTAACCAAAACGAGCATTCATAGCTGCGTAAGGAGCCATGGACATGTTCTCCATACCACCGGCAACAACGATATCAGCATCTCCTGCCTGAATCATCTGAGCCGCCATATTTACACAGTTCAAACCGGAACCACAAACAACGTTTACGGTAACTGCTGTTGTCTCAATTGGAAGACCAGCTCCGATGGATGCCTGACGAGCTACGTTCTGACCAAGACCTGCCTGGATTACACATCCCATGTAAACATGGTCAACGGCATCCTTTGGCACGCCTGCTCTCTTCAGAGCCTCCTCGATAACGATAGAACCTAATTTTGGTGCTGGAGTTGTGCTTAATGCACCACCCATTTTACCAATTGCCGTACGGCAAGCACCTGCTAATACAACTTTCTTAGACATGAATATATCCTCCTTATAAAATTTTTACTAATACTACTTAATTTATCATCACTGCTTTCGCAGTTTCTGATCATACTTTTCTCTGAATGCCTTCTGAACAACTTCCGGCACCAGTTTCGATACATCCGAGCCATAAAAAGCAACTTCTTTCGCAATGGTAGAACTTAGGAAAGCATACTCAAGACTCGTGGTAAAAAACATCGTATCAATCTCCGGCTCGATGCTGTGATTGGTCTGCGCAATCTGCATCTCGGATTCAAAATCCGTCACGGCACGAAGACCGCGGATAATCAGCTTTGCATCATTTTGTTTGGCAAAATCAATTGTCAATCCGGTAAATGTTAAAACTCTCACATTTGGAAATTCTTTTGTGGTCTGCTTTAACAGTTCCACACGCTCTTCCCTTGTAAATAAAGGCGTTTTTTCCTGATTCACAAGCACTCCGATAATCAATTCATCCACTACTTTGGATGCTCTCTTAATAATATCTAAGTGTCCGTATGTAACGGGGTCAAAACTACCCGGATATATTGCTTTTATCATATCTTTTTCCTATCTGTAAATCAAACTACAATTTACCACTTTTTATGATTCAATCCTTACTCATAATAACAAACGAAAACGATATTGTCAACAATTTAACAAACTTTTTCCATGAACATTTTGTGAACCGACTGGCTACTTGACCGCACCATGCGATAATGCTAAAATAGACGTATTGCAAATATAGTTACCAGAATGGAGGTTTTACCAGATATGAACGAATTATATAAGAGAAAACTTGTGACTGCCAAAGAGGCAGCTAAAGTGGTAAAGTCAGGAAACTGGGTGGATTACGGCTGGACTGTAACAACACCTGTTGATTTTGACAAGGAACTTGCCAAACGTCTTCCGGAGCTTCACGATGTGAACTTCCGCGGTGGCATCCTGATGTGGGAACCCGAGATTTTTAAAATTGAGGATCCGGCTGCACACATGACATGGAACTCCTGGCACATGGGAGGAATTGAAAGAAAAGCTGCTGCAAAGGGATTTTCTTTCTACTCTCCAATCCGCTATTCGGAACTGCCACGTTATTACCGTGACTTAGAAAATCCTGTAGATATTGCTGTTATGCAGGTAGCACCGATGGATGAACACGGATACTTTAATTTTGGACCAAGTGCTTCTCATTTGGGTGCAGCCTGTGAGCGCGCGAAAACCATTATCGTTGAGGTAAATAAAAACATGCCTCGCTGTCTTGGCGGATTTGAAAATGGAATTCATATTTCTAAGGTAGATATGATTATTGAAGGCTCCAACTCACCAATCGCAGAAATGGGCGGCGGTGCTGCAGCAACAGAAGTTGACCACGCAGTAGCAAGACAAATTGTTGCACAGATTCCAAACGGTGCCTGCCTTCAGTTGGGAATTGGCGGTATGCCAAACGCTGTCGGCTCGCTGATTGCCGAATCCGATTTAAAAGACCTTGGTGTTCATACGGAAATGTATGTCGATGCTTTTGTTGACATCGCCAAAGCAGGAAAAATCAATGGTTCTAAGAAAAACTTAAATAAAGGCCGTCAGGTATATGCTTTTGCTGCCGGCACAAAGAAATTGTATGACTACTTGGACAACAATCCGGAATGTATGAGTGTTCCTGTAGATTATGCCAATGATATTAATGTCATTTCCGCACATGATAACTTCATTTCGATTAACAATGCCGTTGATATTGATTTGTTTGGACAGGTTAATGCCGAATCCGCCGGAACAAAAAACATCAGTGGAGCAGGCGGTCAGCTTGATTTCGTATTAGGTGCTTATAAATCAAATGGCGGAAAGAGCTTTATCTGCCTCTCTTCTACTTTTAAAAATAAACAGGGTGAAGTACAGTCCCGTATCCGCCCAACTTTAGCAAACGGTTCTATCGTTACCGATACCCGCGCAAACACGATGTATGTTGTAACCGAATACGGTATGGTAAACTTAAAGGGACTTTCCAGCTGGCAGAGAGCTGAAGCATTAATCGGTATCGCTCATCCGGACTTCCGCGATGAATTGATTAAAGAAGCTGAGAAGATGCATATATGGCGTAGAAGTAATCGATGAGTAATCTTTTGGGAATCCGGTAATTAAAAAGAAAAGTTTGTGATTCGTGGGCACTCCCGTTAAACAAACGCGTAGGGGTATCGGCGCGCCAAACACGCA
>CALELW010000046.1 GCA_937902905.1 uncultured Clostridium sp. | reverse complement strand
ATTGGTGTTTTAATTAAAGTCATTCATTTTTTTAATGCGATTTGCGGAAACTCAAGCTTGATTAGTATTGACACCATATATGACACCATGTATAATGCAAGTAGGGAGGTATTTATAATGTTTAAATGGGATAAATTATTATTGAGGATACGCAATTTGTCAAAAGATCTTCGTTTTGATGAATTAAAAAAAGTAATGGAGAGTTATGGTTATATAATGAATGCCCCGAAAGGTGGAAGCAGTCATTATACGTTTAGAAAACAGGGCTGTCAGCCAATTACGATACCTAAACACGAGCCTATAAAAAGAGTTTATGTTGAATTGGTGAAACAGATTGTAGAAAGTGAGGAGAGGAATAGTGAAAACGCTGAATGATTACATGAAAATGAATTATCGAATGGAAATTGTTGAAGATGCGGATGAAGGTGGCTTTGTCGTTTCATTTCCAGAACTTCCGGGATGCCTTACTTGTGGAGAAACAGTTGAGACGGCAATTAAAAATGCTGTCGATGCAAAGAAAGTATGGTTCGAAGCTGCGATTGAAGAAGAAATCGAAATTCACGAGCCAGATAGTTTGGAGGAGTATTCAGGGCAGTTTAAATTAAGAATGCCGCGAAGTTTGCATCGTTCGCTTGTGGAACATTCGAAACGTGAGGGGATTAGTATGAATCAATATTGTGTTTATTTACTCTCGAAAAATGATGCACTTTTTTCGAAATAAATACTTATTTTGTGCCAAATAAAGATATTTAATCTTCTTAAGATTCCAGTAATTTAGCCAATCCATTTTGTATTGAGTGAGTACAAACGCGTGGGTATGAGATATGCGTTTTTGGCATATCCATACCCCTAAGCAGTTTGTTAAGCGGGAGTGCTCACGAAATGCAAAATGGATTGGCTAAATTACGGAAATAAAAAACATTAAAAAACATTACTTGACACAACCACAATTGTACGCTTGCGAAGAAAGGAGTTCCCCATGGAACAAACATTTATGAAAGAAAAGAAAATATTACCGTTAGTATTGTCGATGTCGCTGCCAATGATGTTATCCATGCTTGTAAATTCTTTATATAACATTGTTGACAGTTATTTTGTGGCACAGATTAGCGAGCAGGCGATGACGGCATTATCTTTAGTATATCCATTGCAATTACTGGAAACGGCAATCGCGGTTGGTTTCGGGATAGGAATGAATGCGGCTGCTGCGTATTATCTGGGGGCGAAGGAGCAACAGAGGGCGGATGATATTGTGACATCAGGGCTTATCCTCAGCCTTTTGCATGGTGTGATTTTGATGGCTGCGGCGCTCCTTTTTGCACCGGCATTTGTTTCACTGTTTACAGAAAATGAAAACATTCTTGCAGATGGTGTGAAATATTCAAATCTCGTATTTATTTTTGCAGTTCCAAATGTTATTGCGATAACGTTTGAGAAAATATTCCAGGCAGAGGGACGGATGAAAGTTTCGATGTTTAGTATGCTGTGTGGGTGTGTTGCCAATATTATACTTGACCCGCTGTTGATTTTTGGTATTGGAATATTCCCGAAAATGGGGATTGAGGGAGCCGCGCTGGCAACCGGTATTGGACAGGTAATACCACTTGTTATGTACTTGTTTATTTTTATCAAACGACCGGTATCACTGCATTTCCACTGGCATAAAAAGGTTTTGCAAAAACGGTTGATGGGGCAGATGTATGGAGTGGGAATTCCGGCGACATTAAATCTTGCTCTGCCTTCCTTTATGATTACGGCACTCAATGGAATCCTTGTTGTGTATTCCGCATCGTATGTGCTGGTGCTTGGCATTTATTATAAACTGCAGACATTTATTTATCTCTCGGCAAATGGCATTGTGCAGGGAATCCGTCCAATTATCAGTTATAATTATGGTGCGGGAGAGAGAGGGCGTGTCAAAAGAATTTTTATTACGGCACTGATTATGATTGCCTCTATTATGTTTGTGGGTATGTTGATATGTCTGGGATTTGCAGAAAATCTGATAGGATTATTTACAGAAAATTCGCTCACGGTTTTGGATGGTGCACAGGCGGTACGTATTATCTGTATGGGTTTTGTGATATCGGCAGTTTCGGTTACGATAAGTGGTATGTTAGAGGCACTGGGGAGAGGTGTGGAATCTTTGATTCTTTCGCTGCTTCGTTATGTTGTCGTAATTATACCGGCGGCCTTTTTGCTTGGAAAACTATTTGGCGGGGCAGCAGTCTGGCACAGTTTTTGGATTGCGGAGACGATTGCATCACTCATAGCAATTTTCTTAATTTACAGGAAAAGTCCTTTTACTCAAACATGTAGGTAAAATAAGCTTCCTTAAATGCGAGGGAGCGGTTGCGTGAGATCGGCAGTGTGGTACCATCTGTCATAGTCACGCTGTTTTTGGTAAACTGATTTACGTAATTTAAGTTAATAATGTAACTGCGGTGGCAGCGGAAAAATCCATGTTCCAAAGAAAAAACTTCTTCACACCGGGAAAATAGTTCGCGGATTTCGATACTTGTACCATTATGAAGAAAAACAACAACGGATTTGTTTTGAGCTTCTAAATAGTTTGTATCTTCCAGCGCGATTTTGCAAAATCCGTTCGAAGTGCGGGCAACAAAGGTTTCTTTCTGATTTTTTATCATCGCCATAAAATCATCCATAATAGACCAAAGCTGATGGGGAGAAATCGGCTTTAGCAGATATTGAAGTGCCTTGACCTCATAAGAGTCAAACGCAAATTCTTTGGATGAGGTCAGAAAAATAATGGAAACGTTTTGATTCTGTCTGCGTAATTCTTTTGCCGTATCAATGCCGTTTAGAAGCGGCATAAGGACGTCGAGAAAAATCAGGTCAAAGCATTCGTTTTTTTGCGCAAGAATTAGGTCATCTCCATTTTCATAGCAGTGGACAGAAAGTGAAATTGACTGGTGAATTGCCCATTGCTGCAAAAGAGATTTTGTTACTTCGCTTACTGCCACCTCATCATCACAAATTGCTATCTTCATATACACCTCGAAAGAATGATTTTTAATACAAAACAATGTTCCTCAACAGAAAAATGGCATTGTCCATTTAACTGTTGTACATAGTATACGATACTTTTGGTTCCAATACCATGACCTTTTTTATCCGAAATGGGAATTCCATCAACAAATTTTGGTGTTGCATCAATGGGATTTTTAATTTCCAACAGCAAAAGATTTTCTTTTTGCATGATATGTAAGGAAACCCATTTTTCGCCTGATGTATGTTCCAGTGCGTGCAGTGCATTTTCCAGTGCATTGGACAGAATCGTACACAAAGAAAGGTCAGGACACGGTAAATCTTTCCTTGCGTAAACTTCTGGCAGAAAGTCGATGCTTCGTTCTAAAAAGCGTGTTTTATAAATGGAAATTACCGAATTTAAAGTCTCATTTTTGCAGTATCTTGTGACAATTGTGTCATCATAAGCGGTGCCAATCTCCTGAATGTAGGAAATGGCTTTCTCCGGATGATTCTGGTTTAGCATGGAGAGAATGAGATTTAGGTGGTGGCGCATATCGTGCCGCAAAATGGCAAGCGTCTGTTCACTGTTACGGACCTGCTCAATTTCTTTTTGCAGTGAAACTAACTGCATTTCCATTCGGTCACTGTACTGGCGGATTTCCGATTTCTTCTCGGATTCCTTAAAGTATACAAGCAGAAAAATGAGATAGCCGATACTAAAAGCAAATCCCATAAATTCAACAACGACTTTATTTCCGGAGTACAAAAGACTGGAAAATTTCGTTGCGGTGTAATCAAAAATATAATAGATAAAGGGAAGAAACCCAATGATGGCAAGTTCCTTATTTTCCTTTGAAAAAATGAGTTGTGTTGTCCGGCAGACAAATTTGAACAGGAAAAAGAACGTGATAAATGTCATAGCGATTCGTGTGCTATAGTACCAGATTGGATTCTTAGTAAGCGTAAGTGCAGAAAGTCCGATCCAGTTGCTGAACTGACAGCACAGATAGGCGGAAAAAACAGAAATACAACAGGATAAAAGTGAATAACGGTAACACAAAAACAAAAATAAAATGAGTGGAAGGTGCACCAAAACAGGGTAAAGCTGATTGGTAAACTCCGTGCCTGAAAAGAGGTTAATGCTCCAGTAAAAAAGCCCATCCACCAAAGCAAACAAAAGCAGTTTTCCGAAATTTTTCATGCTTGGCTTTACGCCAAGAAAAAATGCAGAAATAAAAATTCCGAAAAGCAGTGTTGTTAAATTGTGTATGCCGGTAAGTAGTTGTAAAATCATCTGTGGTAATCCTTTCGCTGCCAATTATCTGCCCCTATTATACGACATTAACTTTCACATGGCAATCCCGATTTGCCATTCACGCTGTATAATTACCTTTCACGCCAAATGCCAGATAGAGAAAAATTATATGATAAAATAGAGAGCGAGAAAGGAGGGAATGCGATGGAAAAAAACAGAAAATATATCGCAAAAATTTTTTACAGTTTGTTTGGCGCAGTATTTGTTTTCGCAGGCGTGCTTTTATCCGGCACTTCGGTAAAAGCAGCCGGAGATGTCACGCGTTATCGAACCGCTTATCTGCAAAACTGCTGTCCGGGCATTCAGGTTGTTGCCCATGCGTATCTGGTAGGAACGGATAATGTGGCAAACTACTGGAAAACAGTTGCTGTCGGTAAGGTGCCTGTAAACACGAAAATTCAGGGAAAGACGATTGACCCTCAATATTTTCCACAGGATAATATTGAGAATCTGAAACAGTTGTATTCATCCGTTCAGGGGTATCAGAATTTCACGTGGATTTCGGGTGCATATCTGGAAAATGAAGGCAGCAAGCTTCAAGTTGTCGCCTATGATAAAAATTATATTATTTACTGGAGCAACGGCTACCGCAGTTTTACTGAAAGTCCGGTTATGTGTAAACAGTATCTGCTTATGGCATCACATCCGCCGGGCTTTTACAGACTGCCAAGGAGTGTGGTATGGCTGGATTGTGGAAGAACAGAAAATGTAGTTCCGACAGGGGAGACGATTAAGAAAGAGGGAACCGGAAGAGTTACTTCTTCGTTTATTGGAATCAGTCCGATTCCGGGAACAGCAGATTCCGGTGATGTTTACAAAGTAAAGGTAAATACCGAGTTAAATATTGTTTCTACGGTTAAAATTCCATCCCGCACATCAGACACAACAGATACGTATTACAAAATTTCTTTTAATGGAAAGAACGACGTAAATTATATGACGAGAAATCGTCCGGGATATTACTATGTAAAGAGTAAGTATATCAATCTTTACCGGGCAGACACGAAAACGCCGAGTAATCTTGTGGACTATCAAGTGAATTATCCGGTTACTTATGCGAATCAGAAAAGGGATATTAATGTGCAGGCAGCAGCTAATTCATCCAGTGAAGTTTTGGGATATCTGCAAAATGAGGCACAGGTTCAGGTGTATGAAAAAGAGAGTAACGCTAACTGGGCAGCCATTTATTTTAACAGTCAGAAAGCCTATGTGCCTGCAAAATATTTGAAAAAAGTGGTAAAACCGGTAGTTCAGAAGCTGAAAAATGTGCCAAAGAATTTTCGTATTAAAACCGTTAAAAACAATCAGTACGTTTTGAAGTGGGATAAACCGTCCGGCTGCAAGGATTATCAGATTATATACTGTAAAAATTCTTTTGGCAGTTTGACTTCAAAGAAAAATGTTCTTTATAAAAATAATCATTATAAGAAGAACACAATAACGGTGAAAAAGTCCTATTTGAAAAAGCGTACCTGTATTTACATCGCACTGGCGGCAAATTATGAAAATGGAACTTCACAAAAAATCTGGCTGGATGTGTATGCGCCGGGAAAACCGAAAGCCTTAAAGAAAAAGCATTTGCAAATTTCTTCGAAAAAAATTAAAATAAAGCAGTACCCGGATTATGTAATGAAAATCCAGTACTCAACCAAGAAATCATTTAAAAAGGCGAAGACGGTCTCAAACAAGGGAAGGCTGGTACGTGCGATTAAGAAATTGAAACCAAATACAACGTACTATATCCGCTATTGCTCGAATACGGTAGTTGATACGGATGCCGGACAGAAAAGTGTGTATGGACAATGGTCTAAGACTTTAAAAGTGAGAACAAAAGGGTAATGAAACAGAGGAGATTTAATATATTATGAAGACAAGAGAAGAAGCATTAACCTATGGGTTATCCTTTCCGAACACATATCAGGACGCACCGTTTCGAGATGCCAACTGGCAGCTTGTAAGAGTGAAAAAAAGCAAAAAGGCTTTTTTGTGGACTTATGAAAGGGAGGGGCTTCTCTGTCTGAATGTAAAGGTAACGCCGGAGAGCAGAGATTTTTGGCGTGGTATCTATGATTCCGTAGTACCGGGATGGCATCAGAACAAGGAACACTGGAATACGATTGTTTTAGATGGAACCATCCCGGATGCGGATGTTCGAAAAATGATTTATGAGAGTTATGAACTTGTCACGGATAATCCGACAAAACGGATTTATGAGGCGGTAAAGAAAATTCCGAAAGGACATGTGGCAACCTACGGACAGATTGCTGCCATGGCAGGAAATGAAAAAATGGCGCGTGCGGTTGGAAATGCGCTTCATAAAAATCCGGATCCGGATAACATCCCTTGTTTCCGTGTGGTGAACAGTAAGGGAGAACTTTCGGGGGCTTTTGCTTTTGGCGGTGCCAATGTGCAGGCAGAACGGCTGATGGCAGACGGTATTGAAGTGATAGATGGAAAAGTGGATTTGACCCGTTATGGAATCAAGTAAAATTCCGATATATAAAACAGAGTCATGGATGATAATATAAGATAAAAGGATTTATCGATGACAAAGTGAGGAATTTATATGAAAACAACGGCGGGCAATTTACAAATAGCAGGCGGGAGCGTACAGGGTGTACAGGAGCGGGAACAGGATATATGGAAAAAAGTGTGCGAACAATTAACGGACGTAACTTCTGGTATGTCAGAGGAAGAAAAACAAGACTATGAGAAAAAGATTCAAGTAAAATTGCAAAGAGGCGCGAACTTATCAGCAGAGGAGTTAAATTATCTGAGAATTCATAATCCCGAATTATATCGAAGTGCAATGCGTGTAAAAACAGCAAAACAACAATTGAAAGAGCAGTTAAGACACTGTAAATCAAAGCAGGAAGCAAATGCCCTTATTGGCCGGGCAATTTCCAGAATCAGTGACAAAGACCCCGACAAAACATATCTGACAGCGGGATTGCGGGAAGTCGCAGAAGAATTCAAAAAAAGCTTCCAGTACGCCAGACTGCCGGAAACCAATGACCAGAAAAAAGCTAAAAAAGCATGTGGTAAGAAAAAACAGGATAAGAAATCTTCTGATATGTTTGACTCCTTATTACAAATGCTGACACCGGAGCCTTTGTTGAGCGAAAGCCTTCAAAACTTTATAGGGGTAAACTAATGTTGTATCAAATTTTGAATACTAGTTTGTTTGAAATTCCAGTAATATAAAAGAAAAACCTTGTGACTCGTGGGCGCTTTTGCTCGTTAAGTGCGTAGCGGTATGGGCACTGAAAATACCAGTGCCTCATACCGACGCACTCAAAACCCACTCGTCACAAGGTTTTTCTTTTATATTACTGGAACTACAAAGAAATTAGCATCAAACACTTGACACACACCTGCCATCTCCTCCCAAGACAACTCTTTTCCCCTAATTTGCCTTATAGGGTTGCATATTTGCCCAATTATCAGCCTTTATTAGAGAAAATCACGGGGCAAATGCAACCTTTTCTATGGATTTCTTGTCTTTTGGTTGTGTTCAGACACTTCTTTTCAAAATGCATGCAACTCTTTTCGCTTTTTATAAAGGTTAAGGTTGCATACGGCACTTACTTGCATTAGAGGGGGGCTGAATGAGTCAAGAATTCGCTGCCAGTTCCTACGGAATTACGGAAAACAAAAAAATGCCAACGAACACTTGACACAAAATTAACTCCCTTTCACCTTGCTTCGTCCCTTGTTTTAGTGGTATAATCTGCTTATAAAAATAATTGATAAAAAATATCAAAAGGGGGCTTTTATAATGGAAAAACAAATATTTACAAATGAGGTTATTTTATCATGGCTTCAGTATTATGCAAAGAATACAACAATTGATTTGGAACACGTAAAAATTATTGATATTACAAAGAAAAACAAGAATGTAATTCCTACGGTTGAATCCCACAAAACGACAATGGTATTTACCAATGCAGGAATTGACGATATTTTTTACCGTCTGTGGAATGCCGGACTTGGTGAGTGTGAGGTTTGGTATAATGACGGATCAGAACCGGATGGACCAATTTTGAACAGTCAGGTAAAGGATATGATTAACCGTGGAATCAATGCTTCTGCCGGAATGCTGATTGTCAATCCAAATGCAAGAAATACGGCAAAAATCGGCATTGGCAATGAATTTTTCAAAAAGGGTTCCATTCAGTATGTAGGAAGTGAGATTCGTGCTGTTATTTTAAATAAAATGATGGTGGATACGCAGGACGATGTCTGTGTTATCGGTGGAGAGAGTATTGCCATTGAGACTGCTCTTTTGGCTCCGGAAGGAACGGTTATTGCTGTTGAGTATAGTGCTACAGACCGTGATACAATGGAAGAAAATGTAGACCATTTTGGGTTACAGAATGTGAAAATTGTTGACCATGTGGATGAAGAAACAATGTGTGACTGTCCGGTTCCTTCGACGGTATTCATGGTAGCTTCTGCAAGCATGAATCAGGAACTTGAGTATTTTGTTAAGAAGAATCCTAATGTTCATGTTGTCATTTATACGTTGGATTTTCAGGTGGCAGCAGGAGCTGGTGAGATGCTTTCGAAATTGGGAATTCAGGATGTGGAGACAATTCAGATTGCGGTTTCCAGATTGTCAACAAATCATTCCTTTAAACAGCAGCCGGCTCCTTGGATAATTACAGGCAGAGGGGAATAAGTTCTATGATATTACAAGAAGGAAAAAAGGAAAACAGTTACATTATTGAAGGACTTTTCCTTCCACTTCAAACGGAGAAAAGATTGGAAGCACTTGGCATGACGAAAGGAACACCGGTGGAAGTTTTAAACCGGAAACGAAGTGGAACGATGATTGTGCGTGTGCGGGGAACACGTTTTGCATTAGGCAGGGGAATAACCGGGAAAATTGAGGTTGAGGAGGATAAAGAACAATGAGCGAAAATTTGGTAGTTGGTTTTATTGGCAATCCAAATTGTGGAAAAACAACGCTGTTTAATGCTTTTACCGGTGCCAATTTGAAGGTAGCAAACTGGCCTGGTGTAACGGTTGAGAAAGTAGAGGGTGCGCTAAAATACCATAATAATACATATCGGCTTGTAGACTTGCCGGGAACATACAGTCTTACCTCTTATACGATGGAGGAACAAGTGAGCAGACAGTATATTCTAAGTGATGAAGTTGACGTTATTGTGGATGTGGCAGATGCATCTTCATTGGAACGAAATTTGTATTTGACGCTGCAGCTGTTGGAACTTGGCAAACCAGTGGTATTAGCGTTAAATATGATGGATATTGTAGAAAAACGAGGAATGGAAATTGATTTGCATCGTCTGCCGGAGATGCTTGGAATTCCGGTTATTCCTGTGTCTGCCAGAAAACGTACTGGGCTTGAAATTCTGATGCATGCTGTGTCGCATCATAAGGATGCGGTTATACCGGATAAACTTGTACATCATCATACAATGCCATCACATCACAAACATGATCATCATGTCGATCATGCCATGGTATATAGTGATGAAATTGAAGATAAGATTGATAGTATTTCGGATGCCTTGCAGAAACAGTACCCGGAAATGCTTCATGTACGATGGTGTGCAATTAAACTTTTAGAAGGAGATAAAGAAATTTCTGAAAAATATCCGGTTGATTTGCCACAAGTGCTTGACCGCAGTTATGAATCAGAAATTATTAATCAGAAATATGAATTCATTGAAGAAATTGTTCAGGAAGTGCTGGTAAACAAAGAGGAGAAGGCGCAGTCAACAGATAAAGCTGACCGTATTTTGACTCATTCGATTTTTGGAATTCCGATTTTTTTAGGGATTATGGCACTTGTATTTTTGCTGACCTTTACGGTCGGGGATTTTATATCCGGATATTTTGAGTTGGCGGTAGAATGGTTAAGTGGATTTATCGCAAATGCATTTGCGGTATGGCAGGTTAATCCGGCGGTTACTTCGCTTTTGGTGGATGGAATTATAGCTGGTGTCGGCGGCGTATTGACGTTTTTACCTAATATTTTTATTTTGTTTTTGGCACTTGCTTTTTTGGAAGATAGCGGGTACATGGCAAGAGTGGCTTATGTTATGGATGGCATTATGGGGCGGATTGGGTTATCCGGTCGTGCCTTTATTCCGATGATTCTTGGATTTGGATGTTCGGTGCCGGCAGTCATGGCTTCGAGGGCATTAGAAGACAACAAAGATCGTATGAAAACAATGTTAGTTACGCCTTTTATGTCATGCAGTGCAAGGCTTCCAATTTATATTTTGTTTTCGCAGATGTTTTTTGGAAAACATGCAATGATAGCAGCCTACTCAATGTATGTCATTGGGTTAGTTGTTGCCGTTTTTGTTGCTTTTATTCTTCATATTGTAGATAAAAAAGAGGCAAATGGAATGCTTATTATTGAATTGCCGGAGTATAAAGCACCGAGTGCTCGTACGATTTGGATTTACGTTTGGGAGAAAGTAAAGGATTATTTGACGAAGGCAGGAACTGTAATTTTCCTTGCTTCAATTGCTATGTGGCTTCTTTTAAATTTTGGAATACATGGTTACACAAATGAGATGTCGGAAAGTTTTGGAGCGGCAATCGGACATTTTATCGTGCCTGTGTTAAAACCGATTGGTCTTGGTTACTGGCAGATAGCAGTGGCTTTGATTGCCGGAATATCGGCAAAGGAAGTTGTTGTATCAAGTTGTGCTGTTTTGTTCGGAATAGCAAATGTAAATTCGGCAGCCGGTATGGGTGCGCTGCATCAGGCACTTGGTGTAACCGGATTTGGCATGGTAAATGCTTATTGTCTTATGATTTTTTGCTTGTTATACATCCCTTGTTTTGCTACGTTGGCAACGATTCGTAAGGAAAGCGGAAGTATTAAATTTATGTTTTTAGCAGCTGGATTCCAGCTAGTCATGGCATGGCTTGCATCGTTTGTGGTATTTCAGGTTTTTTAGTACATTTTTAGATAAAGTTTCCTTTACACTTGGTAGTAAACATCGTATAATTTAAATGTAAAATATAGTAGTTTTCTTATAAGGAGAAACTTATATACTATCAAGGAGGATTTATATGCAGAAGAAGCAGACAAAAGTTTTTGCAGGATTGTTAAGTATGTCCTTAGCTGTTTCGCTTATGACACCGCTGCAAGGTGTTTCCAGTCAGGCGGCACGGAAAAAAATTGCACTGTCCAAAAAGAGTATTACGATGACAGTGGGACAGAAGAAAACAATTCGTATCAAAAACACAAAAGGAAAGCGTATCAAATGGAGTATTAAGAAAAAAAGTATTGCAAGCTACAAAAAGAGCGGTAAGTATGCTGTAAAACTGACCGCAAAGAAAAAGGGAACAACGACCCTCACTTGCAAGGTGAAAAATGGCAGGTGGAAGAGTTACAAGTGTAAAATTAAAGTCAAAAAGGCTGCACTTGTCCGTACACCAGAGGCAACAAATGATGCTGCAAAAGCAACGAAAAATCCGAGTTCTACTGCGGTGGTTACAACGCCTTCTGTTCCAACACAAACTCCGGAGAATGGACAGAATGCAACACAGGAACCAACGAAAAATCCAACGGTTACAGCTACACCGAAAATAACACCGACGGCAACTGCAACTGCGAAACCGACAGCAACGCCAACGGCGACACCGGAAGGTGAATTTACGGAAAAGACGTATTTGTCTACCGGTTTTGAAGATGGAACGGATGGATTTATCGGACGTGGAGCGGCAAAAGTAGCAGTGGCTTCCGGCGGAAGAAGTGGAAAATGTCTTTCCGTAACCGGACGTACCAGCACATGGAACGGAGCCGAATTGAATGTAACGGATTCGATTGTGAAGGGTGCAACGTATTCGATTTCGGTATGGGTAAAACAGACTTCAGGTTCTGACCAGACGCTGAAATTGTCCGGAAACTTATCTGTGTCCGGTCAAGATGATAGTTATCCGACGATTAAAGACAATACAACAGTACCAAGTGGCTCGTGGGTAGAGTTAAAAGGCACTTACACGGTGCCGGATTCCTTTACGAAACTGACTTTCTATGTAGAGGGACCATCCGGTGAATTTGATTTCCTTGTAGATGACGTCACGATTACGCAGACTTCCGCAGGCAAAGAACCTTATAATCCGGAAAGTCTTACCAGCATTAAAGATACCTACAATGGCATCTTTGAGCGCATGGGTAATGTGCTCAGTTATAACACATCATGGAACAATGGCTATCAGATGCAGAGTGACGAGACGATGAAATTCGTGCAACATCATTTTAATAGTTTTACTTTGGAAAATGAGTTGAAACCAGAGCAGATTTTGTCAAGTTGGAGTGGAACAATCTCGGTTAGTGAAGCAAAAAATCTTGGTTATGTAATTCCGGATGACTACACTGAATCGACAGTTGCAAAGCTAAACTTTGACAATGTGGACAAAATTCTTGAAATTGCCAATCAGTATGGAATTCAAATGCGCGGACATGTGATGCAGTGGCATCAGCAGACAGCACCGCGTTTCTTCCACAAAGGTTATGATACAAGCAATGCTACGGTAACAAAAGATGTGATGGATGCAAGACTTGAGTTTTATATCCGCACGGTAATGAAACATGTCATGGATAAGGAAAAGAGTTTGACCGGTAAAGCAGGTTCCCTTGTTTATTGCTGGGATATTACGAATGAGTATACACACCGTACCAATCAGCCATCGTCTACAAGCTGGATGGATGTTTATGGTGATATGGGTCTGAAACCGACTTATGTGAAAAAAGCTTATGAAATTGCTTATGATGAGTTAAAACAGTATGGATTGCAAGAGGATATTACGTTATTCTATAACGATTATAATGAGTATGATGTTGCAGATGAAATTGTAGAACTTATCAATTATATCAATGAAGGAGAAGAAGCAAAGATTTGTGGCGGAATCGGTATGCAGAGCCATATTACCGTGAGTTATCCTTCTCTTGAAAAATATGGAACAGCAGTGGATAAGTTTTTAGCAACCGGACTTCAGGTACAGGTTACAGAATTGGATATCGGAATCGGAGATAATCAGACCGAAGAAGATTTGGCAAATCATTATTCCGATATTATGAAACTGCTTATTTCCAAGCAGAAAAATCGTGATAAATCCGTAAATGCCCGCGGTATTACCGGCGTTACGGTGTGGGGACTTTATGATACCATATCATGGAGAAAACCTACGTCATGTCTATTGTTTGGCAGTGGAGTGGATGACCCGAAAGCAGCATTCTATTCATTTATTGATGCGGCGTCCAAATAGGCTGTAAACAGTTGTGACATTTTTCCAACCGTTTCTACAGTGATGATAGAAAGTGCGCGGTGATTATGTTAAAATGAAGCAAATTTTGATTTGCGAAAGGAGATTTTATACATATGAAATACTCAATTGAAGGAGCACCATTGCCGGTTGTTATTTGTGATTTAGAGGCCGGTGAATCTATGATTACGGAAAAAGGAGCCATGTCGTGGATGACACCAAATATGAAAATGGAGACATCCGGCGGCGGAATGGGAAAAATGATTGGACGTATGTTTAGCGGTGAAAATATGTTTCAGAACCGTTATACAGCAGAAGGCGGAGCAGGACAGATTGCGTATGCTTCCAGTTTTCCGGGCTCGATTTTAGCATTTGAAATTGGAAACGGCAATGAGATAATTGCACAGAAGAGTGCATTTCTTGCATCTACGGATGGTGTGACATTATCCGTTGCATTTCAGAAAAAATTGGCCGGGGGCTTATTTGGCGGCGAGGGCTTTATTATGCAGAGACTTTCCGGCAGCGGTACGGCTTTTGTAGAAATTGACGGTTATGTAAAAGAATATGAGCTGGCAGCAGGGCAGCAGATGATTATTGATACCGGCTACTTAGCGGCAATGGATGCAACCTGTACGATGGATATTACAACCGTTAAGGGACTGAAAAATAAGGTGCTTGGTGGAGAAGGATTCTTTAACACCGTAGTGACCGGTCCCGGTAAGATTTATCTGCAGTCGATGCCGATTAACCAGATGGCAGGTGTTCTGCAACCATTTTTATCAACAAACAAATAATCTTTTACAAAGGATGAATCTCTTGCTATAATAGACATGAAAATGTGTTAAAGGAGATGATTCCAATGTTAAAAACCGTGTTAAAAATTGACGGTATGATGTGTGGCATGTGCGAATCGCATATGAATGATTTGATTCGCAATCATTGTAAGGTGAAGAAAGTTTCTTCCTCTGCAAAAAAAGGGGAAACTGTTGTAATCAGTGAGGAATCGTTAGATATTCCTATGCTGAAAAAGGAAATTAAAGAAATTGGATATGAATTAGTTTCCCATACAAGTGAGCCTTATGAGAAAAAAGGATTGTTCCGTCGATAAGAATTACTCGATTTTGTCTCCGATTACGGTATGCAGTGCGTGCTCCGTAATCGGAGTTTTTTGATGAGAAAAATCACGGTAATCCGATGGGGAAAATCCGGTCTGCCTCTTAAAAAGTTTGGAAAAAGTAAAAGCGTCATTGTATCCGACACAGTAGGCAATATGCTGGATAGGCATAGAGCTTTCTTCCAACAATTGTTTTGCCTGATTAATGCGGTACTGCGCAAGATATTCCTGTGGTGTATAACCGGTGGCGTGCTTAAATAACCGCGTCAAATAGGAGCGGTTTAATCCACAATAATCTGCGATGTCCTGAATGCGGATTGGGTCTGAATATTTTTGCCTGATAAAACGGATGGTGTTTTGAATATAAGTCAGCGCATCTGTTTTCTTTTTTTTCGTCTTTTTATCTACATTTGCTGCCTGAACCATGTGTTGGAATAATTGGTATACATTGCCAATGCAGGCGTATTCATCCTCATGATTTGTAAAAATATCCCGCAGACAACATTCTGTTTTTGTGGCATGTTCATGCAGAGAGAGAACGGGATTTGTTTCTGATAAACCGCAGCGATTCAGCATTTCCTTGATTTTGAAACCATCAAACTGAATCCAGATATAGTTCCATGGATTTTTTTCGCTGGCTTCATAATAGGATGGCGTGTGTGCCGGTATAACAAAGATATCATGTTCTTTTACGGCAAATTCTTTGTCCTGAATACGGAGAAGACCTTCACCACTTATGACATAATGCAGAATATACAATTTACGGATGATCGGACCATAACTATAAGATGGATCGCATTTTTGACATCCGACCTCATACAGATTGACATCATCGTAGGATGAATAATTTACCAGATATACTTCATCAAATGTTTTTGCAGCCATGTAAAATCCCCCTTTTCTCAATTTTACCATGTTAGGGGTTATCATGTCAAAGAAAATTGGTAGCATTTTTCTTCTGTAAAGTCACAAAATGACATGGTGATAACAGGGGCATTATTGTACGCTTAAGTTATAAAAAAAGACAAGGGGGACTGAAAGATAATGAAAAAAGAAAAAATTGTAGCAATGTGGCTGTCACTTTGCCTACTTGTCGGAAATGTGGGAATAATATATTCTCATAATGAGAAAAAGGCAAAGGCTGCGGAAGCAGAGGAAGTATCTTTAACTGTAGAGGCAACTGAAAAGACAGGGGCCTTAAAGCACGGAGCGTCTGGATTTTTGTATGGACTGGGGGCAGATCAGGTGCCAAGCACCAGTTTGATTTTGGGCTTGAAACCAAATATTACAGCACAAAAACCGCCATATGGTTTGCAGCATCCAAGTGGGGATACGTTGGAAATCGCAGATACTTTTTTGCAGGCGGGCGGAAGTTCGGTTCAGATTTACTGCTTAGATATTCATGCAAACTGGCCGTATGAGGATGAGAGCAAGGATATGGAAGCGTATGAAGAAAAGATTAAAACAATGGTTAAGCAGGTGAAAGCTGCCGGGTTAAGTAACAAAGTAGTCTATGTTCCGTTCAATGAGCCGGAAGGACAGCAGTACAAATCAATTTGGAGTGGTGATAATCAGCAGTTTTTGGAGGACTGGAATTACATTTACAAGGTAATTAAAAAGGCTGATCCAAAGGCTAAAATTGCCGGTTCGAATTGTTGTGTATATCAGGCAAAACATACCGAAGAATTTGTTACATATTGTGCAGAAAACAACTGTATTCCGGACCAGTTTACCTGGCATGCACTTTCACGTTCGGAACTGGGAAGTTTGAAAGAAAATTTGAAGAAATATCGTGCCCTTGAAAAGAAATACTGGATTGATGCCGGTAAAGTATCAACAGAGAGGGAAGTTGTAATTAATGAATACGCAGATTTTACAGATTTAGGTGTTCCGGGACGTCTGATTCCTTATGTAAGTATTTTGGAAGATTCTAAGGTGAGCGGATGTTTGGCTTATTGGCATATTTCCAACAATCTGGATGATTTGGCTGCTGATAATAACGAACCAAATGGTGCTTACTGGCTGTATAAGTGGTATGGTGATATGTCCGGTGAGACCTTGAAAACTGCTGTATCTGGTGAGGAAGAGAAGAAGTTCAGCGGTGTGGCAGCAATTGATGATGCAAAGAAAAGTGCCAGCGTGATTTTTGGCGGCGTCAATGGAAAACAGACTGTAAAAGTAGAAAAATTAAATGAAACAGAGTCTTTTGCAAAGGCGAAAAAAGTAACGGTAAAAATGGAGAGAACAAACTTTACCGGAATTAATGGAGCTAGTGATGAGCCGGATTTGCTTTATGAAGCAGTATGTCCTTTGGCGGCAGATGGTTCGCTTACGGTATCTATTGATGATGCAGTTGAATCTGCAGGTTATCGAATGACTATTTCACAGGCAAAAGATTCCGATAGCGAAGGAATTGTAAAAGAAGGTGCATGGAAAGGTCTTTACGAAGCAGAAGATGGCGTGTTAGAGGGAAAAGCAAAGAAAAAGGGAAAAGACAGCAAATATGCTTGCTCAGGAACCGGTCAGGTTCAGTTGCAGCGTACAGGTGACCAGGTCACAATGACGGTAAATGTACCGGAAGAAGGTTTTTATAAAATGGACATGGTCTATGGTGCAGCAACAGGAAACTCTTCATGGAGTGTAAAAAACAACAATCCGAAAAATGCAAAGGCATTCTTTTACATGGATGGATTGAAAAAGAAAGAAATGACGCTGAATAATACTTTGACTTGGTATATGTCGGGAATGCATACGGAGTACCAGTATATGCGTAAAGGCGAACATGAAATTACCATCCAGGCCGGTGAATCGGAAGGAATGTGTTCGGTGGACTGCATTTACCTGACATATGTTGGAAAAGAGGGCGAGGATGTTAATAATCGTCGCTACGTAAAAGAATATGAGGCTGAACAGAGCGATTTCAACCAGCTAAATGGACAGGAAAGTTCGTCAGTAAAAACAATGACAACCCGCAGCGATTATTCGGGTGCCGGTTATGTAACCGGATTAACGACAAAAGTGAGTGAGGGTGGCGGTATCCGTATTTACTCCTGTGTAAATGACGATGGAATATATAAAGTTACTGTGCGTTATGCTACAGATGAGGCAGGAAACATTGGCTGTTATTTAC
>CALELW010000045.1 GCA_937902905.1 uncultured Clostridium sp. | reverse complement strand
ACGGAATTACGGAAAACAAAAAAAGTGCCAACGAACACTTGACACAAACAAATCATTAACATGATTTGCATTTTCGCTTAACATGTAGTATAATATCATAGTCAAAGAGGATAGGTCCGAAAATGAAGTGTCCTATCCTCTTTTTTCGACTATGACAAGAGTCCAAAAGAAGGAGGATTTGGTTTGGATAATCACTCAATGATGGAACTGGGAGAAAAGTTAAATAGTAAATTTGAGAATCTGGTGGATTACTGTATGGTGTCCGGTGCCATTAACCAGGATTTGTATAACGAATATGATGTGAAGAGGGGACTTCGCGATTCGAATGGTAAAGGTGTACTTACCGGATTGACAGAGATTTCAGATGTCTGCGGATACCGCTTAAAAAACGGCAAAAAGGTTCCTTGCGACGGAGAACTTTATTATCAGGGATATAATGTAATGGATCTTGTAAAAAGTTTTGAAAACCGCCGGTTTGCTTTTGAGGAGACAACCTATTTGCTGATGTTTGGTGAACTGCCGACACATACACAGTTAAAAGATTTTGAAGAGGTATTAACCAGTCTTCAGGAGCTTTCCGGTCAGTTTGTCCGTGACGTGATTATGAAAGCACCAAGTGCGAATATTATGAATGCACTGCAGAAAAGTGTGCTGACACTGTATTCGTATGATGAGAATCCGGACGACATTTCCGTAGCAAATGTACTGCGCCAGTCCTTACAGCTGATTGGCAAGATTCCTTTGATTGCGGTGTATGCGTATTTGTCATACCGCCACTTTGGATTTGATGATAATTTATACATCCGTACACCGGATAAAGATTTGTCAATTGCGGAAAATATTTTGCAGATGGTAAGACAGGACGGTAAATTTACGGAGTTAGAGGCGAAAGTCTTAGATATTGCACTTGTTATTCATGCAGAGCATGGCGGCGGTAATAACTCGACGTTTACCAATCATGTGGTAACCTCTTCCGGTACAGACACATATTCTGCGATTTCAGCATCCATTGCTTCGCTGAAGGGACCGCGTCATGGTGGCGCTAACTTAAAAGTGCTGCAGATGTTTGATGATATTAAAGAACACTGCAAGGACTGGAATAATGAAGAGCAGATTAAAGAATATTTGAATAAAATTCTGAATCGAGAGGCCTTTGATGAATCCGGTCTGATTTATGGAATGGGACATGCGGTTTATACATTGTCGGATCCTCGTGCCGTGATTTTGAAACGGTATGCAAAAAAACTGGCAGAGGCAAAAGGGAAAATGGATGAATTTCATCTGTATGAAACCGTGGAAGAAGTGTCCAAAGATTTGATTATGAAAGCACATTTGCGTTATAAACCGGTTTGTGCAAATGTTGATTTTTACAGTGGTTTTGTATATACTATGCTTGGTATTCCGAGAGAATTATTTACTCCGATTTTTGCGATTGCCCGTATTTCCGGATGGAGTGCACATCGTCTGGAAGAGCTGGTAAACAAGGGTAAAATTATTCGACCGGCGTACAAATACGTAGGAAGTCATGTGGATTTCCGTGAAATAGATGAGAGAGAATAAACGATGGAACAATACATGTTATTTTTCGATATTGATGGAACTTTGTTAGATGAAAAAGAGGGAATCGTGCCGGAGAGTACGGTGCGTGCCCTGCATCAGGCAAAGGAAAACGGACATTTACTGTTTCTTTGTACCGGGCGTTGTAAGTCTATCTGGCCAAAGGATATTTTGGAAATTGGATTTGATGGTGTGGTAGGCGGCTGTGGTACGAATATATTTTATCATGGGGAAGAGCTGCTTCATGCAACATTACCGAAAGAATTGCAGAGAGAAGTTGCCGATTCTCTGACGCACTATCATATCGATGGTGTTTTGGAAGGCCAGGAGACGGCATATTTTCGCAGAGATTACTGGATGCCGGTTGTGAAATCCATCTTTGAGGAAAATGGAACATTTTCGGCAAAATGCCAGTTGTTCTGGGAGGGTGCCGATTTGAATTTTGATAAAATGGCACTCTGGTTTGATGAGAGCAGTGACATGAAATCATTTAAGGAACAATGGGAAAACACGTTTGATTTTATTTTACGTGACCCGACTTTTTATGAGGTCGTGCCAAAAGGTTATTCAAAGGCGACCGGAATTGATTTCCTTTGTAAGCGTTTAGGAATTGACAGAGCGCATACGGTAGGAATTGGTGATAGTACAAATGATTTGCCGATGCTTGATTTCACCGGCATCAGCATTGCAATGGGAAGTGGCAATCCGGATATTTTTCCGTCGGTCGATTATGTAACGGCGGCGGTAATGGATGATGGAATTGAGAAGGCATTGAAACATTATCAATTAATCGAGTAAAGGGAGGTCGGCGAAATGAAGTTAAGTAAATTAGTGGAGCACATCGAGTACGAACTGGTACAGGGAAGTCTTGATACGGAAGTGGCAGACATCGCATATGATTCCAGAAAAATCAAAGAGGGAATGTTGTTTGTTGCCATTGCAGGAACGGTTGTGGATGGTCATAAATATATTCCGGATGTTGTGAAAAAGGGCGCATCGGTGCTTGTTGTGGAAAAAGAGATTGAGCCCATAGATGAAAGTATTACGGTGATTCGTGTGGCAAATGGCAGAGCGGCACTGAGTCTTTTATCCCAGGCATATTTTGATTATCCGGCATCGAAGATGATTTCGATTGGAATTACGGGAACAAAAGGAAAATCGACAACCACGTATATGATTCGTGATATTATTGAAAAATCCGGGAAAACCTGCGGAATTGTTGGCACAATTGGTGTAGCAATTGCCGGTAAGGTGACACCGACGGAGCATACAACGCCGGAATCCTATGATTTGCAGAGATATTTTAAGGATATGGTGGATGCCGGATGCGAGTATATGGTAATGGAAGTCAGTTCGCAGGGAATCAAGATGGACCGTGTGGCAGGGATGCATTTTAATTATGGCATTTTTACCAATATTACGCCGGATCACATCGGACCAAATGAGCATGCAGATTTTAATGAGTATCTGTACTGCAAGAGCCGTCTGTTTACGATGTGTGACGTCGGAATTGTAAATCGTGATGACCCGCACTGGAAAGAAATGATAAAAGATGCGACTTGTGAGATTAAAACATATGGAACAGAAGATGCGGATATGACGGCAACGGAAATTGAGCATGTGAATAACGAGGGAAATCTGTGTATGAAATTCCATGCGAATGGTCTTTTGAACGGAGATATCATCGTTGGTCTGCCGGGACGTTTTAATATTTACAATGGAATGTGTGCAGCTTGTACCGGTGCTCTGTTGCAAATGCCGGAAGAGGTGATTCTGCATGCACTTGAGCACGTAAAAGTGCGCGGCCGTGTGGAAAATGTTCCGACCGGCAGAGGATTTTCCGTGTTGATTGATTTTGCACATAATGGTGTGAGTACCGAAAGTGTGTTAAAGACCCTGCGCGGTTACAATCCGCACCGGATTATTGCTATTTTCGGATGTGGCGGCAATCGAAGCAAACTGCGCCGTTACGAGATGGGAGAGGCCGTTGGAAATCTGGCGGAACTTGCAATTGTGACAAGTGATAATCCGAGAACGGAAGATGTAATGGATATTGTAAAAGATATTGAGGTTGGTCTGGCAAAGACAAACGGTGAGTATGTGGTGATTCCGGACCGTCAGGAGGCTGTGAATTACGCAGTTGACCATGCTGAGGATGGCGATATGATTATTCTTCTTGGTAAAGGTCATGAAGAATATCAGGAAATCAATGGTGTGAAATATCATTACAGCGAGAGAGAAGCGGTTATGAATGCTCTGGCGCGTTAAATAAAATTTGAATTGAAAAAGAAACTATCAATTTATGCGAAACGAAGGCATAAACGGATAGTTTCTTTTTTTTTGGGTATAAGTAAAAAGAGAATGATTCAATGGAGGAATAAATAAATGCGTCAGATTTTAGATTTTAATCAAAATTGGTGGTTTATTCATGCGGATGTAGATGTTTCGGAGGCAAGACCGGGAGATGGAGAACTTGTTTCGCTGCCTCACACATGGAATGCACTGGATGGACAAAAGGGAGATGGAACATATGACAGAGGCAGTTACTGGTATGTAAAAACGTTAGACAAGTGGGAGCCGTCTGCGAAGTATTCTCGTTTGTTTTTGGAGATACCGGCGGCGGGGCAGCAGGCAAAAGTGTTTGTAAACGGTGAGTTCGTTGTAAGTCATGAAGGTGGCTATTCGGCATTTCGAGCGGATATTACGGAAAAATGTACCGAAGAATTTAATACGATAGCGATTTGGTGCAGCAATGAAAAATGTGATGCCATTTATCCGCAGTCGGCTGATTTTACTTTTTATGGCGGTCTGTATCGTGGCGCACATCTGATTTGCGTGCCGGAAACACATTTTGAACTGTTGCATTACGGAGATTTGGGAATCCATGCTGCCACAGAACCGGCTTCGTGGGATAAAGAGGATTTTATGCTTCACATCCGCGCGCAGATTTGCGGGGCGGGAAAAGAAAATCAGGTGATTTACCAGATTTTTGATGAAGATGGAAAAGAGGTGGCAGGTGCAGCACGTCCTGCGGATTCACCGGATACTTCTATTCCTCTTTATAAGCCGCATCGCTGGGATATTAAAAATGGCTATCAGTATACGCTAAAGGCGCTCATTATGCGCAATAACGAATGTCTGGATGAAGTGGAACTTAAATTTGGTGTAAGCACTTTTTGCTGTGATTCCGGGCGCGGTTTCCTTATCAATGGAAATTGTGTGCCGCTGCGTGGCGTGAGCCGTCATCAGGATAAATTGTATCAGGGAAATGCACTTACGAGAGAGGACCACATCCGGGATGCCGAGCTGATTGAAGAAATTGGAGCAAATACGGTGCGTCTTGCCCATTACCAGCACGCACAGGAGTTTTATGATGAGTGTGATAAGAGAGGATTTGTTGTCTGGGCGGAAATTCCTTTTATCAGCGTGATGAATGAAGAACCTTTAGCACATGAGAACTGCATAACCCAGTTAAAAGAACTTATTTATCAGAATGACCATCATCCAAGCATTTGTTTCTGGGGCATTTCCAATGAAATTTTGATTGGGGGAATCTCTGAAAAACTTGTGGAGAATCACAGGGAGTTAAATGCGCTTGCTAAAAAGATTGACCCATACCGCCTCACGACGATTGCTCATGTGACGATGACGCCGAAAGACGGTCCGATGCATGAAATTACCGATGTGGAAAGTTATAACCATTATTTTGGCTGGTATGGCGGAAAGACAGAGGACAATGGCCCGTGGATGGACGAGTATCATGAAAAATATCCAAATCGCTGTATCGGGTTGTCGGAGTATGGATGTGAGGGAATCATTACCTATCAGGGAGAAAATCCAAAGTGTAAAGATTATAGTGAGGCATATCAGGCAAGATACCACGAATATATGGCACATATGTTAGAGAAGCGCCCTTGGATTTTCTGCTCTTATGTGTGGAATATGTTTGATTTTGGGTGCGCCGCACGTTCGGAAGGCGGTGTGATGGGAAGAAATAACAAAGGTCTTGTAACGATGGACAGAAAAATTAAAAAGGATAGTTTTTATCTATACAAGGCGTACTGGAATCCGGAACCAATGGTTCATATCTGTGATAAGCGTTATGCGCTCCGCTCCGGGGAGAACACCAAAATCCGCGTGTATACAAATCAGGAGAGGGTGACACTTTTTGTGAATGGGGAAGAGATGGCGGTAAATGAGGTAAAACGCCATGTGGCATCTTTTCCGATTTCTCTTAGCGAAGGCAAAAATGCAATTCTTGTGAAGGCAGGAGATGTGTGGGATGCTGTGACGATTGAAAGGGTGGAAAAAGAGCCGGAAAGCTATGTATTCCCGGAAGCTAATGAGAGGGAAGAAGGCGTGGCAAACTGGTTTCAGGAGGTTGGACCGCTAAATCTTTCAGAGGAAATGAAATACCCAAAAGACCGCTATCATATCCGCTGTACGTTAGAGGAAATCAGTGAAAATGATGAGGCGATGGAACTTGTCACAAAGGCAATGAAATTGATTACCGGCATGACACTTGCAAAAGGGGAAGGCATGTGGGATATGATGAAAAAAATGAAGCTGGAAAGTATGAAGGAAATGCTTGGGACAATGGCACCGGATGGCTTTTTAGAAAGTCTGAATATGAAACTGAACGAAATTAAAAAGGAGAATTTAAATGGATAAACAAGTCAGACCCTTTGGTATGCGGGATAAAATCGGGTATATGTTTGGCGATTTCGGAAATGATTTTACCTTTTTATTATCGTCTACGTTTATGTTGAAATTTTACACAGACGTTATGGGAATTGGTGCCGGTGTAGTCGGGATGCTGATGATGGCTGCCCGCTTTTTAGACGCATTTACAGATATTACGATGGGACAGATTGTAGACCGTAGTAAACCCGGCAAAGATGGTAAATTTCATCCGTGGCTAAGGAGAATGTGCGGACCGGTTGCGATTTCCAGCTTTTTGATTTACCAGTCGGCATTTGCCGGTATGCCGTATTGGTTTAAGGTTCTTTGGATGGTGGTCACGTATATTTTGTGGGGGTCGATTTTCTACACGGCGGTTAATATTCCGTATGGCTCGATGGCTTCAGCAATTTCTGCCGAGGCAAAAGACCGGGCGCAGCTCTCAACCTGGCGGACGGTGGGAGCAACTCTTGCGGGGCTTGTGATTGGGGCAGGAACACCGATGCTTGCTTATGTTACGGTGGAAGGACAGACGGTTTTGTCGGGATTTCGTATGACGGTAATTGCCGGTGTTTTTTCTGTTCTATCCTTTTTGTGTTATCTGCTGTGTGTAAGACTCACCATAGAGCGTGTCGAGGTGCCGGCGAGTGAGGGGAAAATCCAGTTCACAAGCCAGTTAAAGAATCTAATGAAAAACCGGGCATTGCTTGGGATTATTGCGGCAGCGGTGTTTCTGCTGCTTGCCTTGCTTGGCATGCAGGGGATTTCTGCGTATGTATTTCCGGAAGTGTATAATAGTGCTAAGGCACAGTCAATGTTTTCGCTTCTTACCAGTTTGGCGGTGTTATGTGTGTGTGCGCCGCTTGCCACGCGGCTGTCCGTGCGTTATGGAAAACGGGAGTTGTCGGCCTTTTCCTGCTTGTTTGGAGCGGTGATACTCTTTTTGTGTATGGTAATATATCCGAAAAATGCATGGGTTTACGTTGGCTTTTTTGTCCTTGCCTATATCGGAATCGGCTTTTTTAACACAGTTATCTGGGCAATGATTACAGATGTAATTGATGATGCCGAGGTGAAAAATAAGGTGCGCGAAGATGGAACCGTGTATTCTTTGTATTCGTTTGCGAGAAAGTTAGGGCAGGCTTTGTCGTCGGGCCTTGTGGGAACGATTTTGGCGGCGATTGGGTATCGGGCACAGCTTATGCATAATCCGCAGGGGGCAGAGCAGATAGCAAGGCGTGCGGTGATTCTTGATCGGATTTTTCAGATGTCATGTCTGATTCCCGCAATCGGACTTTTTATCGTGGCAATGATTTTGCTGTTTGTCTATCCGCTCTCGAAAAAAAGGGTAAATGAAAATATTGCTGAGCTGGAAAAAAGAAGAAATTCTTGACAAGAAGCATATCCGTTGTATAATAGTTGGTGGCGCCAAATTGGTGCTACCAATTTATTATATTACGTTAAGGAAGAGGATTATGAAATATTTAAAGCAGTTTTTACTTATTCTATGTATCACATTTGTTGGAGAACTTATCAAATATGTTCTGCCACTGACGATTCCGGCAAGTATTTACGGTATGGTGATTTTGTTTGTGGGTTTGATGACGGGACATATTAAATTGTCTTCGGTGAAGGAGGCAGGGAAGTTTTTGATTGAAATTATGCCGGTGATGTTTATTCCGGCAGGCGTTGGTCTGATGGTATCCTGGAATGTATTAAAACCTCTTTTAATTCCTGTGGCAATTATTACGTTCGTTAGTTTTGTTACGGTAGCTGTGGCAACGGGGAGAACGGCCCAGTGGATGATAAAGAAAGATGAGGGAAAAGGCCATGAATGAATTTTTAGAGAACTCCCTTTTTGCCGGAGTTACTATTAGTCTGCTTGCGTATATGGCGGGGGCATTTTTGAAAAAGAAATTTAAAATCGCACTATTAAATCCACTTTTAATATCAATTGTTTTGTCGATTGTTGTGTTAGTGACCGCAGATATTGATTATGATGTATACAATGCAGGGGCTTCTTATTTGAGCTGGTTTCTGACTCCGGCTACGGTATGCCTTGCGATTCCTTTGTATGAGCAGTGGCAGCTTCTTAAAAAGAATTGGAAAGCAGTTATGTTTGGAATTTTAGCGGGTACACTTACCAGCGGTGTGACAGTTTTTGTGCTGGCGAAACTTATGAGTCTGTCGCACACGGAATATGTGACGCTTTTGCCAAAGTCGATTACGACGGCAATTGGCATGGGGCTTTCCGAAGAGTTAGGCGGTTATGTTACCATTACGGTAGCTGTGATTGTTGTTACCGGTGTGGTTGGCAATATGTTTGGTGAGCTTGTATGCAAGTTGTTTCGTATTACTCATCCGATTGCGAAGGGACTTGCATTTGGCTCTTCCTCACATGCGATTGGAACGGCGAAAGCAATGGAACTTGGTGAAATCGAAGGAGCAATGAGCAGTCTTGCAATTGCCGTTACGGGGATTTTAACCGTAGCATTTTCACCGTTATTTATGAAATTTATTTAAGAGATTACATAGGAAAGGAAAAGGTTATGAAACAAGCCGGGTGTCAGGAATATCAAAAGGTGCTTTCGTATTTTTACGATTTGGTAAAAGATGGTACTTTGACTTGGGGAAGTAAACTGCCGACGGAGCGAAAGATTGCAGAGCAGTTAGGAATTGGGAGAAATTCTGCCAGAGAAGCCATCTGCGTTCTGCATGGCATGGGCGTTGTTGAAAGGAAGCAGGGCTCCGGAAATTATGTTGCGGAGAATATTGGGCAGTCTTTTGGCAGCATGATTCAAATGCTTCTTCTTTTAAATGGGGTAACGAAAAGTGAAATCTGTGAGTTTCGCCGTGCCATGGAGAAAATGGCAGGTAAACTTCTTTTGGAAAATGGTATTGATGAGGAAATAAAAGAAAAACTTTCGGATTTATTACATACGATGGCTGAATTAACTGGGGAGCCGCTGGCAAAAAGGGATAAGGAATTTCATGACACGCTTGTTTTTGCTACGAAAAATAATCTGCTGATTACGATTATGCAGGCGGTCAGCATCGTGTATACGGAATGTGTTGAATATGACAGTAAAGATTGTCTGTTAGCGAGCCACACGCGGATTTATGAGGCTCTTATAAAAGAGGATGAGAAGGCTTTTAATGCTGCAATTGATTTTCATTATGATTTGATTGAGAAGCGAATGTAAGGAGAACGCAGAATGAGACAGGAACGAGATTTAACAAAGGGAGCAATTGTAAGGAGTCTCTGGCTTTTTGCACTTCCTCTCATGCTTGGCAATGTACTGCAGCAGCTTTATAATTTGGTCGATACATGGGTGGTCGGACGTTATCTTGGCAAAAGGGCACTGGCGGCAGTTGGCGCATCGTATACGTTGATGACATTTTTGACTTCGGTTGTTATTGGTCTGTGTCTGGGGGCAGGTGCCTTTTTTGCGATGGCATACGGCAGGAGAGAAAAGGAGACTTTTCGAAATGGAATTTTTATGTCCTTTACGGCAATTGGCGGTCTTTCGATCGTTTTGACAATACTGTTGTATGGATTCGTAAGACCGCTTACTTATCTATTGCAGGTGCCGGCGGAAACGGTAGAGGATATGGTAACGTATCTCATATATGTATTTGCCGGATTCTTTGCTACATTTTTGTATAACTATTTCGCAAGTGTTCTCAGGAGTATCGGAAACTCGGTGCTGCCACTTGTTTTCCTTGGAATTTCCGTCGCACTTAATATCGGACTTGACCTTTTATTTGTTGTGACATTCTCGTTTGGCATTGCGGGTGCCGCCGTGGCAACCGTTATCTCCCAGTATATAGCAGGTATCGGTCTTATGCTTTATTTTCTTTTCCGGTATTCCGATTTGTGCCCTGCGAAAAAAGATTTTATATGGGAGAAAAAGAACTTCCGGCAGATTCTTTCTTTGTCCGGATTTACGTGTTTGCAGCAGTCTGTTATGAACTTTGGTATCCTGATGATACAGGGATTAGTCAATTCCTTTGGCACAACGATTATGGCAGCTTTTTCTGTGGCTGTCAAAATTGACACAATTGCGTATATGCCGGTGCAGGATTTTGGAAATGCCTTTTCCTTTTTTGTGGCGCAGAATTACGGGGCAAAGAAGTATGCCCGCATCCGCAAAGGATTTCTGCTGGCACTCGTCAGCGTATTGATTTTCTGCCTTGTAATCAGTGCGATTGTCTTTGGATTTGCCGACTCGCTGATGGGATTTTTTACAAACGAGGGCAGTGCCGTATCAGCTGCCGGTGCCGAATATCTGCGGGTAGAAGGTGCTTTCTATGTTGGAATCGGTATTTTGTTTTTGCTCTATGGATATTACCGTGCGGTGGACAAGCCGGTTGTTTCGGTGGTTCTTACCATAATCTCACTGGGAATGCGAGTGCTTCTTGCCTACGCACTCACCGGCCTTTTCCACACCGGCGTGATAGGAATCTGGGTCGCGATACCAATCGGGTGGGGACTCGCTGATTTGGTGGGAATGATACTAATTGTTTCAAGTTTTCGCAGCTTATCGGAAAAGTTGCGAAAACTCTGAAAATAGGAAAGGGCGGCTGGGTGAACTTTCAAAGCACCCCTTTTATGAAAGGTTAGATTGCATTGGAGATATAGAAAGTTCCAGAAAACTGCCCCATTACCAAGTAATTGTCGGTCTTTTTAGAGTTCTAGTAAATTATAAAGAAAAGATTTGTGGAGAGTGGGTACAAACACGTGGGTATCAGGCATGTGTCGTTTACATGCCGATACCCCTACGCGTTTGTTTAGCGGGAGCGCCCATGAAACACAAACTTTTCTTAATAATTTACAGATTCTAAAAACTCCCCCAACAACCATTTGACATTTTATAGCAAGAAACTATAATAGGAAATAGTATGTTATTGGTGCTACCAATTATTTATTAGCCCAGATACAGGAGGTACTTGTGATGAAAGAAATCAGACAACAGTTTTTGACTGGTGAGCGTGCCTTATTTCAAGGTGCGGATTTGAAAATATACGATACGATATTTGACGATGGAGAATCCCCATTGAAAGAAAGTCATAACATTGAATTAAGAAACAGTATGTTTAAGTGGAAATATCCGCTGTGGTATTCGGACTCCATTTCTGTAAAAGACTGCACGTGGTTTGACATGGCGCGTGCCGGTGTGTGGTATACGAACCATATGGTTGTTGAAGATTGTGCGATTGAGGCACCTAAAAATTTCCGTCGATGTGAGGATTTAACACTTTCCCACGTGTCCATTCCAAATGCAGAGGAAACATTGTGGAACTGCCAGGATGTCGTTTTGGATGAAATGATGGCAAAAGGTGATTATTTTGCCATGAACAGCAAAGATATGAAGATTGACGGCCTGACACTTTACGGAAATTATTCGTTTGATGGCGTGAAAAATGTAGAAATCAAAAATTCCAAATTGTTGTCCAAAGATGCATTTTGGAACAGTGAAAATGTAACCGTTTACGATTCCTTTATTTCGGGTGAATATCTGGGATGGAATGCAAAAAATCTGACACTGATTGGCTGTACGATTGAGAGCCTTCAGGGTATGTGTTACATTGATCATTTGGTGATGAAAGACTGTAAATTAATTAATACGACGCTGGCATTTGAGTATTCGACGGTGGATGCACAGATTACCAATACGATTGACAGTGTATTGAACCCGACAAGTGGAGAAATCCGCGCGAAAAGCATTGGAAAACTCATTTTGGAAAAGGATAAAATAGACCCGTCGAAGACAAAAATTATTTGCGAGGAGACAGTATAAGGAGGAAGATTTTCATGGCAAGCAATTTTGATGAGATGATTGACCGCAGAAACACCGCATCGCTGAAGTGGGATGTGGAGGAAAATGAATTGCCGATGTGGGTGGCGGACATGGATTTTGCGACCGCACCGTGTGTTCTGGAAGCAATGAAAAAACGCTTGAATCATGGGATTTTTGGTTATACCGTGATTCCGGAACAATGGTATGAGGCATATGTTGGCTGGTGGAAAAAAAGACATCATTTTGAAATGGAAAAGGATTGGCTTATTTTCTGCACGGGTGTGGTGCCTGCCATTTCTTCCATTGTTAGGAAACTGACGACGCCGGCAGAGAAAGTGCTGATTCAGACACCGGTGTATAACATCTTTTTCAATTCGATTCTCAACAACGGACGTCAGGTATTGGAAAGTCCGCTTGTGTTGGAAGATGGAAATTATCGGGTCGATTTTGAAGATTTGGAGCAAAAACTGGCGGATCCTCAGACAACCCTTATGATTCTCTGCAACCCTCATAATCCGGGGGGCAGGATATGGGACCGTGCGACGCTCTCAAGAATTGGCGAGTTGTGTCAAAAACATCATGTGATTGTTGTGTCCGATGAAATTCACTGTGATTTAACAGAGCCCGGGTGTGAATATGTTCCCTTTGCTTCCGTTTCCGAGGCGTGCCGCGACAACAGCGTTACCTGCATTGCGCCGACTAAGGCATTTAATATAGCTGGTTTGCAGACAGCGGCGGTTTCGATTCCAAATCCGGTGATTCGCCACAAAGTATGGCGGGGATTAAATACCGACGAGGTGGCGGAGCCAAATGCGTTTGCCATTGATGTGGCGGTGGCAGCATTTACAAGAGGAGAAGAGTGGCTTGATGAACTGCGTGCCTATATTTCAGAAAATAAGCGCGTGGCAGCATCTTATATCGAAGAAAATATCAAGGAATTAACGGTAATTCCATCCGATGCGACCTATCTTTTGTGGGTAAACTGCGAAAAGGTATCGGGGGACGCTAAAAAACTTGTCAAAAAGATTCGTGAGAAAACCGGGTTATATTTATCCGATGGAAATGTTTTTGGCGGAGATGGAAAACACTTTTTCCGGATGAATTTAGCTTGCCCGAGAGAGCGGATGATGGACGGATTAAAACGGCTGTCTCAGGGAATCATACAGATAAAATGATAAAATGTCGCAATAAGCGGCAAGGCATTGACAAAAGAAAGATACAAGATTATACTCATAACAGTGTTATATAACAGTGTTACGGATTGGAGGTACAGGTGTCAAAACCATTGGAAGGTGTTTCTGAGAAAATAGAAACATGTGCAAAGAAGGAATTTCTTGAAAAAGGGTATGTGGATGCATCCCTTCGGAACATTGCTGCAAAAGCCGGAACAACAACGGGTTCAATTTATTCCCGGTATGGTGGAAAAGAGGGACTTTTTAGTGCAATCGTTGAGACGGCAGCAGAAGAATTTGTCCGGATGTTCCGTGGCATACAGGAAAAGTTTCATCAGACGGACCCGGAAAAGCAGCCGGAAATCATGGATGATTTAACAAGAGATGGTATGCGGCAGATGGTAGTATTCATGTATGAACATAGGCCGGAGTTTCAGATTTTGGTGGATGGTTCTTATGGTACAAAATTTCAGAATTTTGTAGAACATTTAGTTGAAATCGAGACGGAGTATACGTCAATGTACATGGAGACAGCAGGAATTGATGCAGAAAATGGAAAACCAATTACCAAGGAATTTTCGCACATTATGAACAAAGCGCTGTTTGAGAGCTTTTTTGAAGTGGTGAGACACGATATGCCAGAAGACGAGGCACTGGAATACATTGATATGCTTGCAAAATATCATTGTGCCGGCTGGCGTGTTATCTATGAAAATGATTGACAACGAAAAGAATGGCTGCAGAGAAGATTGGCAGCCCCTCTTTTAAATCATGGGTTAGTCATAACTTACATAAGTTATATATCACGAATAGTATTTGAAGGAGGCTTTCTTAGATGGCAAAGCAGAAAGAAACAAAGCAAAGTCCGATGCAGCGGTTATTTGTTTATGCAGGAAAGTATAAATATCTTACCATTGCATCCTGGATTCTTGCTACGATAAGTGCATTTGTTGCACTTGTTCCATTCTATTTTATCTGGCGCATAATCAAAGAGGTGCTTTACGTGGCGCCAAATTATGCAGATGCAGAAAATCTGTCGGTTTATGGATGGAGTGCGGTTGGATTTGCGATATTGTCCATGCTTATTTATATCGGAGCTTTGATTTGTTCGCATTTGTCCGCATTCCGCGTACAGGCAAATATGAGAGTTGGACTGATGAAACATATTTTAACGCTGCCACTTGGTTTTATGGATGAAGAGGGAAGCGGAAAAGTAAGAAAAGTTGTGAATGAATCCAGTGCAGCAACCGAGACCTATTTAGCTCACCAGCTGCCGGATAAATGCGTGGCAGTTGCTACGCCGATTGGTCTTGCGATTCTTCTTTTCGTATTTGACTGGCGGCTTGGACTCTTGTGCCTGATTCCGGTTGGTTTAGCTTTTCTTGTGATGGGAAGCATGATGGGCGAAAATATGAAAAAGAAAATGGCAGAATACCAGAATGCACTCGAAGAAATGTCAAGTGAAGCCGTAGAATACGTTCGTGGTATCCCGGTCGTAAAGACATTTGGTCAGTCCGTTTTTTCTTTTAAAAGATTTCGTGAGGCAATTAAAAATTACGAAAAATGGACGATTGCTTATACAAAAGATTTGCGCATCCCGATGACGGTATACACGGTATCAATCAATGCCGTATTTGCTATTTTGATTGCAGCAGCATTTTTGTTTGGCGGGGTAAACAGCGGAGCAGCAGATAACACATTTCTTTTAAATTTACTGTTTTATATTATTATCACACCAATTATCACGGTTACCTTAACAAAGATGATGTACGCCGGTGAAAACACGATGATTGTTGAAGATGCGCTTATGAGAATTGATGGAATTCTCAATAAAAAACCACTTGCACAGAGTACGGCTAAAAAGACGCCAAACGACACTTCCATTTGCTTTGATGGCGTTTCGTTCCAGTATGAAGGTGCTTCAAAGGATGCACTGAAAAATATCAATCTTGAAATTCATGCCGGTGAGCAAGTTGCGTTTGTCGGACCATCCGGTGGTGGAAAGACAACAATCGCACGTCTGATTGCGAGATTCCACGATGTGACAAAGGGAAGCATAAAAATCGGCGGCGTGGACGTAAAGGATATCGAGCAGAAAAAGCTGATGGATACCGTATCGTTTGTGTTCCAGGACAGCAAACTTTTGAAAATGTCCATCTATGACAACGTGCGCATGGGTAAAAAAGATGCGACCCGTGAGGAAGTCATGGAGGCATTAAAAAATGCACAGTGTGAAGATATTATCGAAAAACTGCCAAATGGTATTGATACCGTAATCGGTTCCAAAGGAACCTATTTATCCGGTGGAGAGGCACAGCGTATTTCCATCGCAAGAGCAATGCTGAAAAATGCACCAATTCTGATTCTGGATGAGGCGACAGCGTTTGCTGACCCGGATAATGAGGTGAAAGTTCAGGCAGCATTTGCAAAACTTTCAAAAGGAAAAACCGTGATTATGATTGCACACAGACTTTCTTCTGTTACCGGTGTTGACCGTATCTTTGTCTTACAGGATGGTGAAATCAGACAGGCAGGAAAACATGAAGAATTAAAAGATACAGAAGGGCTGTATGCACACATGTGGCAAGCATACAATCAATCCGTAAGCTGGAAGGTAGGTGTGTAATATGATAGAAAAACTGATGCATAAATATGCTCTTTCAAAACAAGGAGCATCGGATATGATAAAAGCAATTATTTCCGCTACCATTTCGAATATTATTCTTATGGTGCCGGTTGCTCTTTTGTATTATTTAGTAAGAGATTATATGGCAGGAAATTTAGGAGATAAAGTTCTCTTTTATGTAGCAGGATGTTTGATTACATTTGTATTGATTGGTATTTCAACATACATTCAGTACAATGCCACGTTTTTATCGACCTACGTTGAAAGTGGTGTCCGAAGAGTAACATTAGCTGAGAAATTAAGAAAAATTCCGCTTTCTTTCTTCGGGAAAAAAGACTTGTCAGACTTAACAAGCACAATTATGAATGACTGCGCACAGATGGAGACAGCATCTTCTCATTTCATTCCGGAACTTTTTGGCGCATGCATTTCGACAGCGTTGATTGCAATTGGTTTGTTTTTCTTTGACTGGCGCATGGCGATTGCAGCACTCTGGGTACTTCCGGTTTCATTCCTCATTGTTGGATGTTCGGGAAAAGTACAGAAGAGTTTGAATAAAAAGCAGATGGTATTGAAAATGGCATGTGCAGACGGTATTCAGGAGTGCCTTGAAAATGTAAGAGATTTGCAGGCTTATAACACGCAGGAAGATTACATGAAAGGACTGACCGGAAAAATTAAGGCGGTTGAAAAGCATGCGATTGTAACAGAGCTTGGAACGGCTGTATTTGTCGGAAGTTCACAGATGATTTTGAAACTTGGAATTGCTACCGTTGCGCTTGTTGGTGGTGTACTGTTAGCAAAAGGGGAATTAGACATTCTTACCTTTTTCATGTTTTTGATGGTAGTTTCAAGAATTTATGACCCAATGCAGGTTTCTCTGCAAAATCTGGCAGCAGTCATTGCTTCCGGTGTTCAGAGTGACCGGTTGGATGAAATCTTGTCACATGAAGTACAGGACGGTACAAATACAATGAAGCATGACGGTTATGACATTGAATTTTCCAATGTGGGATTTTCTTATGAGACCGGTGATGTGGTGTTGAAAGATGTTTCCTTTGTGGCAAAGCAGGGAGAGGTTACAGCATTGATTGGACCATCCGGTGGCGGTAAAACGACAGTTTCCCGTCTTGCCTCCCGTTTCTGGGATGCAAACCGCGGCAGCATAACAGTCGGCGGCATGGATATTTCCAAGGTAGACCCGGAGACTTTGATGTCACTGTATTCAATTGTATTTCAGGATGTTACATTGTTTAATAATACAATTCTTGAAAATATACGAATCGGTAAAATGGATGCAACGGATGAAGAAGTGATTGCGGCGGCAAAACTTGCCCACTGCGATGAGTTCGCAGAGAAACTTTCCGATGGCTGGAATACGGTAATCGGAGAAAACGGCTCCGAACTTTCCGGCGGAGAAAGACAGAGAATTTCGATTGCCAGAGCCTTTTTAAAGGATGCACCGATTATTCTTTTAGATGAGGCGACGGCTTCGCTGGATGTAGACAATGAGACGATGATTCAGGAATCTTTGTCACGGTTAATTAAAGACAAAACGGTCATGATTATTGCTCACCGTATGAGAACTGTTGCAAATGCGGATAAAATTGTAGTATTAAAGGATGGTGTGGTAGCAGAGAGTGGAACGCCATCTGAGCTGGATGCGAAAGATGGCATTTATGCCAATATGGTGAAGACGCAGAATCTTGCTGCGGACTGGGCACTGTAGAAAACTCAGATATTTATGAAGTTGTGGAGATAAACAAAGAGTTACGGTATAGTATTGGCTGGGAAAGCAAAGGGGAAGAAGGAAATGCCTTCTTCCCCTTTTTATAAATAATAAATAGAACTAATTATTTCAGAATAGGTGTTAGGCACAAATGGTCATAAGATATAAATTGAGAAAATGGGGAGAGTGTGGTAAAATCCCGTCTTTGACAGTTGTTAGAATAAAAAATCGCTGTATCCCTTATATTT
>CALELW010000044.1 GCA_937902905.1 uncultured Clostridium sp. | reverse complement strand
AGAACGCGGCGTTACGGTGAAAATTTTGGCGGATGGCTGCAATTCGTGGCTGCGTATGACGGGAAATGCCTATTTTTATGCGCTTGCTTCCCATGAAAATGTGATGATAAAAACGTATAATCCGGTCAATCCGCTGTTGCCGTTTCGTGCGATGAGCCGCATGCATGATAAGTATGTGATTGTCGATGATTCTTTGTATCTGTTGGGAGGAAGAAATGTTTATGATTCCTTCCTTGGTTCGCAGGAGGGACCTAAAAATTATGACAGGGATGTTTTAGTTTACCACGAAGGTGAAAAAGAAGGCTCTATTTGTCAGGTGAAAGCCTATTTTGAAGCAATCTGGAATGATTCGCTGTGTAAGACTTGGAATGATGACCAGTTGCTTCGTTTAATTCCCGGTGTAAAAAGGGCAGGGCAGGAACTGGAAGCACAGTACATTTCTCTGAAAAAACAGGAACCTACATGGTTTCAAACCGTATCATATGAAGAAAAAACAGTGGCCGCAAACCGGATTACGCTGCTTTCAAATCCGATTTGTCTTTACAGCAAAGAACCGCAGGTATTTTACGGTTTATGCGAATTGATGAAGCAGGCAAAAAAGGAAGTTATCTGGCACACACCGTATATCATCAATAATGACTATATGTATGGTGAAATTGCAAAGATAGCAAAAGAGCCCCCTGAATTTACTATTATGACAAATTCAGTGAAAAATAACGGAAATCCGTTTGACTCCGTGGATTATGCACTTCACAAGGATGAGGTGTTAAAGATGGGAGCGAAGGTGCTTGAGTACCACGGTGGTGTTTCTTATCACGGAAAGAGCGCGGTGATTGATGACAGACTTGCAATTGTCGGTTCCTTTAACATGGATATGAAGAGTGCTTATCAGGATACGGAGTTAATGCTGGTGATTGACAGCAGACCTTTGTGTGAAACATTGAAAAAAAGTTTTGATTCCTATCAAAAAGAAGCGGATGAAGCAGACGGTACAGTGGATAGCAAAGAGGAACTTTTTGATGACACAACAGGTGCATTAAAAAAAGTTTCCAACTATGTAATCTCAAAGCTGAATCCGTATTTACGATATTTGTTCTGATAATTTGTTGAAAAATTTGTAGAAATGGTGTATTATAAGATGGACTATGAAAAAGTATGGAGGAATATCATGAGCGACAAGTTAAAAGTAGGTATCCTTGGCGGTACCGGTATGGTAGGCCAGCGTTTTATTTCGCTGTTGGAGAATCACCCTTGGTTTGAAGTAACAACAATTGCAGCAAGTCCAAGAAGTGCGGGGAAAACATATGAAGAGGCAGTAGGCGGACGCTGGAAAATGCAGACACCGATGCCGGAAGCAGTAAAAAATATAGTTGTAAAAAATGTAAATGACATTGAGACAGTCAGCAGTGAAGTTGATTTTGTTTTTAGTGCCGTAGATATGACAAAAGAAGAAATCAAAAAGATTGAAGAAGATTATGCAAAAACCGAGACGCCGGTTGTTTCCAACAACAGCGCACACCGCTGGACACCGGATGTTCCGATGATTGTACCGGAGGTAAATCCGGAGCACTTAGAGGTTATCGAGAGCCAAAAAAAACGTCTGGGAACCAAGAGAGGTTTTATCTGTGTAAAACCAAACTGTTCGATCCAGAGTTATGCACCGGCACTTTCCGCATGGAGAAAGTTTGAGCCGACACTCGTTGTTGCTACGACTTATCAGGCAATTTCCGGAGCAGGAAAGACATTTAAAGACTGGCCGGAGATGGAGCATAATATTATTCCATATATTGGCGGCGAAGAAGAAAAGAGTGAGCAGGAGCCGCTTCGTATCTGGGGTAAAGTGGAGAATGGACAGATTGTAAAAGCCGATGGTCCATTGATTACAAGCCAGTGTATCCGTGTACCGGTACTGGATGGACATACGGCTGCGGTATTTGTTAATTTTAAACAGAAACCAACCAAAGAAGAGCTGATTCAGGCACTTGTTGAATTTAAGGGTGCACCTCAGGAATTGGGACTGCCAAATGCACCAAAGCAGTTCATTCAGTATTTAGAAGAGGATGACCGTCCACAGGTTGCTTTGGATGTAAATTACGAAAATGGATTTGGCGTTAGTATCGGACGTCTTCGAAAAGACGCATATTTTGACTGGAAATTTGTGGGACTTTCCCATAATACCGTACGTGGTGCAGCAGGTGGCGCTGTGCTGATGGCGGAACTTTTGAAAGCCAAAGGATATATAACAGCGAAATAAATTGGGAAAGGATGATGGGAATGAGTAAATTTCGTGTACTGGTCAAAGGAATTGTGCAGTATCAGGATTCCTATTTAGCAGTAGAGCGCTGGTATGATGACCGTATTTTTGACCCTTATCAGTGGGAATTCATTGATGGGGAGATGGAATTCGGAGAGACACCGGAAAAAGCAGTAGAACGCATTGTGGCGGAAAAAACAGGAGTCGCAGTACAGGAAAATAAACCACTGTACACCTGGGGATTTACCGCAGGTGAGATTTGCACATGTGGAATTGCTTTTCTGTGTGACGCACAGATGGACGAAGTGATTTTGGCAGAGGAACTTCGTGACAGTAAGTGGGTTCCAAAAAGCGAAATTGCTCAGGTAATCACCAATCAGGCAGTTGTTAAAGATATCGAGAAGGCGGGTCTGACAAGTAGTTTTGACCTGGATGATTTTGGAAAGGTGGATTTGTTTATTGAACCTATGGATTAAGAATGGACATGTTTTAGACCCTGCCAATCATCTGGATGAAGTATGTGATGTATATGTAAAAGAGGGAAAGGTTGCCTGTGTTGGCAGCCTTTCGTCGGGTAAAATTCCGGACGAATGTACGGTGATTGATGCAGAGGGAAAATACGTGATGCCGGGACTTGTTGATTTGCATGTACACTTAAGAGAACCCGGTTTTGAGTACAAGGAAACGATCTATTCCGGTACGCATGCGATGGCAAAGGGCGGTTTTACAGCGGTTTGTCCGATGCCAAATACAAAGCCGGTGACGGATTCTCCGGCAATGATTGAAAAAATTCTTAAGATTGCAAAAAACGACAGTCCGATTCATGTTTATCCTGTCGGGGCTGTTACGAAAGGACAGCAGGGAGAGGAAATGGCGGACATCGCCGGTATGGTAAAGGCGGGAGCAAAAGCAATTAGCGAAGATGGCAAATCAGTGATGAATGCTGAAATTTACCGCGAGGCGATGAAAGAAGCAAAGAAAGCTGGAATTCCGGTGCTTGCTCATTGTGAAGATAAAAACATGGTAGGCCACGGGGCAATGAATGCCGGGGAAAAAGCCAAAGAACTTGGAATCTGCGGAATCACCAATGCGGTAGAGGATGTGATTGTGGCAAGAGATATTCTGCTTGCGAAAGAAACCGGAGTTCATCTTCATTTATGCCATTGTTCTACAAAAGACAGTGTGAAAATGGTTCGTATTGCAAAAGAGGATGGCGTCAGTGTATCAGCAGAAGTTTGTCCACATCATTTTGCGATGACAGAGGACGAAATCACAGAAGACGATGCGAATTATAAAATGAATCCACCGCTGCGAAGTGCTGCGGATGTAGAGGCTATGGTGGATGGCTTGGCGGATGGCACGATGGAAGCAATTTCTACGGACCATGCACCGCATGCTGAAGAAGAAAAGAAACAGTCGATTGCAAAAGCACCGTTTGGAATTGTGGGTTCAGAAACGGCATATGCACTTTCAGTGACACATCTTGTGAAGACGGGAAAATTAACCCCGCTTCAGTTAGTTGAAAAAATGAGTACGAATCCATGCCGGATTCTTTCGGTACCGGGCGGAACACTTTCGGTGGGCGCGCCGGCGGACATTACGATTGCGGATATGGATTCGGAATATGTGATTGATAAGAATACATTTTTATCAAAAGGTAAGAACACACCATTTGACGGAGCAAAAGTGAATGGTCGTGTATATTATACGATTGTAGGCGGAAACATTGTTTATCAATATGAATAAATGGAGGACACCATGATTGATCAATTAGTTGAAAAAATTAAAAAGACAAAGGCACCGGTTGTTGTTGGTTTAGACCCTATGCTTTCTTATATTCCGGAATGGATTTTAAAAGATGCCATTTCGAAATATGGAGAGACCATGGAGGCAGCAGGAGAAGCAATTTGGGTATATAACAAAGGAATTGTGGATGCGGTTTATGATTTGATTCCGGCTGTAAAACCTCAGATTGCCATGTATGAGCAGTTTGGAATTCCGGGACTTGTAGCTTTTCAGAAAACAGTAAATTACTGCAAAGAAAAAGGACTGGTTGTTATCGGTGATGTGAAGCGTGGTGATATCGGTTCAACGTCAACGGCTTACGCAAATGCTCATTTGGGCAGTGTGACTGTTGGAACTACCGTTTGCCGTGGTTTTGATGAGGATATAATTACGGTTAATCCATATCTTGGTACGGATGGTGTGAAACCATTTGTTGATGTCTGCAAAGAGGAAAAGAAGGGGATTTTTGTTTTGGTAAAGACTTCGAATCCATCTTCCGGCGAATTTCAGGATAAGCTTATCGATGGAAAACCATTGTATGAGTTAGTTGGTGAACATGTGGCAAAATGGGGCGAAGATTGTGTTGGCTCCTGTGGCTACAGTGAGGTAGGTGCGGTTGTTGGTGCTACTTATCCGGAAATGGGTAAAGTGCTTCGTAACATTATGCCAAAAAGTTATATTCTGGTGCCGGGTTATGGCGCACAGGGAGGAACAGCAGATTCCCTTCGTCCATACTTCAATGAAGATGGACTTGGTGCAATTGTAAATTCATCCCGTGGTATTATTTGTGCTTACAAACAAGACAAATATGCTTCATTTGGTGAGAAAAATTATGCCGATGCCTCTCGTCAGGCAGTAATTGACATGATTGAGGATATTAACCGTATTTTCTAATATAATTTTGGAAAGGAAAAGATGATGGCAAAGATACAGTGTATGGCAAAGGTAACGGAAGTTTCTGTGCTTGCAGAGGGAATTGTATCCATGTGGCTGTCGGCTCCGGAAGTTGCAAAATTTGCAAAACCGGGACAGTTTATTTCGCTGTACTGCGATAATTCAGATACACTTCTTCCGCGTCCGATAAGTCTTTGTGAAGTGAATCAAAAAGATGGTCTTCTCCGCATTGTATTCCGCATTGTTGGTGCGGGAACAAAGGAATTTGCGGCGAAAGAAAAGGATGATGAAATCCGGATTCTTGGACCTTTGGGAAATGGATTTCCATTGGATGTTTGTGAAAAAGACAAAACGGCAGTGTTAATTGGTGGTGGAATTGGGATTCCCCCGCTTTTGGAGCTTGCCAAGCAGCTGCCCTGCAAAACAACGGTGGTGGTTGGCTATCGAAATGCCGATACTTTTTTACAGAGAGAATTGAAAGAGGCAGCAGACCATGTTGTGATTGCTTCGGATGATGGCAGCATCGGAACAAAAGGAACCGTTTTGGATGCTATGGAAGCAGAAGGAGTGACCGGAGACTGTATTTTTTCCTGTGGACCAACGCCGATGCTTCGCGGTGTGAAACAGTGGGCTTTTGAAAAGCAGATTCCGGCGTGGATTTCAATGGAAGAAAAGATGGCGTGTGGCATTGGTGCCTGTCTTGCCTGCGTGTGTGAGTCAAAGGAAATCGACGCCCACTCAAAAGTGAAAAATAAACGTATCTGTAAAGATGGTCCGGTCTTTTTATCGACGGACATTGAGTTATAAGGAGGAGGAAAATGAGCAAACAATTAGAAGTAAATTTTGCGGGAATTACGTTTCCAAATCCAATAACGACGGCGTCCGGCACATTTGGCTCCGGACTCGAATACAGTGAATTTGTGGATTTGAAGAAACTTGGTGCTGTGACTACAAAAGGTGTTGCCAATGTGCCGTGGCCCGGAAATCCGACCCCGCGTATTGTGGAAACCCACGGCGGTATGCTCAATGCCATCGGGCTTCAGAATCCGGGAATCGATACTTTGATTGCACGTGATTTGCCATATCTGCATGAACATGGCGCACATATTATCGTAAATGTGTGCGGACGTTCCAAAGAGGATTATGTCGAAGTGGTTGAGCGTCTTGCGGATGAAGATGTGGATATGTTAGAGATTAACATTTCCTGTCCGAATGTAAAGGCAGGCGGGATTGCTTTTGGACAGAAACCGGAGATGGCGGAAGAAATTACGAAAGCTGTTAAAGCAGTGGCAAAGCAGCCGATTGTTATGAAACTTAGTCCAAATGTCACAGACATTACGGAGATGGCCAAAGCGGTGGAAGCCGGAGGCGCAGATGGTGTTTCGCTGATTAATACGCTGACCGGCATGAAAATTGATGTGGCAAGAAAAACATTTGCCCTTGCCAATCAGACCGGCGGTATGTCCGGTCCATGCGTGAAACCGGTTGCAGTGCGGATGGTATATCAGGTGGCAAATGCCGTTTCCATTCCAATCTTAGGAATGGGCGGCGTGCAGAACATAGAGGATGCTTTGGAATTTTTGATGGCAGGTGCTACCATGGTGGCAGTCGGTACGGCAAACTTTTTTAACCCGTATGCAACATCGCAGATTATTGACGGATTAGAGGAGTATGTGAAGAAGGAAGAACTTTCAAGTATCCGTGATATTATCGGATGTGTAAAATAGTAATTAATTAAGTTAAGATACAAAAGGAAGTGTTTCGAAACGCTTTGTTACACTTCAGAATGGAGGTCAATATGAAATCGTATATGCAAATGAGCAGGGAGGAACTCCTGTCATTGAAAGCTAGTTTGGAAGAAGAATTTAAAACCGAAGAGGCGAAGGGACTGTCCTTAAACATGGCACGTGGTAAGCCGGGAGCTTCTCAGCTTGCATTATCTATGCCGATGTTGGATGTGATTAACAGCAAATCTGACATGAAAACTTTATTAGGAAATGATACCAGAAACTATGGAGACTGGGATGGGATCGGAGAGTGCCGCCAGTTATTAGCTGATATGATGGAAGTAAAAAAGGACAATGTAATTGTTTGTGGAAATTCCAGCCTGAATATTATGTATGATACGGTTGCCCGTTCTATGGTTCGCGGTGTGAATGGTTCAACTCCGTGGTGCAAACTGGACAAAGTTAAATTTTTGTGTCCGGTTCCGGGATATGACAGACATTTCAAAATTACGGAGCTGTTTGGAATCGAAATGATTAACATTCCGATGGATGAAAATGGCCCGGATATGGATTTGGTTGAAAAATATGTCAATAACGATGAGGCAGTAAAAGGTATCTGGTGTGTACCGAAGTATTCAAATCCAACGGGTATCACATACTCGGATGAGGTAGTAAAACGTTTTGCAAATCTTCATCCAAAAGCAGAAGATTTCCGTATCTTCTGGGATAATGCGTATTGTATTCATCACATTTACGATGAAATTCATGACAAAATTCCAAACATTTTGGAAGAGTGTGAGAAAGCAGGAAATCCGGACATGGTTTACATGTTTGGTTCAACTTCAAAGGTAAGTTTCCCTGGCTCCGGTGTTTCCGCAATTGCGACTTCACTTGCCAATGTGGAATTTATCCGTCAGCACATGACCGTGCAGATTATCGGACACGATAAGATTAATCAGCTTCGTCATGTAAGATTTTTTAAGGATATTGACGGTCTGAAAAATCATATGCAGAAGCATGCAGAAATTCTGCGTCCGAAGTTTGAGGCAGTTTTGCAGATTTTAGAGAAAGAACTTAAGGGACTCGAAATTGGTTCCTGGGTAAAACCGCGCGGTGGTTATTTCATTTCCTTTAATGCAATGCATGGCTGTGCAAAAGCGATTGTCGATAAATGTAAGCAGCTTGGCGTAGTCCTTACGGGGGCAGGTGCTACTTATCCATATGGAAAAGACCCGGAAGATTCCAATATCCGAATCGCTCCTTCTTTCCCGACACCGGAAGAAATGGCAGAAGCAACAAAAATCTTTGTTCTTTGTGTCAAATTAGCATCCGTTGAAAAACTGTTAAACGACTAGGAGGATTCAAAATGGAACGATATAAAGAAGAGTTTATTGAGTTTATGGTAGAGAGCGATGTTTTGAAATTTGGCGAATTTACGCTGAAAAGCGGTAGAAAATCTCCATTTTTTATGAACGCAGGTGCTTATGTAACCGGCTCTCAGTTAAAACGTTTAGGCGAGTATTATGCAAAAGCAATTCACGACCAGTATGGAGATGATTTTGATGTTTTATTCGGACCTGCATACAAAGGAATTCCGCTTAGCGTAGCGACTACAATTGCTTTTTATGAATTGTATGGCAAAGAAATCCGTTACTGCTCAAACCGTAAAGAAATCAAGGATCATGGTGATACCGGAATTTTGCTTGGAAGCAAAATTAAGGATAAAGAGCGCGTGGTAATTATTGAGGATGTTACGACTTCAGGAAAATCCATCGAAGAAACTTTCCCGATTATTCAGGCACAGGGCGATGTGGAAATTGTTGGACTTATGGTTTCTCTAAACCGTATGGAGCAGGGAAAAACAAAAGAAAAGAGTGCGCTGGATGAAATTCGTGAAGTATATGGATTCAAAACAGCTGCCATTGTTTCAATGGAAGAGGTAGTTGAGCGTCTGTATAATAAAGAATGCCTTGGAAAAATTGTGATTGATGACAAAATGAAGGCGTCTATCGATTCGTACTATGAGAAGTACGGTGTTCAGAAGTAAATAATTGGAAAACTTGTCGCATGACGCCGGGAATTTTGTTTTCCCGGCGTTTTTCGCTGAAAAAACGTGTATTTGAACAAATTTTTAGTTTCTTTTTTGGTACTAATTGATAATTTACAAGGAGAAAATAAGGTGCTAAGATAGGAAACACTCCACCTCCAATAACAAAAAGGAGGTACAAAAATGAAAATTGCTTTTTGGAGCAATGTCAGAGGACATTCCGGTGTTACAAGTAATTTGGCTTGTATCAGCGTATTATCTGCATTAAGTTGTCCGAATGAGCGGACAATTGTCTTTGAAAATCACAAAAATATTGTGAATCTGGGGAGCACTTATTATCATCCGCAGTCTGCAGGATGTGTAAGAGAGCCCATGTATTACCAGACCGCAAGCGGTCTGGAGAAGGTTCTTCAATTAGTGGAAAAAGGGGAAGAACTTTCTGAAGAAAATTTATATGGTTTGGCTAAGGATTACTTGGGAAAACGTCTTTTTTATCTTCCTTCAGAACCGGTAAAGAGTTCTGATTATCTGGAGTATTATTTAGAACGGGAAGCAGTTCGGACGATGGAATGTTTAGAGCGGCTTAGCGATATGGTTATGGTTGATACGTCGGCCGCACCGTTAGCGAGCTCGCGTAAAATTTTACAGCAGGCAGATTTGGTTGTTGTGAATTTAAATCAGAATTTTCCGTTGCTTTCTCATTTTTTTCGAAATTATTCATCCATACAGGAAAAGGCATTTTATCTGATTGGAAATTATGATGGAAAGTCAGAACTTACGAAGTCGGCGATTATGAAACGATTTCATATACCCGGCGCAAAGATTGGCACAATTCCGCATGATACCGGTTTTTCCGATGCAATGTCAAGGGGACAGCTGATTCCTTTTTTGCTGAAAAATTATATGTCTGGAAATTCTCTTTCCCATGAGATGTTTATGCAGGCAGTGAAAGAGACGGTATCTTTGTTGCAGGAACAGATTCGGCAGCATGGATGAAAGGAGAGGTGGAGTATGAAGAGAATGAGAAAAAGAATTGCATTCATTCTAGCCCTTTCGCTCTGTGTGATTGTGCGGCCGGTTTCGGCAAAAAGGATGGTATCCGATTTTTCGGAATTTAAGCAGTTGTGTGAAGCGGATACGAAGGAAACCATCGAGCTGGCTTCGGATATAATCGTGGATGAACCTGTTGTGATACGGGGAGAGAAAACAATTCATGGTAGAGGGCACCGTCTGATTCGGAGTGCTTTGCCTGGGAAAGTTTATGGCGGATGTCTATTTCTGGTGCAAGGGAAAAGATGTGAATGGAGCCGGTTGACGGTTTCCGGCAGTGCAGGGGAAAATACAAAATCTAAGATATTTGGAAGGTTAGTAGAAGTCAGACAGGGAACATTGGTGATTGGGAAAGGATGCTCTCTGCGGGATAATGTGAATGAAACGCTTGCGGTCAACGGAGGTGGAGCGGTTGAGATTGGCGGCGGTGGCACTTGCATTATGAAAGCAGGAAGCGTACAAAACAACAGAAATGTTTCCGGTGGAGCTGCCTTTTATGTGAAAAAGGGCGGTCGGTTAATGATACAGGGCGGTTTGATTACCGGTAACAAAACGATAGGAATCGGTGCTGTGGAAGGGTTTGACGGAAGAGGTGGAGCAATTTACTCGGAAGGCAGTGTCTGGTTTAAAGGTGGAGTTATATCAGGAAATACGGCCAAAGGTTATCGAAAAGGTGGAATTTGTTATGGTGGTGTCGGTGGAGCTGTTTATGTAGCAAAAGGTGGTTCATTATTTGTTCAGGGTGGTAGATTGACAAACAATTCGGATGAAAGGAAAGAGCAGATTTATGCGGATGGTAAAGTTACCGGCTGGGCAAAGAAGAACCCAAAGAAAAAGGAGCCAAAACAAAATCAGTCGGAGATAGCTAAGCCGAAGCCAAAAAAGTCAAATGAAAACCAACCAAAACATAACCTTAAGCCAACAAAAACGCCAAAACCAAAGATGGAAAAGTCAGAAAAGCCCGATACGGTAAAAAAGAAAAAAGAACAAAAAACAGATTTACCGGAGCATAAAGATGAAGTAACGTCCATTATGGATAAAAAGGAAGAAATACATGGGCGGGTTCGGTATGTCGAGCCGGATAATACAGATTTTGTCGAAGAAAAGTGGCATTTTTCAGTAGAAGAATTGAAGGCGGCACGACAGTTTATACACCGTCAGGAAAAGCCCTTTAGCAGAGAGGCAAATGAGAAATTTTTAAGACAGTTTGCAAAGGCGAAAAAAGGAGTGGTAAAGAATGAATGAGTTTCAGAAAGATTATTTGCTAAAGCGTCAGGATTATGGCGTTTTATATCCTTATGTGATGGAAGAAACGGTCACAGATATTCATTGGAATGGCAGACAATTATGGATTGATGACTTGGAAAAGGGGAGGTATATGGCACCGGAGGTTTTATCTGAATCATTTGCGAATCGCTTTTCCATGCTGTTATCGAATTTGTCAAACAAGGCATTTAACAGGGATAATCCGGTTATGGAAGTGGAAACAGAGGAACTTCGTATTTGTCTGGTACATCCAAGTGTTGCGTATTCCGGGCTTTCGATTTCACTGAAAAAAACACCTGCCGTGCGCAGGCTGAAAAAAGAGGATATGACAGGAAACGGATACTGTGATGAAACCGTAATTGAATTTCTGATTCAATGTATGGCGGCGCATTGCAGCATTGCGATATGCGGATGTTCCGGTTCTGGAAAAACGGAATTGTTGAAGTATCTGACGCAGTATATTCCTGCTGCAGAACGAGCTGTTACGATAGAGGATGTGTTAGAAATTCATTACCAGAAAATGAATCCGAATAAAGATTGTGTGGAGATGAGAGTGGCAGAAAACTTTTCTTATACGCAGGCAATCCAAACATGTATGAAACAATTGCCAAACTGGCTGATTTTGTCTGAAATCAAGTCCGAGGAGGTGAAATATCTCTTAGAGTCCATTCGTACCGGTGCTTGTGGTATGACTACGATGCTTGCAGAGGATGTAAGGAGTATTCCGGAGAGAATTTTAGCTATGGCAGGGGAAAAAGAAGATGGCAGATGGATTGAAAATGACACGTATCGTTACTTGGATATTGGTATTTTAGTGAAAAGTAAACGGGATGAGACAGGACTTTTACACCGCTTTATTGACCAGATTGGTGTGTTTGAACGGGAGCCGGTAAGAGGAGGAGAAACTGCGAACCGGGTGATTATGCTTGTGGAAGATGGAAAAGTTGTTAATCACCGTCTTCCGAAAAGTTTGTCGAGGAAATTCCAAATGGGAGAAATTGTTCCCGGAAATGATTGGAGGCTTTCATGAAAGTGTGTGATGAATCTCTTTATCATGAGATTGCAATGATTTACCGTTTCCTCCATTTGTATGAGCGAATAGAAACGATGGAGGAGGGAGCGCTTGATTTTATAATACGTGATTTTGATGCGTGGAAAAGGAGAAGAGAACAAGGAAAGCAGTCTGAGAAAAAGATAAAAAAAGAGTATCTGTTATCGATGATACTGGCACTTATCCTTTGTGTGTTTTCTTCTCTTATGCTGTATTTTTGTTCGCTCATGTTGACTGGGAAAGGAACGAATATATTTGGCTCTACTGTTGTCTCTTGTGGTGTGGTTTTGTTGATTGCTATTTGTTTTTGGTTATGGTTTTGGAAGAAAAAGAGGAAAAAGGACAGTACCATCTTAGCGCAGGAGACGAGACAGATGGCTTCTTACTGGATTATGTCTGCAGCCTGTTCTTTGCAGACCAAAGGTGTGTATCAAATGATTTTACTGTCGATTGAGGAAATGAATGGGTGGTTTCGTGAAGAATTGGAAACTTTGTTGGAAAATATTCGGCAGGATCCGACCTCTTATAAACCATATGATTCTTTTTGTAAGAAATTTGATGACATGGAGTTTCGCAGCGCAATGAGAATATTAGGAAGGGCAAATGTCGATGGCTGCGAGCAGGCAAAGCAGGAGATATTTTTCCTTATGGAACAGTTGTATAGTAAGTATGACGAGAAAGAGGAGAGTAACAGTAAAAAACGTGTATTGCGTCTGCGTACATTTCGCCGGATTCCACTTTTTATTGCCGGAGTAAAAATTTTGTGGGACTGCGTTTTTGTTTTTAATCTTCTTGTCCGGCAGATGACGATTTGGAATGGAGGGTGAGATGAGCCGATTAGTGGATGAATTTATACTTATGCTTTTGTTCGCAGCACTTTCTTTTCTTTTGGTGTTCTATCTCTCTCAAAATGTGAGATATGGAAGTGCCAGAACATATTACCGGGAGGCTGTATATCAATTGCAGAAAAGTGATTATTCGGAAGAAGCAAAAAAACAATGTTATAAGGAGGCAAAAGACAGAGGCTATCAGGTACAGATAGAAAGCAAAACGGCAGGATATGTCCGTGTTATTCTGCGGTATGATGTGGCTTTTCCTTTTGGCTTACGAAAAAAATATGTGCTTGATGGGTATGAATATGCAGGATAGGAGGTGATTTGTGTGAGGACAATTGTGATATCGATGATTGGAATTGGTTCAATTTTGTTTGTTGTTATGATTCAACATACGGCATCAAAACGAATGTGGTCTTATGAAAGAGCGGAAACTTCTTTATCATCTGCTATGGAGCAGACAATGTCGGAGGTGATGGAAGAAAGTCATTATGGAATTGAAAACCGCAATGAGATGTTAGCGGCTCTTTTACAGTCCATGATTGCAAAATGGAATTATGAAATTGATTTGACGGTTCTGGTTCATAAAATGGATTATGATAAGAGACAGATGGATGTAGAAGTCTGTGGCAGAATGAATTTGAATGCGGAGAAGGAAGAAATGGTGAGGGTAAGAAGAAAAATTGTTTTTGAAAAAGATTAAATGGCAAGAAGCCGAAAGAAACTATTCGGCTTCTTCCGGCTCCTCGGTTGTTTTTGGTTTGAGTTCAAGTTTTAAGGTGTCGATTCGATTTCCGTCAACTTTAAGTACCGTGTACTTGGCAAATTCATCTTCGGCGGTTTCGCCTTCGGTTGGAAAATGCTCTAACAGGTTAATGACATGTCCCGCAATCGAATCATAATCATCGGATTCAAGCGGTACGCCAAGTGCTTCGGCAATGTCATCTAACGGAGTAGAACCAAGCACTTTATAGACGGAATCAGAGAGTGCCTGAATGTCATCCTCTTCGTCTGTGTCGTACTCATCGCGCAGCTCGCCAACAATTTCCTCGATGAGGTCTTCCATGGTAATCAGACCGGCGAGAGCACCATATTCGTCCAGAACAATGGTCATCGGAATGGATTCCTTCCGCATTTCCATAAAAAGTTCGGAGACATTTTTGTATTCATAGGTGACATGAGCTTCCCTCATCAAAGATTTGATATTCAGGTTCTCTTTGTCGCCTTGATAAAAAACAAAATCTTTTAAGTTGATAATACCAATGATGTGATCAATGGTTTCTTCATATACCGGAAGTCTTGCGTATTTGTTTTCCGTAAATTCCGTCAGCAGTTCGTCATAGGAAATGTTTGCTTCCACCATGGCAATATCCATACGTGGAATCATAACATCTTTGGCAAGTGTATCACCAAAGTCTACGATATTGGTAATCATCTTACGCTCCTCGCTTTCGATGACACCTTCTTCGTGGCTGACATCAACAAAGGTACGCAGTTCATCTTCCGTAATACTGCTTGATTTTTTGGAAGTGTCCACACGCAGTAAAAACATTAAAAATCTCGCAAACTGATTGACGATAAAAATAACCGGCGTCAATATGTGAGTGATGGCAGAAATCGAACTCGCATAGAAGAGTGCTAATTTTTCTGCATTTTTAGTCGCAAGATTTTTTGGCGTGATTTCTCCAAAAATCAAAATCAATACAGTCAGAATACCGGTTGCAATACCGGCAAAAAGACTGGTGCTGTTTTCCATACCAATCCGTTTGCATATGGTAAATGCATAGGAAGTTGATATCGAAGAAGCAGAAAGATTTACAATGTTGTTACAAATCAGTACAGCACTCAGCATTTTTGAAGGATCTTCAATTAACTTCAAAACGCGTTTTGCTGCTTTGTTATTTTCTTCTGCCAAAGAGCGCATACGGATTTTATTTACCGTTGTTAAAGCTGTCTCTGCGGAAGAGAAATATGCGGATAATATGAGTAAAATTATAATTATAAGTATATTTACCGCGTCACTGGGCCCCAAGTCCTCATCTCCTTTTGTATCCAGGGTCGTTATGGATTATTTTTCCAACCATTGTATCTGATTGGACGTATATTGTCAAGTTTTGTCTTTGGCTAAATTAACTTAAAGCCTGACGTTTTCTAGCCATTTCATCACTGTCGAGATATTCGTCGTACGTTGTTACCTTGTCAATCATGCCATTTGGCGTAAATTCAATGATACGGTTGGCGATGGTCTGGATAAACTGATGATCCTGGGAAGTGAATAAAACAACGCCAGGGAATTTAATAAGACCATTGTTTACGGAAGTGATGGATTCCATATCTAAGTGGTTTGTCGGTTCATCCATTAATAGTACGTTGGAACCAAGCATCATCATTTTTGAAAGCATAACACGAACTTTCTCACCACCGGAAAGTACATTGACTTTCTTTAATCCATCGTCGCCCTTAAAGAGCATGCGTCCTAAAAAGCCGCGGACATAAGTAGCATCTTTTTCCGGAGAAAATGGCATCAGCCAGTCTACGATGGTATCGTTACTGTCAAAGTATGCCGTGTTATCTTTCGGGAAATATGAGTTGGAAGTTGTAATTCCCCATTTATAATCGCCTTCGTCCGGTTCCATTTCACCGGCAAGAATCTGGAATAAAGTTGTTGCCGCAATGCCGTAAGAACCAACAAAAGCAATTTTATCATCGTGGCCAACGGTAAAGGAAACATTGTCAAGCACCTTTTCGCCATCAATCGTTTTTGAAAGATTGGTAACGGTAAGAACTTCATTTCCGATTTCGCGGTCCGGTTTAAAGTCAACATAAGGATATTTACGGCTGGATGGACGCAGAGTGTCTAACTCGATTTTTTCCAGTGCACGTTTTCTGGAAGTAGCCTGTTTGGATTTGGAAGCATTTGCACTGAATCGCTGGATAAATTCCTGCAATTCTTTGATTTTTTCTTCCTTTTTCTTATTGGCTTCTTTCATCTGCTTAATCATTAACTGGCTGGATTCATACCAGAAATCGTAGTTACCTGCATAAATCTGCATTTTGCCGTAATCTAAGTCAACGGTATGAGTACATACTTTGTTGAGGAAATAACGGTCATGGGATACTACAATAATTGTATTCTCAAAATCAATGAGAAATTCTTCTAACCAGCGGATGGAGTCCAAATCCAAATGGTTTGTCGGCTCATCAAGAAGAAGAATATCCGGGTTGCCAAATAAGGCACGTGCTAACAGGACTTTAACTTTGTCTGTGTCTGGCAGTTCGCTCATCTGTTTGTAGTGAACTTCCGTGGCAATACCAAGTCCGTTTAATAAGGTGGCAGCGTCAGCTTCTGCTTCCCATCCGTTCATGGTAGCAAACTCGGCCTCGAGTTCACTTGCACGCATACCATCTTCTTCGGAGAAGTCCTCCTTGGCATAAATGGCATCTTTTTCCTTCATGATGTCATACAGTTTTTGGTTTCCTGCGATTACGGTGTCCAAAACAATTTGGTCGTCATATTTAAAATGGTCCTGCTCCAATACGGAAAGACGCTCGCCGGGTCCTAAACTGATTTCACCGGTTGTCGGCTCTAATTCGCCGGAAAGAATTTTCAAAAAAGTAGACTTTCCTGCACCGTTGGCGCCGATGATACCGTAGCAGTTTCCCTCGGTGAATTTAATATTCACTTCCTCGAAAAGCGCTTTTTTTCCGAAACGTAATGAGATGTTACTTGCTTGAATCATAATTTCCTCCATGTTTGTTTCATACTAAAGTTTTTGCCATAAGGCATAACATATCTATTCTATTTTACTAGAAATTCGCTAAATTGCAAGGATTTCTTTACAGTAGCGGAGGAATATGGTACATTTTATCATGCAGAAAAAAGCTGCCGGATGTGCAGCTGGTTAAGAAAGGGAGATGTTATGCCAACGAAAAAACAAAAACAGGCTGTAATCAGACAGCTTTTAATTCCAATATTTTTGATTATTGCGGCGCTTTTGTACCAGCCGGTAAAAGGTCTTTTTGTATCAAAGGAAAAGCCTGTTGAGACAAAAGCGGATGGTGGCAGCCTTACAGTTTCTTATATCGATGTGGGACAGGGGGATGCTACGCTTATTCAAAAGGGAAACTTTAGTATGTTAATTGATGCCGGGAAAAATGAAAAAGGGCAGACGGTTGTTTCTTATCTGAAGAATAAGGGAATTAAAAAGTTAAATATATTAGTGGGAACTCATCCGGACAGTGACCATGTCGGAGGTCTTGATGATGTCATTAACAATATTCAGGTAGACACGGTGTATCTGCCCGAGGCAAAGAAACAGACGAAAACGTACCGGGATGTGGAAAGTGCCTTGAAGAGTGTTAATAAGACAGCACAGATGCCGGAAATCGGAAAGGAATACCGGTTTGAAAAAAATGTGGTAATCCGCTTTTTGGGACCGCTCAAAAATTATAAGGAAGCAAATAATAATTCTTTGGTGGTGCAGCTTGCCTATGGGAAAAACCGCTTCTTATTTATGGGCGATGCGGAAGAAAAAGCAGAAGAGGATATGATAAAAAAGAATTATGACCTCGAATGTGATGTGCTAAAAGTTGGGCATCATGGAAGTTATACGGCAACGGGCGATAATTTCCTTGCGAAAGCGGATCCGGCGTATGCTGTAATCAGTGCGGGAAAGGACAATTCTTATGGACATCCTCACGCGGCTACTCTTGCTAAACTTGAGGATGATGACGTGCAGATATACCGCACGGATACGATGGGAACGATTGAAGCAGTTTCAGATGGAAATCAGATTCATATGGAAACGGAGAAGGGTAAAACAAACGAATAGTTGATTTGAGTTTCCCCATTTTTCAAACCGCTATCACTTGAAACCCAATCCAGCAAAGC
>CALELW010000043.1 GCA_937902905.1 uncultured Clostridium sp. | reverse complement strand
ACCCGCGGCCCCAACCTTGGCAAGGTTGTGCTCTACCAACTGAGCCACTCGCGCACTTCTTAAACACAAGTGCTATTATACTGAATAACTACCTTCATGTCAAGAAGTTTTTTTCATTCCTTATCGTTATTTTTCTTAGTATCAAAATACCAGTAAATACCATACCGCTCATCATTTAGGGTGTTAAACGGAACAAACTGCAGTCCATTTTCAAATGTCGTATCAGCATCTGTTCCTTTAAGATGAAACGACAAGGTATCACTTTCCGTATCACGTACCAGATAGCGTTCTATATGGCTGATAAAATCATTCACGGATGCCTCTTTTTGAATCGTCAGCTTTTCGTTATCAAGCAGTTCTGTCGTTTTTGGTTCACCATACGCAATTGTGTCTTTCCGGCATTCATTTCCTACCACCTTATAAAGAGGTGCGGTAAGGTCAATTCCTGCCCATGTTGCCTCACCCATCTTTTCTTTCCCCAGTTTTGCAGCTAGAACCGTCGGCCCATACCGAAAAGCAAACACGGCATCATGATCCAAAAGTCCAACAGAGTCCACTGACATCGGATATTTTGCTGATATCACATCGCCATCCTCCCAGTTACGCTCCAATAAAACATATCCGCTATTACCGGCTGCTGCCATTTTCTCCGCGCCATTTACATAAATCGTGGCTTCCCCATGCATCCAATCCGGAATCCGAAGTGCAATCGCTACATCCGATATTTCTTTGCCATGCAATGCATTTATCACAAAAGAAATCTCCTCTGATTTTGTCACATCCGACTTCTGCGTAAGCACAAGATTCTTTTCCTCCCAAATCACTTTTGAAGCCACATATTGATTCACAAGCAGCGTATCATTGGCACGGAAATAAATACTGTCACCCAGTTTCGTGAAATTCTCCATGCCGCTTCCGGTACAGCACCAGAACATATTCTTTTCCGGCTCCTCCTCGCCAAACGTTTTGTAATACCCGGTTGCCATCGGCGTAAAATAAGATGCTGCTCCGCTCTCCGTTTTTACCGCTCCCATAATCGCATTTCGCAAAGTTGTCTCATAATAATCGGCATACTCTTTTTTCCCCGTTGCCTTAAATAACTCTTTTGCAAGCTTTAACATATTGTGCGCGCAACAGCTCTCACAATTTGTCTGCGTGCGAACCTCATCGAGATGATAATCCTTCCGAAAATGTTCCATCACACTGACGCCGCCGGTAACAAAAGAATGTCGTTTCACAACCATTTCAAAAAACTTCTCAGCCTCTGCAAGATATGCTTCATCTTCCTGTTTTGCCTCCCCGAGCTGTTTTAACACATTATATCGCTTAATCGCACCGATAAACTTAGGAATCTGTGTATTGGCATGCTTGCCATCCAGACAGTTTTTTTCACCTTTCGCAGCCATCAAAAAAAGTGCTTTCTCATCAAATTTCTGCGCCGCCTCCAAATGGTGCTTATTACGACTGTAGGAATACAATTCATACAAACAATCATTCATACCGCCATACTCCGTCTCCAATACTTTTTGATTCGTTTTTAAATCCCATTTGCTCACACGCTCATAAATCCAGTCACCCAATTTTTCCGCAATCAAAAGCGCTGTTTCATTTTTCGTATATTTGTAAGTATCTACAAGCCCGGCAAGAACCTTATGCATATTATACCATGGAACCCATGTCTCGCCCTTTTTCTTTCCCTCCAAAATATCAAACTGCTTTTCTACATCCTCTTTATCTTCCACTTTTGCCCCAAAAAGGAATCCGCTGCCAAGTTTCTTCTGACATTCCTCCAAACCGGTAATTAACGTCTGAGATTTTTCCATCAGTTCCTTATCACCAGTCATCTTTACCGCCTGTGCAATAGCCGTAAGATAATGGCCGACACAATGACCGCCAAGCAAACTATCTTCCCATCCGCCATACGGTCTGACACCATTTGTATCAATTCCTGCCGTCGTTCGAAATCCAGCCAGCAAACGGGCAGTATCCATTTTTTTCAAGAAAGCTATATCCGACTTCTGGGCAGCCAGATAATAAGTATCTAAAATCTGTACTTTGTCTAACTCAAACGGTTCGGCCCACCCCATCTCATTCTCCGTCAAAACGCAAATCGAAACATCCTGATTCATAAAAATCCTCCCTTTGTTTTTGTATCTTTACTATTACATAAAAGTAAGAATGCGTAAATAAAAAAAGGTCTATATTTCATTTGAAAAAGTAAGATAATTATCTTATATTATATATTAACAGCACATTAATCATAAAACCAAGCAGGGAGAGCGTTAAAAAATGAAAGATATAAGAATATCAACAGCAGCGCAGGTGCAATATAAATTCAATGGATTCTTTGAGGCAGGTTCGCCGGATTGGATTCATATGTCGCGCGAACTAAAGGAAAATGAATTAATCATAGTAACAGACGGAACACTTTCCATTGCAGACGAAACAAACCAGTATGTCGTAAATGAAAATGAATACTTAATTATGGAGCCGGGACAGCAATTTGGTTTTGCCCCATCCCTCTGCACCTTCTACTGGCTTCATTTTGACTGCTTATTTTTCGGATTTAAAGACGAACCGGTTATTTTTCTTCCTAAGCAGGGGCAAATATCCTCCCCAAACCGCATCCATAATGCCTTTTTGGAACTTAATAATGCGAATTTTGTTTATCACGATGAACAAACGAATAATATGTATACCATGCAGATTTTATTGGAATTGTATAATCAGTCACAGAAGAAAACACTGCTTAATCATTCCTACCGTGATTATTTATTGCAAAATGTCAAAAACTATGTCAAATGGAATCAGGCATACCACATCACCGTATCAGATATTGCAAAGCATTTGGGTTATCATCCAAAATATCTTTCTGCCCGCTTCCACAAAGAGACCGGCATGACCTTAAAACAATATCTCATTCAGGAAACAATGGAGTATGCCAAAACCGAATTAACACATACAAACCGCAGTATTTTATCCATTGCGCTCAGTCTCGGCTTTTGTGATGGTCAGGCATTTTCCTGCGCCTTTAAAAAGCACACCGGAATAACCCCAACGCAATTTCGAAACAGCCACCACCCCATCACACGGAATAGTAACTAATTAAATTTTTTCAATTCTCCATACAGCCTGTGAACGGGAAGACCAACCACATTGAAGTAGTCCCCCTCAATTCCTTCAATAAACTTACCAAACAAGCCCTGAATGCCATATGCTCCGGCTTTATCATATGGTTCATCGGTCGAAATATAAGCCTCAATCTCAGTTTCTGTCATTGGCGCTACATTCACCTTCGTTCCCTCAGCAAATGATGACGCAGATACCATCTCATCTGATTTCGCAATCACCGTAACACCGGTATACACCATATGACTTTTTCCCTGTAATTTGTGAATCATTTCTCTCGCTTCTTTTGTATCTGCCGGTTTTCCAAGAATTTTTCCATCAATCGAAACAACCGTATCCGCACCTATAATAATTCCTTCGTCTACCTGCCCGGCAACTGCCATCGCTTTTTGATATGACAATTCTTTCGTCACTTCTGCAGGCTCATTTTTTGTGATTACTTCTTCGGTGTCCGATACCAGCACCTCAAAAGGAACCTCTAACATCTGAAGCAATTCTTTCCGTCTCGGAGAGCCGGATGCCAAAATCATTCGTTTCATTTTTCTTCCTTTCCAAAAACAAACGCTGCTCCCCATCGTTTAGGGAACAGCGCGTTACATACAAAATCATGCACTTATGCAAAATATTTTACACCGCTCTTGAAAATCTTCTGATCCTGATCGCCATAAATATTTACGGCAACACCATCACCGCGGCGCTCAGAATGTGCCATCTTACCAAGAACACGTCCATCCGGACTGGTAATACCTTCAATTGCACAATAAGAACCATTCGGGTTAAAGTCTTCATCCATGGTTGGATTTCCATCAATATCTACATACTGTGTTGCAACCTGGCCGTTTGCAAACAATTTCTGAATCCACTCATCACTTGCCACAAAACGTCCCTCACCATGAGAAGCCGGAATCGAATATACTCCGCCAAGTTCTGCTTCCTGAAGCCATGGCGATTTATTCGTAACCACTTTTGTATAAACTGTCTTTGACACATGACGTCCAATACTGTTTGTCGTCAATGTCGGTGAATCAGAAAGCTGTGTCGTAATCTTACCGTAAGGAACCAGACCAAGTTTAATTAACGCCTGGAATCCGTTACAGATACCGAGTACCAAACCATCTCTCTCATCTAACAGTTCATGAACGGCATCTTTAATCTTTTCATTACGGAAAATGGAGGTAATGAATTTTGCCGAACCATCCGGCTCATCACCAGCACTAAATCCGCCGGCAAACATCAAAATCTGGGATTCACGGATTGCCTTTTCAAAAGCATCCACACTGTCTGTAATGTTCTGCTCCGTCATATTTTTAAATACAATACTCTTTGTATCAGCACCTGCTGCTTGGAACGAAAGAGCAGTATCATACTCACAGTTTGTTCCCGGGAATACCGGAATAAATACGGAAGGTTTTGCCACTTTATGTTTGCATACATAAATGTCTTTCGTATCGTAAAGTCCGGTCTTGATTTCTTTGTCTTCCACACCGGAACGGGTAGGGAATACTTTTTCCAAAGTACCACTCCAAGCCGAAATTGCTTCCTCCATAGAAATCACTTCACCATCGCACTCGAACTGTGGTTTATCCAATGTCTTACCAATCTTATCATAAGAAACACCGGCAGCATCCAAAGCAGCCAAATCCTCTTCATCAATCTCTGCTACAATTTCACCATAACCTGGTGTAAAGAAATATTCTTTTGGTTTATGTTTGCAGAATTTAGCACCAATCTTATTACCAAATGCCATCTTCGCAACGGCATCGGCAACACCATTGCCATCAACTGCCTGTGCAGAACGAATCACACCATCACGCATCAGTTTCGTAATCTTCTCATACTGACTCATAATAAATGCAAAATCCGGAAGGTCATACTCATCCTTCTGAATTGTGAATTTCACAAGACGGCTTCCTGCTTTTTTCAGTTCGTTTGTTACAACATCCGAAATCTCAGCCACATCAACGGCAAAGGAACAAAGGGTAGGCGGTACATCAATATCGTTAAAGGTACCGGACATACTATCTTTACCACCAATGGATGGAAGACCGAGTTTAATCTGTGCATCATATGCACCTAACAGAGCTGCCATCGGCTCGCCCCAGCGTTTTGCATCCTCTGTCATACGTTTGAAGTATTCCTGGAATGTAAAACGGATTTTATGGAAGTCACCACCGGCTGACACAATCTTAGCAACCGAAGTAAGTACCGCATATTCTGCTCCATGGTATGGGCTCCAGCTCATCAAATACGGATCCATGCCATAACTCATCATCGTAACCGTATCACATTTACCATCAAGTACCGGAAGTTTGGCAATCATAGTCTGCGTTGGTGTCAACTGGTATTTACCACCATATGGCATATTGACTGTGCAGGCACCAATGGAACTATCAAACATTTCCACAAGACCTTTCTTTGAACATGCATTTAAACTGCTAAGTTTTTTCAAGAAAGCATCTTTGAAACTGTCTACTTTTTCTGTCTTTGTCAAATAATTATCTGCTTTTTTCGGGCTTTCTACAACAACGTCTGTCTCCTGATGAGCACCGTTGGTATCCAAGAAAGCACGAGAAATATTTACAATCTCTTTACCACGCCATTTTAAAACAAGACGAGGAGATTTGGTAACAGTCGCTACACAGACTGCCTCTAAATTTTCTTCTTCTGCATAAGCAAGCATCTTGTCAACATCTTTCGGGTCAACAACGATTGCCATACGCTCCTGTGACTCAGAAATTGCAAGCTCTGTTCCGTCAAGACCGGCATATTTCTTTGGTACCTTGTCCAAATCTACGGTCAAACCATCTGCAAGTTCACCAATTGCTACGGAAACACCGCCTGCACCAAAGTCATTACATTTCTTAATCAGACGGCTCACTTCTTCGCGGCGGAAAAGTCTCTGAATCTTACGCTCAGTCGGCGCATTACCTTTCTGCACCTCTGCACCACAAGTATCAATCGATGCCGTGTTATGTGCTTTTGAAGAACCGGTTGCACCACCACATCCGTCACGACCGGTACGTCCGCCAAGAAGGATAATGATATCATCCGGGTCAGAGTTCTCACGAATTACATTTTTTCTTGGAGCAGCACCCATAACGGCACCAATCTCCAAACGTTTTGCAACATAATTTGGATGATATACTTCATCCACAAGTCCTGTTGCCAGACCAATCTGGTTACCATATGAACTGTAACCTTTGGCAGCTCCTGTCACAATCTTACGCTGGGAAAGTTTTCCTTCCATCGTCTCTTTCTGAGATTTTGTCGGGTCAGCCGCACCAGTCACGCGCATTGCCTGATAAACATAGCCACGTCCTGACAACGGATCACGAATCGCACCGCCAAGACAGGTAGCAGCTCCACCAAACGGCTCAATTTCCGTTGGGTGGTTATGTGTTTCATTTTTAAAGAATACAAGCCACTCTTCTGTTTCCGGACCATTTCCATGGTCGATTTCAACCGGTACAACAATCGAGCAGGCATTAATCTCATCCGACACTTCCATGTCTTCCAATTTACCTTCTGCACGAAGTTTCTTCATACCAAGAAGTGCGATATCCATCAGAGAAACAAATTTGTCGTCTCTGCCCTGGTACATTTCATCATGTGCTTTTTTGTATTCATTGTATGTTTTTTCAACCGGTGCTTTATAGTCACCATCTTCGAATGTTACATTTTTTAACTCTGTGAGGAATGTCGTGTGACGACAGTGATCCGACCAGTATGTATCCAACACACGGATTTCTGTCATCGACGGATCTCTTTTTTCTTCTCCGTGAAAATATTTCTGGATGTGAAGAAAATCTTTAAACGTCATTGCCAGACCAAGTGAATCGTACAATGCCTTTAACTCATCTTCCGGCATATCCTTAAAGCCATCAAAAATCTTAACATCTGCCGGCTCCTCAAAAGCAGTTACCAAAGTTTCCGGAACTACTTCATCTGTTTCACGGGAATCCACCGGGTTAATACAATACGATTTGATACGTGCTAATTCATCCTCGGAAATATCACCGGATAACACATATGTTGTCGCAGACCGGATAATCGGCTCTTCTTTTTCATTTAACAGTTTCACACACTGCTCTGCCGAATCGGCACGCTGGTCGAACTGTCCCGGTAAATATTCCACTGAGAACACTTTATCATTCTCTTTTTTCGGGAAACTTCCCTCATAAATATCATCTACCGGTGGTTCTGAAAACACTGTAACAAGTGCCTTTTTGTAAACATCTTCGGAAATTGATTCCACATCATAACGAATCAACACACGTACTTCACTGAGCGTATCAATTCCAAGATAACTCTTAAGCTCCTGTTTCAACTCCTTTGCCGCTACGGCATAAGGTTCTTTTTTTTCAACATAAATCCGTTTTACGTCTGCCATGACATCCTCCATTTTCTGCTGTATTAAATGATTTAAATTAATTACTTTAATTACTGCTGTGTCGAACTATCTGTTGTCAGATAACCAATTGTAACTCTGCCCTTCCAGTAGCTCTGTGCTGTTGCGGTGTACTCTGCTTTAATTGTGTTTTTGTAAACCGCATCAAACTGTGTATCTTCTTCCTGAGAAATAACAGTCTCGCACTGCTTGTTGTAAGCGGCCGGGTCATTGTTATTTACCATCTTAATCACATAATAAGCATCTTTTGTCTCAATCAAACCGGATACTGCACCATTTTTCATTGCTTTCACAGTCTTGCGTGTAGCATTGTCCAGAAAATCCGTATCGGTTTCAATCAAATCTTTTGTCGAATAAGAAATTCCTTTGTTGTTATCATCGACTTTGTCATTGTCTTTGTCCGTGATGACATCTTTTGTAAAATCTTTTGCGCTTGCTGCTTTTTTCTGCAAAGCAATCATATCTTTTTTACCCTGCTCAAGTGTCTTTGCATCTTTATCCTTTGTCTTATTATCACTGCCTGTTTCTGTCTTGGCAAATGTATAATACTGCAAAGTATACTGACGATAAGATTTTTTATCGACAGATTTCTTTAACTTGTCCTTATCGATTTTCAAAGTGGAAACAACAGAATCTTTATATTTCTCACCAAGTTTATCTTTCTCTTTTACGGTTGTAATCGTTGCCTCATCCAGACCTTTCATTGATTTCTGGGAATCGGTCATATTCTTTCTGGCACTCTTGACATCTTCTTGAATTGTCTTTTTCTCAGCATCTGTCAATGTCAAACCTTTTTTCTGTGCGCACATATACAAAATCTCACGTCTTTTCAACGTCTGCATAATCTGCTTTTTGTAAAGTGTTGCATAAGTATCACCATCTTCTGTCGTATCGGACCAATCAAAAGACATGCCATACATCTGGTACATACTTGCCATTGCTTCTGCCTGGTAAATATCGTACATTGCTTCCGGATAATTTATCGTATGTGTTACTGTCTTCCCATCCGCATCTTTTCCTTCTACCGTCAAAATTGCTCTCGGACGAAGATTCACATAACATACCCCGCCGCCAAGCACTGCTACAAGGATGATGCCAACAAGAATCAAAATCATATTCTTACTCAGTCCTCTGCTCTGTTTCACTGTGGACTGTGCGGCATTTTCCCCACCATTTTTCAAAATTTTCTTTGCGCTATTCATTTTCTTTCAGCCTCCATAGATTAGTAATGCAAAGGGGGCAAAGAGATTTGACCCCAACATTCTTGTATTCTACCATAAAAAAACAAGGTTCGCAATAAGTACCACAAACATTTCACACATTCAAATAAAAAAACTGCTGACCTATTAAGATCAACAGTTTTGTATGAAATGCAGGAGATGGGACTTGAACCCACACGAT
>CALELW010000042.1 GCA_937902905.1 uncultured Clostridium sp. | reverse complement strand
CATCCACTCAAAGCCCATGACATCAAAATCGTGATAATACAGAGCATCGTACTTCTGGTACAAATGATTTAATTCACGTACGTAATCCTGCATTTTCTTATGTCTGTCATCTTCTTCCAGCAAAAACCAGTCTAAACTTCGAAACTCTGCCCATTCTCGTTTCTGAGCAAATTCCTGTCCCATAAACAAAAGCTTTTTGCCCGGATGACCATACATAAATCCAAATGCCGCACGAAGGGAAGCAAACTTATCTCCTTCCAAACCGGACATCTTGTTTAACAGAGAACATTTTCCATGAACCACTTCATCATGCGACAAAACCAAAATGTATTTCTCACTGGTGTAGTAATCAATGCTAAAACACAACTGCCCCTGATGGTCTTTTCTGAAATACGGGTCTAGCTTCATGTACTCCAAAAAGTCATTCATCCAACCCATATTCCATTTGTAAGAAAAGCCAAGTCCGCCATCTGCCACCGGAGCCGTAACGCCCGGCCACGCCGTCGACTCTTCCGCAATGATATAAGCTCCCGGATACTCCTTTTCCACCTCGGAATTTAAATGCTGCAGGAAATGAATTGCTTCGTAATGCTCATTTCCGCCATCTTTGTTCGGAAGCCACTCGCCATCGTTCTTACCGTAATCCAGATACAGCATAGAAGCCACGGCATCCACACGAAGTCCGTCAATATGGAACTTCTCAATCCAGAACAGCGCATTGGCAACAAGGAAGTTTTTCACTTCCATTCTTCCGTAATCAAAAATATACGTTCCCCAATCCGGGTGTTCGCCACGTCTGCTGTCCGGATGTTCATACAGAGGCTGTCCATCAAAACGACCGAGACAGTGAGCATCTTTTGGAAAATGCGCCGGTACCCAGTCTAAAATTACCTGAATCCCCCGCTTGTGCATTTCATCCACAAAATACATAAAATCTTTTGGCTCACCATAACGGCTCGTCGGCGCATAATAGCAGCCAACCTGATAGCCCCATGAGCCATCAAACGGATATTCTGCAATTCCCATCAATTCAATATGGGTATAGCCCATATCAACCACATAATCGCCGAGCATAGATGCTAACTCGCGATACGAAAAATTGCCATTATCATCGTCTTCAATTCGTTTTTTCCAGGAAGCAAGATGAACCTCATAAATACTCATCGGCTCTTTATCTCTTACATCTCTTGACTTTTTCTGATGCTTCTTCTGATAAGAACCATCCTGCCATTTGTAACCGTCAAGCGACGTAATTCGGGAAGCATTTCCCGGACGCAGTTCCGCATAATTTCCATAAGGGTCTGTCTTATACAGCTTATCCCCGCTCTTTGCCGTAATCTCATACTTATAGGCAGCGCCTTCCCACGCGCCCGGCACGAACAGTTCAAAAATACCGCTGCTTCCCCTCATAATCATCTTATGAAGTCTTGCATCCCACATATTAAACTCACCGATTACACTCACGCTGCGGGCGTGTGGCGCCCAGACAGCAAACTGGACGCCCTCCACGCCATCGCGCTTCATCGGATGTGCTCCTAATTTTTCATAAATTTTATAATGGTTTCCCTCCGAAAATAAATACCGGTCAAGTTCACCAAACATCCCCGGAAATGCATAAGGGTCGTCGATTTCAATCACATCGTCCGGTCCATATTCCACCCGGAATCGATATTTTTTCAGCCGCTCCGATTTCTTCTCAATGACATAGCCAAAAAATCCTTCCGGCTCCATTGGCTCCATCTCGTAAGCGGTCTCCCCTTTTGAATCCAGCACCCACATACGTTTTGCACACGGACGATATGCGGTAAAAATCTGCACATCCTCCTCTTTGAAAATGTGGCAGCCAAGCAAATCCTGAGGTGCATTTAAAATTCCCTCTTCCAATTCCTTCAGCATCTCTTTGCTCGTCCACTGTTCCAAATATGGATTGCTCACATGTTCACCCCCTGCATTTATCCTAACTGATTCAGCAAATCCTTTACAATTGCAGCCAGTTTTTCTGATTTTTCATCAGCATCTGCCAAATCTTTACCAACGACACCAAAGTAAAGTTTAATCTTTGGCTCCGTACCGGATGGACGAACACAAAGCCATGCATCCTCAGTCAATTCAAAATAGAGTACGTTGGACTTTGGAATACCGGTTGGTTTCTTCTCGCCGGTCTTAACATCTACGATTTCATCTTTCAAATAATCTCTCACTGCCGTCACATCGTAATTACCAAATTTCATCGGCGGATTTTTGCGGAGATTATCCATAATTGACTGAATCTTCTGCAGTCCCTCGATACCTTTATGAGTAATGGCAATTACATTATCTTTGTAGTAGCCGTATTTCTCATACATATCTAACATAGCATCCCAAATTGTTTTGCCACGCAGTTTATAATAAGCAGCTGCCTCACAAAGTGCCATCGATGCCACAATCGCATCCTTGTCTCTTGCATGCGTTCCAATCAGACAGCCATAACTTTCCTCAAATCCGAACAGATAGTGGCCTTTTCCGGTTGTCTCCATGCGGAGAATCTCTCTTCCAATCCACTTAAATCCGGTCAGACACTCAGTCACTTTGATGCCGTAATATTTAGCCATTGCATCTACGAGGTTTGAAGTAACAACCGTCTTAATCAACTCACCATCCTCCGGAAGTTTTCCTTCCAGTGCAAGTTTCTGTCCAATTTCATAATCGGCAAGAAAACTTCCCGACATATTTCCGGTTAAGCAGATATACTCACCGGATTTGGTATCTTTTACATAAACACCAAGGCGGTCCGCATCCGGATCCGTTGCCAGAACCAAATCGGCATCCTTTTCTTTTGCCAGTTTAAGAGCAAGTTCAAATGCTTCCGGTGCTTCCGGATTCGGATAGCTGACGGTAGGGAATTCACCATCCGGCAGTTCCTGCTCCGGCACAACAAATACATTTTTAAAGCCAAGCTCTTTCAAAATGCGGCGTACCGGCAGGTTTCCGGTTCCGTGAAGCGGTGTATAAACAATTTTTAAATCTGCTGACGCTTTTTTAATGCACTCCGGATGAAGAACATTTTTCTTAAGTTCCTCCATATAGCGGTCATCAACAGCTTTTCCGATATTCTCATACAAACCAGCTTTCTTTGCCTCTTCTTTGTCCATCGTCTTAACGGTCGCATAATCGGTTACTGCTTTCACCTCATCCATAATTCCGGTATCATGAGGCGGTGTAATCTGTGCGCCGTCTTCCCAGTATACTTTGTAACCATTGTATTCCGGCGGGTTATGGCTGGCGGTAATGTTAATTCCGGAAATACATCCTAACTCACGAACAGCAAAGGACAATTCCGGTGTCGGTCGAAGTGATTCAAACACATAAGCTTTAATTCCATTTGCTGCCAAACAACAAGCCGCTTCATCTGCAAATTCCGGTGACATCCGGCGGGAATCAAATGCAATTGCCACACCCTTTTTCTGTCCGTTCTGCTTGATGATGTAGTTGGCAAGTCCCTGTGTCGCTTTACGCACCGTATAAACATTCATACGGTTTGTTCCTGCTCCGATAATACCACGGAGACCGGCTGTACCAAACTCAAGGTCCGCATAAAAACGCTCTTTGATTTCATTTTCATCCCCGGCAATACTCTCAAGCTCTTTCTTTGTGTCGGCATCAAAATATGGATTTGATAACCAAGCTTCGTATGTTTTCTTGTAGTCCATAATTTCCTCCTTGCTGCCACATCTTATGTGGCCTGCTTTTTTAATTTATTTCACTTTCTAAAAAGTGATATTCACCCTTTCGGGAAATTTACTTAACTATTTTTTTGTCAAATCCGGAAAACTCCATGAAATATCCTTGCTGTCATCCGATATTTCAACGGCATAGGTTTTTGTCTCATAACCATCTTTTGTAAGAGAAAGCGTTACATTTCCTATCATTTTCGTAAAACTGCAAGGCACTTCTCCCTTATAAGTTCCGTTGACATAAACGGCGGCACCAACCGGCGCACTTACCGTAACCTTATGGTCGTTATCATAAGTAACACTGCTCTCACTCGAAGAGGAGGACGAATCATCGGAAACCGAACTGGAAGAATCAGAACTATCGGTCTCGACATCCGCACTTTCTTCTGCTAAATTAATGTGAACCGTCAGACTCGCATCCTTTACGGTAATAATACCGCTGTAATCTTCGTAGCCCTCCAGTGTAACTTTCACGGAATGATTTCCATATTTTAAAGAAACCGGTTTTGACGGGTCGGTGAGCGCGCCATTTACATAAAGTTCTGCGCCCTGTGGATTCACATCAAATGTAACCCGCGCCGTATCCGGCACCTGATTCTGATACTTCGCCATATCGACTTTCGTAACCTGTCCACGTTTTACTTCTACCGTGACCTCAGCCATCAAATCTCCATTTTTCATTGTGACAAGCTGCTGCCCCTCCGGCACCACCAAAAGCATATCTTTTGCGACCGGAAGAATTGCCTCGCCCTGTACCGTAACCGTACCGCCGGTAAAATCCTTAAAATTGTTCGGCTTGATATATCCGTGTCCCTTTGTGACAACAACAGAAAATGCTTGTCCATTCATGCCCCTGAGAGTCACTTCATCCTCCGGCGTAATCTCCAGCGGATCAATTTGTTTACCATCCGAAAATACAAGCAGGTCATCGTTATAGGCGTAATTCACACCACGCACCGTAAGCCGTTTTTCGTCCTGGTTTATTTCAAGCGAAGCTCCCTCGTGCTCGGTCACCGATGCGTTCTGTACCATCTTCTCAATCTTTTTCCCATCTTCACTTGTATACACATCATAAACTTCACCCGGCTCAATTTCGGATGCCGTCATTTGTTTGTTGTTTTTTGTCAAAATCTGCGTCCCACCGGTATAAGGATACGTCTCCATCGTCTGGAATGTCGTATTATAAAATTCCATCGTACCCTGCTCTTCATCAACAGCGCCAACCGCGCCGACAAAATCTGCCCCCTGCTCATAGCTGACACTCGGCTCCGGAGAGTTCGTCACCTCCGCCTTTTTGGCAGTTGACCCGCAGCCGGTCAGACCAGCCAGTAAAACAATAAAAAGACAAATTTGCATTTTCGCTTGTTTCATTTTTTATCTCCTGACACTCTTTTTGTGTGACAAATTGCTTCCGTATATTAAGAACTATATTGTATCACATTTTAGACTTTCTGACTAGTCCCTAACGTAAATGTTCGCATTTGCTGCAAAAACTTATCTTTGCTCTCTTCCTGCTCACACACAGCCTTTAATTTTTCCATGCTTTTCTTGGAAATCCACGTCTTTTTGCTGTTGATGTACTGATTCAGAAGTTTCCAGTATTTAATTGGATAGGACAAAATGGTAATGAGAAATTCCAGTTCTTTCTTACTGCATCCTGCCGCCTCACAGTAACCATTCCACAAAACCACACCTTTTTCCACCTGCCACTTATTTTTTTCCATGACTTTTCTCATAAAATACGCCATGTCAAGAAGCTGCACCCCCGGCGCTGCATGCTCAAAATTTGTTGTAGCGAGCCCGCTTTTGGTTAAAAGCAGATTATGGTAATTATACTCCCCGTGGCAGACGTCTTTCGTCTGTCCGCTGTGTTCCTTATAATAGAGATTTTCGGACAGCTGGCTGCGTACCTGCATGGCACGCTCATAAAAATTCGGAAAGCACTGCATGGCATACCGTTCAAATTCCGTTTTTTTCTTCTTTCCACGCATATACCCATACACATGTTTCATTTCCCTGTTATGTTTATCATACTGGGACAAAAGTGGCTGCTGAAGCAGAACCGGCTCCTCATAAAAGTTTTGCAGACTACTGTGAAGCCGTCCTAAGTTTTCAGCCATCAGGCGAATCATAGTCAAATTTTTGCAGTCGCACTCCTCCCCAAAAAACCATCGGTACAAAATATATTTTGCCCCGTCTTCCGCTTCTGTCAAATACTCTCCATCCACATTTTTTACGGCAAAATCTAAAAGTGTCATACCGTTTTTTTGCAAATGCTCCTTCACTTCATTTTCCCATTCAAAATGTCCGGTAAGTTTCATTTTTTCACGAAGCAGCAGGGGACCTTCTTTCGTATCAAATAGGATGGCACCCCTTGCCCGATATTGGTTTTTCACCTGAAACCCGTATTTTTGCTCGATTAATTCCCGTCTGTCTTCCAAAAATATCCCCTCCTCAGTCTCCGTTTGTCTGCCTTAAATTTTATGTATCAGAATAAAAAATATGCCATATCATAAATGTTTTTCCGCTTTCATACATTGGGAACAAACGTCTTGGAGGCGCCCCCATGAAAAAAAGATTTTTTGCGCTTTTTCTCCTTTTTTCCCTCTTCATTGCAGGCTGTCAGACCGGACAGGAAACAAACGCCGACTTTAACACCTTTTGCATGGAAACATTTCGCTCCTATGCTGCAAGTGACTCCTTAACGCTCAATTACACACTGATGTCCCCGGAAAAATACGGAATTACCAATTTGCCGGATGGGTTTTCTTCGTTTTCTCTTCGTGATTTGAAGCAGATGCAGACTTCGACGGAAAATACACTCGCAAGACTTCATAACTTTGCCTCGCAAAATTTATCCCGTGAGGACAGACTTCTTTATGATACACTCGACACTTCGCTTACGTTGTCACAGGAGGACACCCGCATGCTTGCTTATTCGTATTCGTTCGACCCTTCAAGTGGAATTCAGGCGCAGCTCCCGGTTCTTCTCTGTGAATTTATTCTCACGGACAAACAGGATTATGACCAGTATTTTTCTTTGCTTAGGTCAATCCCTGCCTACTTTAACTCTCTGACCGCTCTGGAAAAAGCCAAGAAAAAAAAGGGCACACTGCCCTCCACCACAACCATCCGTCACACAATAAGCCAGTGTCAGGAATTTATCGACTCATCAGGGACAGATGCCATCGAAAAAAGTTTCGAAAAATCCATAAATTCCGCTTCTTTTTTTTCTGCTTCCGAAAAGAAAGAGCAGTTAGAAAAACATAGGAAACTTCTCTCACACTCGGTTCTTTCTGCTTACAAAAATCTGATTGACGAATTAAGTAAACTTTTGCCCTTTGCGCCAAACGATGGTGCCCTCGCCGCATACACAGGCGGCCGTGCTTATTATGAATATCTGGTAAAAGAAAAAACCGGCACAATATCTTCACCGGATTCCTTATTTCAAATGCTGACAAAAAAACTGAGCGAATCCGAGCAAAAACTTGCCACCCTTGCCGCCACGTCACCTTCGTCTTTTTTAACCTGCGAAAAGCACACTTCAAAATATGAAGAGCCAAAATCGATTCTTACTCATTTAAAGAAAAAAATCCGCACGTATTTTCCGGCACTGAAAAAACAGACCTGTCACATTCGCGCCGTCGATTCCTCGTTAGAAAACTTTTTAAGTCCCGCCTTTTATCTCACACCACCCATCGACGAGCCCTCCGCCAATGTGATTTACATCAATCATGCCGCAAAGTACCGCCACCAGAATTTATATGCCACGCTGGCTCACGAAGGCTATCCGGGGCACTTATTTCAGAACTGTTATTTTCGTGAAAAAAATAAGCATCCCCTGCGTTATGTCCTTAATTTCCCGGCATACACGGAAGGCTACGCCACCTATGCGGAAATTTATTCTTACCAATTTTTAGATGCCACAAAAGAGGAAATCAATATTTTGCAGAACAATGCCATCTCCACCCACTGCCTGTATGCACTCTGTGACATTGGCATCCACGCAAAACACTGGAGCCAGAAAAAACTATCCGATTTTCTTGCGAATCATGGGGTTGAAACAACAGATAACGCCAAAGCTATTTATGAAACGATTATTGACTCGCCCGGCAGTTATCTGCCTTACACGATTGGTTACCTGGAAATCTGCCGGATTCGCGATACGTTTCAAAAGTCAGCCGGAAAGAACTACACTCCGCTTCTCTTCCACACATTTCTACTGGATATCGGACCAACTTCCTTTCCCGTTTTAGAGGGGCAAATTAACGGCTGGCTCAAAGAAAAAACTTGAAACTCCCGATGTTCAATGATATATTGGTATTAGGTCTATTTTATAGGCTTAAATCATTAATCTATAATTAAAAATTGGAGGAAATATTTATATGGGAAATTTTTGTACACAATGTGGCCGTCCGCTTCAGGAAGGCGAAGTTTGTAACTGTACTGCACAGACAGCACCGAATCCAACTCCTGTCGCTCCGACACCAACTCCTGTCGCTCCAACGCCGACACCTGTTGCTCCGAATCCGGTAACACCGCCACAGACTGCACCAACACCAGCCCCGGCTCCGACACCAATGCCTACACCGGTACAGACTGCACCGAGCCAGAGTTCACGTGAAATCAAGCAGGGCTTTGAAAATTTGGTTACAGCGTTGAAAACAATTTGGAAAAACCCGGCAGAAGCTGCTTCTGCTCTTGCAAAAAAAGAAAGCTGGCTTGCCGCATTGATTTTAATTGCCGCACAGGCACTTTTCAGCGGATTATTTGCTTTGACAAACTACGGTGTAGGACTTGAACATGATTCCGCAATGAGCCTTGTGATTTCCTTTTTCTTTACCTTCTTCTTCTCGATTGCTCTCTCCGCAGCAGCAATGGGAATGTATCTTGGTATCGGAAAAGCAGTGAAAGCAGGCATTACTTTTAAATCCGCACTGGCAACAGCATCCATTCGCTGTTTCGTATGCCTGCCACTGACTTTTATCGGTCTTTTACTTGGTATGGCAAGCGTAGAGATTGGCATGTTTTTCTTCTTCCTCGGTGAAATCATTGCCGCTTTCTTAAGCATCCTTGCTGTAGAAAAGAATCTTGAAGTGAACGCAAACCGTGCTTTCCTAATTGTCAGCAGCACATATGTTGTATTATATATTTTGTTTGTTATATTCGCAGCACTTTTCAATGCTGTAATGCCAACAGAAGTATTTACGTTTGTTGAAGGCTCTTCCTACAGTCGATGGAGTGATTGGTTTAATTAAATGCCAGCGTGAAAAAGTTTAAAAAATAAGTGAGGATTTTGATATGTTTAGGCAAGGTATAAAAGGCAGATATCTACATAAACATGCCACTCTCTTGTGGCTTTGCCTTTGCCTTGCCATTTTTTTATCGTCTCTGCCTCAAAAGGCGCTTTTTGACAAAAATGTTTTTTCATGCAGTCACGAAGCAAACCAGTCATTGCAGCCGGTGCAGACACAGATTGGCACAAATGATTCTATTCCATTTTCCGGATGGATTCTTTCCGCCGGCAAAGAAGGACAACCATTATCCTTTCTTTCCAGAATTCGTGTATCAAACCGGATTCCTTTCCGGCTGCCGATTCCGGAACTTTGGTTTTCCGTTTTGGGTCTTTGTTTCGCCCTATGGCAATTCGTTTTTCTGCAAAGACTCAGGCGGCAGCGAGAAGACAATCATCTAAGAAATTTTGTGATACGATACATACATAATCAAAATGGAGAAACCTACCGTCAGGTCCTTTTCTGATTTCATAGAAGTCGGGAAAGGAGGACGTGACCATGATATTTGCAATTAAGACAATTATTTGCATTGCTGTTATCGGTCCAATCACAGCGTGGGCTTATTATATTGAACATAGATAATAGTAACTAGGTTTCTCAAACTCAAATTTTATCAAATGGCATATGCCAATAAAGACTGTCTGTTCTGCGATATAAGAATCGTCAGAGCAGACAGCCTTTTTATTTCATTCGTTCTATTCTGTCACTAAGAAGAAATTCCATCAGTTTTGAATATTTTTCATTTCCGGATTTTGCACCTTCTGCAGTAAACACCATTTCTGCCCGGTCATTTTCCTGATACGGATTCCATTTTGGAAGAACCTTTCCGTCATCATCTGTCCCATTGGGGTCACCACATTTGATAAAATTCGCCCAGTAATTACACATTTGTCTGGCTAAATCATAATGCCTGCCAACAAATGGCCGCCAGCATTTGGCAAGCGTTTCGAAGAAAAACCACAAATCAACGGAATGAAATGTTCCCGGATGATCTTCTCCCGGTATATCCGGTGCAAAACGATAATAATAACAGTTTGCAGACTTCTCACTTTTTTCATTTAGAAGAAATGCTGCCTTTGTCATAAGTTCCATACCGCTAACGGGCGCATAACCATCTTTTGTTTTCTCATGTGCCTGTGGTATTGCGAGAAATTTGTCTGCTTTTTTACAAAACCAAGCACTTGCCTTCTTCTCAAGCTCTTCTTCATCCTGCGCATCAATCACAAATGGAAACTCATCCTCCGTATTTCCGGCAAGAACAGGCACACCGGCATATTTTCCTTGTGCAAACAAACGAATCGGATCGCCGATACATATATTATTATCCCTTGACGTTACCATAATCTCATTTTCATACATGAATTTATCATAACAATCACGAATATATTTTGCATCCAGCTGCCTGGCCTCTGCTAAGGTCTTCACACCAAGATAATCAAAAAATTTCTCGCCGAGTTTTTCTGCCTCATCCAACGATGGCGGAATTCCCATTCCTTCTTCAGCATATGGGCTTCGAATCATGCCACTCATAATTACTGCACGCTGAAACAAACCAAAGTTATCCGGGCAAGTCATCTGCGTCAGTACGCTCCCTGCTCCCGCCGACTGTCCGGCAATGGTAATCTGTTCCGGATCGCCGCCAAATGATGCGATATTTCGTACAACCCATCGAAGCCCTGCCTGCTGGTCAAGATTTCCAAAGTTTGTCGGTGCTTCCGGTGCCTCTTTGGTCAAATTTTTATGAGCAAGAAATCCAAAACAATTGATACGGTAATTTACTGTCACAACAACGACACCTCTTTTAGCAAGCCGCTCTCCATCAAATTCCATTTCGGATGGATAGCCCCACTGCAGCCCGCCTCCAAAATACCATACTAAAACTGGCTGTTTTTCATCTACAGACTTCGCACTTGTCCACACATTCAGGTACAAACAGTCTTCGTCCATAGGAATCTCCGGATCTACATGCCATTCTTTGCAATACACGTCTGTTCCAAGTCCCGGTGTGCTCTGCATGGAAATCGGTGCAAATCGAGATGCATCCCTGACTCCCTCCCAGTCAGCTGCCGGCTGCGGTGCACGCCAGCGATTTTCTCCAATTGGTGGTGCCGCAAACGGGATTCCCTTAAATACAGTAATTCTAGGATCCGCTGCTTCAATTCCGCGCACCCATCCATTTTCAGTCTGTGCCTCTCGTATCATCAAAAAACCTCCTTTTTTTCTTTCCCCAAAACAAACTCATAGAAATTTTATGAATACACGATTGGTCTGTGCTGAAAAAGAAGCACTCTCATAATCGAAAGTGCTTCTTTAAACCATACGGTGTTTCTGAATAATCTCCTCGTATCTGCGGTTAGAGGCTTCCATCTCCATCTCAAATTCTAATTCTTTAATCTCAGCGTCCTCCTGATCGAGTTCCTCTAACAGTCCAAGGAGATCATCATCCGTCAAAAACTGTTCCATGATTCCCCTCCTTTTATTGATATATTTATTGTAGCATAAAAGAGGGGGTTTCACAAGAGGGGGAAGGTACTTTTTTCGGTTTTCGTAATCTAGGAGAAGGGCTTTGCGCCTCGTGGGTGCAAAGCCCTTCTCCTAGATTACAGAAACCGAAGAAACTGCCATTAATCTTTTTTTGTTCTAGATGTGTTTATTGGTTCTTTGACAACTCTTTTTATTTTTTGTGAAGATTTAGGTTGCATAGGCTTCGATGGACCCTCTATCGTGCACAGACCCACTGCCCCCAATCCCCCTTCCCCATATGATGCGTCATCTTTTTATTCTTAGTGGCTGTGTAGAGAGCGGGTTTGGTCTGACTGCATATAAATGCGCGGGTATCTGATATGGCGTATTGTGCCTATCGATACCCCTGCGCAATTTGTCGAGCGCAAGCGGTGCAGGAAGGCAAACCCCGCTCTCTACACAGCCGCTAAAAATAAAAAATAACACCCCTTGAAAATCCCCCCCACATAAGCTATGATAGTACCATACGAAACCAATTTCTGCTAAAACAGAAACGAAAGGAGTTTATCGAATGAACGAAGAAAACATTGTTTTTAATTCAGAGGATGTACAAAATAACAAAGTTATGGGGATTTTAGCTTATTTCGGAATTCTTTTCCTGATCCCGTTACTTGCAGCGAAAGATTCACAATATGCAAGATTCCATACAAATCAGGGAATTGTGCTTTTCATTTTCAGTGTAGCACTTAACATAATCGGCAATGGTATTTCCTTTGTAATCTCTGTTACAAGCCTTGGAATCTTGTCCTATATCGGAACACTTATAACCGGACTGATTGGCTTGGTTTGTTTAGCATTCGCTATTGTCGGCATTGTAAATGCCTGCTCCGGCGAGCCAAAGAAACTTCCGATTATCGGAGGCATCACTCTTTACAAATAATAAACAATTATCATAGCAGACCAAAGGCGGTTATCTTACGGGATACCGCCTTTTTGAGAAAGGATGACAGATTATGTCAATGAACACAACACCAAAGGGAGAACGCATCCACATCGCTTTATTTGGACGACGAAATGCCGGAAAATCCAGTCTCATTAACGCCATAACCGGACAGGACTTAGCCATTGTATCCGATGTACTGGGAACCACAACTGACCCGGTTTACAAAGCAATGGAAATTTTGCCGCTTGGTCCGGTTATGCTAATCGACACACCGGGACTTGACGATGAAGGCGTGTTGGGCGAAGAACGTATCAAAAAGGCGCGAAGCGTTTTAAATAAAACAGACCTGGCGTTAATTGTTGCCGATGGAAACGAGGCAGCAAAAGATTTTTCTTTTGAGCACCAGATTCTTGCCCTGACGAAAAAGAAAAATATTCCTTCGATTGTCGTGTTAAACAAACAGGATTTATGGGCTGAAAATGAAGCTGCAGTTCAAGCATATGGAGATTTGTGCGTTAGCTCCAAAACCGGGTATCACATTCACGAATTGAAAGAACTTATGACGACAAAGCTGCCGACAGAAGATCAGACCGGAAAAATCGTTGGTGATTTGCTGTCCCCACTCGATTTTGTCGTTCTTGTCGTTCCGATTGATTCTGCGGCTCCAAAGGGACGCCTGATTCTACCGCAGCAGCAGGTAATTCGAGATGTGCTGGAATCCGGAGCGACCGCTATTGTATGCCGGGATACCGAACTTGCAGACACTTTGAAAAAGCTTGGGCAGCCGCCGAAACTTGTTATTACGGATTCCCAGGCATTTGCAAGTGTATCGAAAGATACACCAAAAAATATTCCTCTCACTTCTTTCTCAATTCTTTTTTCCCGGTATAAGGGAGATTTGCAGACACAGATTGACGGAGTAAAAATGCTTGATAAATTAAAAGACGGCGACACGATTCTGATGGCAGAGGGATGTACGCACCATAGACAGTGCGATGACATTGGAACGGTAAAACTGCCACGCTGGATTTCCGAGTACACCGGTAAAAAATTAAACTTTGCCACATCAAGCGGCGGTGGATTTCCGGAAGATTTAAGTCCGTACCGACTGATTGTCCATTGTGGCGGATGCACCTTAAGCAAGCGGGAAATGGCATTCCGCATTGCCGAGGCAAAAGACCGGAACATCCCGATTGTCAACTACGGCACAATGATTGCACAATTAAAGGGCGTACTCGCAAGAAGTATCGCCCCATTTGCCGACGAGTTATCGTAACGCCTCGCCACGGTTAATTTTATTAATCACTTTATTCCGGTACATGATCTCATCACTTTCTTTAATGAAAACTTCCATGGTATCCTGCTGCGAAGGAACGCGGCAGGCATACCCATAACTGGCATGAATATCATATTCTTTTCCGCCACTTTCATTGAACGCATCCAGATAAGCAACCAATTCTTCCAGATAATGAACGCCCTCATTTTCTGCAATATCTTTTGCAATAATTTCAAATTCATCACCACCGGTACGTGCCTGAATCACCGCATCCGGACATGCATGATGAATTGCTTCACGCACTTTTTTCAATGCATAATCACCTTCTATGTGACCATAATTATCGTTAATCTGCTTCATGCCATCCATATCAATAATCGCAAGGAAAATCTGCTTTCCTTCCTCTTTTGCCTGCTCAAACATCGGATTCCCGCGATTTTCAAATCCGCGTCGGTTATACATCCCGGTCAGCGCATCGCGGTCATACATTTCTTCCAGTTTTACAACAAGTTTCTGCATTTTTTGATATGTCATAATGTCCTGAAGAAGATTGCCGATAATAATATTCCAGTACATATATAACCAGCCTGTCGTCTCAGCATCTTCAAACTGGATTGCCTCATACCCAAAACACAAATCCTGAAAGTGAAGCGGTGCAAAGTACCACATCTGCGGTTTTTCGCTGCTCATTAATTCCGGTATAAGCTGCCTGCGCTCAAAACGCTCCTTTGTCGGACTTATATTTGTTTTGTCCCGAATTGCTATCGGCATCTCCATCATATCCGTAAAATCATCAAATTTTTTCTTTTCCATCAATCCATCACACAGGCAGATGCAATAATCCTTAAATCCATCAATGTTAAAAATATAAGTTCCTATCTTCTGTCCTACTTCGTCAAGCGTATGGCACTCACTCATATGAATCGACATAAAATGAAACTGCATTTCGCGGTTCTGGCTGATGTTTTCAGTTTCATACATACGCTGACGGATTGTCATGACTTCCTGTCCTTCACTTGCCATACAGCCGCATGATTCCCTCGGCTGCAAAACAGCATCAAAAAACACATTCTCTACTTTTTCCGGACAATCCTGCTTTTTATCAATAATTTGTACTGCCCGCCTGCCCATTTCAAAAAAAGGAACCGTTGCCGTCGTAATACACGGCGTAAATGCGAGCGAACTGCGCATACCATCATATCCACTCACCGCAATGTCCTGAGGAATCCGGTACCCACGTCGAATAAGTTCACTAGCAACGGCTGTCGCCATGAAATCATTGGCGCAGATAATTCCTTCCGGCTTCGGCTCACCCTCTGCCAAAAACCAGTCGCACGCCTCTTTGCCTTTATTTTTCCAGAAATCTCCATAAAAAATCTGATGTTCTCCATAGGAAAGACCGTATTCTTTCATTTTACGTTTAAAACAAAGAAGTCTCTCCTGTGCATCCCAGTGGTCTTTTGGTCCTGTCATAAAACACAGTTTTTTCATCCCATGTTCTTTGATAAAATGGTCAATCAGCCCCTCCATACAGCTGCTGTTATCCACAAGCAGATTATTTGCTCCGACCAAAAGCTCGCGGATACTGATAATCGGACAATGACAGCGCTCTCTTATGTTCTTAATAACGTGCTCTCTGCTGACGATTTCCTCCATCGTATCAAGCGCTAAAACAACACCGTCTAACTCTTCGTAAGGCGGCAGTTCCCACAATGTCTGATCTCCGATAAAATAGCGGTGGTTCTGTCCATAATTTCCATAATCGGAAAACACAGCAACATTATAACCAAGTTCTTTCGCACCGGTAATAATTCCCTGACAAAGGCGGTTTTGAAACTCGCTCGCTGAACGCTCCAAAAAAACACCAATTGTTTTTCGACTATTATGAAACATCGAATCACTCCCTCTCCGTTTATTTTTTCCACTCTTTCGCTAAAAAAAGCAGTTTTTCTTTCACGTTATCTTCCGGATGCGCTAACACATGCTCCAATAACTGTTGTAACATTTCGCCAATTGCCGGTCCAGGTGTCATCCCCATCTGTATCAACTCACGTCCGCCAATTGCTAAATCTTTCACACAGACCGCCTCGCCTGCCTCGCATATTTCCCGATAGCAGCGCTTCGCAGCCTCTAAGCGCATCAGTTTTTCCTTTTGTTTATATTCACTCTGTGACAACAAATCCGCCTGCTGTAACGTAAACAGAAGCGGCATCAAATCCGTTCCTGCCTGATTCATCAGCCGCCGCATCGCCTGCTTTGCTTTCTTCGGCTGCGGCTCATCTGACAAAACGCAGTTTTCATGACGTCTGTCGTGATAACGTATTAAGGTCGTTACCGTTGCCACGGTCTCATTATCAAATTTTAACCGGCGGAGAATTCCTCTCGCCTTCTTGGCTCCGTACTCCGGATGTTTATAAAAATGGGCAATTCCTTCGTCATCAACTTGCTTGCAGTCCGGTTTTGCCACATCGTGAAGAAGCGCAGCATAAGCTAACATCACCCGCTCTTTTGCGCTATATTCTGCCTGCTCTGCCAAATCATTAATATGAGAAATGGCCGCTAATGAATGATGTCCGACATCAAAACAGTGATGTGGATTTTCCTGCGTTGTAGCAAGCATTTTTTCAAGTTCCGGCAGAAAATATGCACTTAATCCCGTCTCCACGGCAAGCAGCAATTTGTCACTTCCCTTTGAAACAATAAGCTTGGTAAGTTCGGTGCGGATTCTCTCGGCACTCACATTTACCAAAGTCGGTGCTTTTTCCTTTATTGCCAAAAATGTTTTTTCTTCCAGTTCAAACTGAAGCTGCCCGGCAAACCGAATTCCACGCAGCATTCGGAGCGCATCTTCATCAAACCGCTCACTTGCCTCACCGACACAACGGATTATTTTTTTTTCTAAATCTTCACGCCCTCCATATAAATCTACGATTCCAACACGCGGATTATACGCCATCGCATTAATTGTAAAATCACGGCGCTTTAAATCCTCATTCAAATTGGGCGTAAATAAAACTTCTTTCGGGTGGCGGTGGTCTTCATATTCGCCGTCCATGCGGTAGGTTGTCACTTCATAACCGTCATCACCTATCATAACCGTCACGGTTCCATGCTGGATTCCCGTATCAATGGTACGCCGAAAAAGGGCTTTCACCTGCATCGGATTTGCGGACGTTGTAATATCCCAGTCATCCGGTACGCGCCCCAAAAGTGTGTCGCGGACACAGCCTCCCACGGCATATGCCTCGTAACCATTTTCTTCTAATGTCTCAATAATCGATTTTACCTGTTCAGGAATTTTCACGTTATCACCCAAATATATTATACCGCTTTTTCCTTTGACAAACAAGCACCTTTTCGCTACAATGTATGACGAAGGAAAGGAGGGAAGGATAATGAAATATACCTATTATACAAAAGGTACCTGTTCCAAACAGATTGATTTGGAAATTAATGGTGACGTTATCACAAATGTAAAGTTTTATGGTGGCTGTGATGGAAATTTGAAAGCCATTCCCGCACTGGTTAATGGATTAACCGTAGATGAAATTTCAAACAAATTATCCGGCATCCAATGTGGATTTAAAGGCACTTCCTGCGGCGACCAGCTGGCTCATGCAGTCAGAGAAGCCTATGAGGCTGAGAAAGCAGCCAATGCCCAGTAAGACATTGGTCTGCTTTGACTGAGTGTTCGAAACCATCCACTCATTAAACAAAACTAAGGAGAATAAAAATGAAAAACAAAAAATTAGTATTTATCTGTCAGGCAGCTGTTATCGCTGCCCTCTATGTCGTGTTGACTTATGTATTCAGCGCTTTTGCAAGCGGCGTAATTCAAGTTCGTGTTTCCGAGGCATTAACCGTACTGCCTGCCTTTACACCGGCAGCAATTCCGGGCCTTGTTATCGGATGTCTTTTAAGCAATACTTTGACCGGGTGTGTGCTTCTCGATATCATTTTCGGAAGCGTTGCTACCTTAATCGGTGCCCTCGGCTCGTATGCACTCCGCCGCCACGCATGGCTGGTACCAATTCCACCCATTGTTTCCAATATGATTATCGTGCCATTTGTCCTTCGTTTTGCCTATGGTGCAACAGACGCATTTCCGTTTATGATGGCAACCGTCGGCGCAGGAGAAATTATTTCCTGTTATTTACTCGGCATGATTTTATACGGAGCACTCAAGAAAGTGAACCATACACTGTTCTAAAAATGCCTTGAGGCATTGATTTTTACGCTTTATAAGGGTATAATCGTAATATTAGGATAAAAATTTCGTGCTTACACGATAAACACACCAGTTATTTGAGGATAGAGACACTTATGAAGCGAATACTTTTGATTTTCGCAGTATTCTTTGTCATCGTGGCAGGAATTTATTATTGGAGACAGACGCACACACAAACATCGTCCGATTCCATTTCCACGCCCCGTGTGACAACATCATCTGCGATAAAACCGGAACCGACTGAGCCACCTTTACTTCCCTCAAACCTTGAGAGTATTACAACAAATAACAGTGCGGTTCCCTTAGACGTGGTTCCCAGCAGTTACACGGCACTCGTAAGCCGCGACTATCTGTTGCCATCGACCTATGTGCCAAAAGATTTGGTCGAGATTTCCGTTCGATTCAGTTCGAACTCACACGACGACAAACGAAAAATGCGGCGTGTCGCATCCAAAGCACTGTCAAAAATGTTTCGGGCCGCCGAGAAAAAGGGCATTATTTTATATGGTGTTTCGGGCTACCGTTCGTATGAACGCCAGAAATCCATTTACTCAAGAAATGTTGCGCTGCATGGAAAAAAGGCGACCGATTCTTTGTCCGCAAAACCCGGCAGCAGTGAACATCAGACAGGCCTTACGATTGATGTTTCCGCCAGTTCGGTAGGCTGTTTATTGACCGAGCGTTTTGGCTCTACCAAAGAAGGCAGATGGCTCGCTAAAAACGCCCACAAATATGGCTTTATTATCCGCTATCCAAAGGGGAAAACAAAGCTTACCGGCTATTCCTACGAGCCATGGCACATCCGCTATGTCGGCATCAGTTACGCCAGTTACTTAAAAAAGAACAAACTGACACTCGAAGAATTATACGGCGTCAACCAAAAGGCGGACGAAAATACAACAAAAGTCGATGTGGAGGATACCGATGAATACGAAACGTCATCGCCGTCTCCGACACCAAACCAATAGAAAAGGGGAACTTGTATGAGAACCATTATTATTTTAATTTTATATGTTATTATTTCGATTTTAAGTCTTCCAATGTACCTGATTGAAGCAATTGTACGGCTTATCAGCCCGCGTGCGGCAGCCCACATCGCACAGATCATTGTCAAGGGAGCGTTTAATCTTGTGATGTTTGTTTCGGGCTGCAAAAAGACAATTATTGGCGTAGAAAATATTCCGAAAGATACACCGGTAATGTATGCTGCCAACCACCGCAGCTTTTATGATATCATTTTAGCTTATGCAACTGTTCCGAATCAGACCGCTTTTATTTCAAAAATGGAAATAAAAAAAATGCCTTGTGTCGCGCAGTGGATGTATTTTTTGAATTGTCTGTTTATGGATCGCGGCGATGTAAAACAGAATCTGCAGATTATTTTATCTGCCATCACACTCGTAAAAAACGGCTATTCCATTTACATTGCACCAGAAGGAACCAGAAATGCAACCGATACGCTGCTTGAGTTTAAGGAAGGCAGTATGAAGATTGCCACCAAGGGAAAATGCCCGATTATCCCAGTCTGCTTGTGCAACACCGAAAATATTTTTGAAAATAATCTGCCTTGGATTAAAAAGGGAAAAATCCTGATTGAATATGGAAAACCAATTTATCCGGACGAACTGGATAAGGAAACAAAAAAACACCTCGGCGTTTATGTGCGTGGAATTATCGAAGAAATGTATGAGGAAAATCGAAAAAAAATCAGCTAAACCTTTCTTTTTTTTCCATTCCATGATAGAATAGTTCCAGTTTGAAATTTTTATGAAGTGGAGGAATCGCAAACCATGCATGTTTTTTTAACTATTTTAGCAATTGTTGCCATTGTATTAGTTGTTGTCATGGTCGTTCTTTACTTCTTAGGCAAAAAAATGCAGAAGAAGCAGGACGAATCGCAGGCACAGATGCAGGCCGCATCCCAGACAGCAACCATTCTTGTCATTGACAAAAAGCGGATGAAATTAAAAGATTCCGGTCTTCCAAAGATGGTTTTGGAAAACACCCCGAAATATCTCCGTGGCTCAAAAGTACCGATTGTCAAAGCTAAAATCGGACCAAAAGTAATGTCTTTGATGTGTGACGAAAAAATCTTCCCGGTTCTCCCGGTAAAGAAAGAATTAAAAGTTGTCATCAGCGGAATTTACATTATGGGCGTCAAGGGACGTAACGTACTTGAGAATCCGGAAGAAAAACTTGGCTTCTGGCAGAGAAGTAAATTGAAGGCATTGAAAAAAGCTGGAAGATAAAAATTGCAGAAAGATAGAAAAAGCAGCAAGCGGGATATTTGCTCACGCAAATATAGCTTGCTGTTTTTCTATGTTTCTGCTTGCAGGTAAGGGAAAGGGAAGTTTGCAGGCTAGGGACGTTACTTTTCGTATCTCCCTTTTCAAATACCCTCCCTCCCCCCTTCTCAAATAAAAAAAGAAGCCGGGTTCAAAGCTATATTTGCTCTGCAAATATCCCGCTTTGAACCCGGGTCTTTTTTTATTACCTCTCAAAATCCAAAATCTCCAGTGGATCACTAAGATTCTCATTTTGTTCTGCCAAATCAATTGTTTCTCCATCGGACAGCCGGCGCACAACCGGGTACAGCGTATGGCGCTGTCTATTCTCTACGACAACAGCAACATTGCCATCCGACAATATTACGTTACGTCCTTTCGGATAAACCGGTATGTAAGTAATAAATGCCTTTACATATTCCGGCTGGAACATTTTTCCGGCATTGTTCATCAAAAATTCGATAGCTTCTTTTGGCGACTGCGCTTTTTTATAAGGGCGTTCGCTTGTAATCGCATCATAAACATCCGCGATGTGAATGATTTTTGCAAACATATAAATCTGGTCGCCGTGCAGCCCCAGTGGATAACCGGAACCATTCACATTTTCATGGTGCATATAAACACCCATTTTCGTCTTGGAACTGATGTTAATGTTCTCTTTGAGCCTTTCATAGCCAAGCTCCGAGTGCGTTTTCATCGTCTCATACTCTTCCTCGGAGAGCGGTCCCGCCTTTTCCAATAAACCGGGTGGCAAATTAAGTTTTCCGATATCATGCAAAAGTCCTGCTGCCGAAACTTCCTTCAGAATCGACTTTTTCAATCCAATACCGATACCTGTAAGCACCGACAAAACCGCTACATTTACCGAATGTTTATAAGTATAATCTGAGTTTGTCCGCATACTGATTAAGTTGACATTAATATCACCGTTTAAGCTTAACTCTTCCGTAATGTCACTTGCCACTTTAAGCGCGGCATCAATGTCAAGTTTCGTCAACGCCTTAGTTGCCTTTACCCCCAATTCATCACTAATTAAATCTTCTACTGTAATATCCAATGACAAATCATCTTCAATATACAACCCCGCCAAGCCTATATCACGCATTCTTGAAATTAACCGTTCAGTCAATTTGACCCGGTAATTCACTAAAATGCTGCCCTGCTCATTGTAAATGGATTTCCCAACAATCATTCCGGGCTGCGCACTGTCAATACTGATATATCTCATACGTCAATCTCTCCATCAAAAACCGTCGTTGCCGGTCCCTTCATCTGTACTTCGCCATTGGCTAAATACGTATCATATAATTTACCCCCCCGAATCTGTACCTCAATTTCTTCTCCCCGTTTGCAGAAGCCATTCAAAACAGCCGCTACAACCGATGCACATGTGCCCGTTCCGCAGGAAATTGTTTCTCCGGAACCGCGTTCCCACACCCGCATCTTTATCGTGTGGTCATCAATTACCTCAACAAACTCTGTGTTAATCCGATCCGGAAATAACTCGTGGTTTTCAAAAGATGGTCCAATTTTTTCCAAATCCAAATCATCAATTCCCTCTGTAAAAATCACACAGTGTGGATTTCCCATCGAAACACAGGTCGCTTCATACTCTTTTCCATCGACCACAAGTTTTTTAGCAACAAATGTGTCGCCTTCTGCGGCTACCGGAATTTTTGCAGGTTCCAATACCGCCTGTCCCATATTTACCGTTATGTAAGTAACCAATCCGTTTTCCACGGTAAGTTTCAATGCTTTTATGCCGCTCTTTGTCTCAATTGTGATTTCATCCGAATGAACAATTCCATGCTCATACGCATACTTTGCGACACAGCGAATCCCGTTTCCACACATTGCACCTTCTGAGCCGTCTGCATTATACATAATCATACGGCAGTCCGCAGTTTCTGACGGTGCAATCAGAATCAAGCCATCGGAGCCAATTCCAAAATGTCTGTCACTCACAAAAACCGCCAGTTTGGATGCATCGTCTACCTGTTCTGTAAATAAATTTACATAAACATAATCATTGCCGGTTCCGTGCATTTTCGTAAAATGTAATTTACTCACACAACTCCTCCTTTATTCTTCAATGAAAATATCTACATTGCAGTTGGACAAAAATGTCTGGTTCAGTTCCAAATCATAATCTAACTTCAAATGAAATCCCCGCTCGGTAAGTATCTTCTGAAGCGATTTCGTGCTAAGTGCAATCTCCAGTTCCCCAACCGGCGTCGAATAATATGAATACGTCGTCTCATTTGGCACAAACACCATATGGCTTTCTGCCGGGCCATTCTTGATAATCTCTAACTGGCCGTCTTTGTATTTCACCAGATTTTTCACAACGGAGACAAGTCCATTTTCTTCCTCTTCCACAACTTCCTCATAGGTAATCCATGCAAATCCATCTCTCTCACACATCTGCCCAACAGAAATCACTTCCACATCATCGCGGTCGCCGTCTTCGCCGTGCATATGCATGCCACAGATTTTAAGCTTAACCTCTTTTGTCATGTTCTGACTCCTTATCTTTCAAATGCAAGTGCAATAATCTGATCTAACAATTCTTCTTTCTCAAGTCCTGCTGCCTTCCAGAGCATCGGGTACATACTGATATTAGTAAATCCCGGAAGTGTATTAATTTCATTGAAAATCACTTCGTTCGTTCCCTGCTCCACAAAGAAGTCAACACGCGATAATCCAAACCCGCCCACAGCGCGAAATACCGCTACTGCATTTGTCCGGATTTTCTCCTTTACTTCATCCGGCAAATCCGGGTCAATTACCGTCTTTGATTCCGCATTGTTGTACTTGGCATCAAAGTCATAAAACTCCGCTGCCGCCAAAATCTCACCAACCGGCGAAGCTTTTGGATTTTGTCCGCCTAAAACCGCACACTCTACTTCTCGTCCGATAATCGTTTCCTCAATCAGCACACGATGGTCATGTTTTTTCGCAAGTGCCAGCGCTTCCTCTAACTCTTCTCTGTTATGTGCCTTGCTGACACCCTGTGACGAACCGGCATTGGATGGTTTTACAAAAACCGGATATCCCAGTTTTTCTTCTACCTTTGCTATTGTCTCTTCTTTTTCACTCAAATCTCTTGCGGTATCTGCCACATAAGCTGCCTGACGAACGCCGATGCGGTCCGCAAAAATCTTTGTTGAAATCTTATCCATACTTGCAGCGGATGCTAAAACATCACATCCCACATACGGGATTCCCGCCAGTTCAAAAAGCCCCTGAATCGTTCCGTCTTCTCCAAACTTACCATGCAGAACCGGAAAAGCCACATCAATCGGAATCACTTCCACATCATTTCCCGTTACTTTCCAGATTCCTTTTTTTCCATGATCCGGTGAAATCACGGCTGTCACCGTTCCCTCTATCCATGAACCATCTCGAATCGAATCGGTATCTTCCACGAAAAGCCATTTTCCTTCCTTCGTAATACCAATTCGGTATATATCATATTTATCCTCCCGCAGTCCATCGATTACATTTGCTGCGGAAACACAGGACACATCATGCTCCGATGACTGTCCACCAAAAATCACTGCTACCCTCTTTTTCATAAGAGCCCCTTTCCGGGTATTCACCCTGCCGGCAACTTTTTTCATATACCTAATAAAAGCATATAACACCTCTTATACTTTATCACGGAACCCCTTTTTTTTCAAGAAAAAAGAGTATTCCTAATCCATTCTATGAACAAAGAAGAAGTTTCGATACCATTTTCCCCATCAAGCAGCGAATTGTACTCCTCTTCCGTCAGGCATTTCTTTAATTTTTCCTTGGATTCTCCCGGCACAATCTGGTATGTGGAATCCACAAAACACAGCGTCGGATACATCACACACCACCAGTTTTTTCCCGCACTTTTTCCCAAGTTTACTTTCAGTGCCTCATACTCGCCCGCCGGAAAAATCATATCGCCATACGTTTTCACCGGAAAATAGCAGGTAGAAAGCGTGGCGTCAGCATCATAAGAATATCCCTTTTGCTGCATTTTCTCCTTAGCAACCGCCTCAATCTCCGGAAGTCTTTTCTGAATTTCTATACGCGCCTCATCCACACTTTCTGCGTTCTGCATCACGCCACGCAGATATGTAACAACCGCCTCTTTTACTTCCATTTTCAATGCCTGGTCTTTTTTGCTGTCGCTGTTGGCAACCACGTGAAGCCGCAGAATTTCCTTTGCAATATCTTTCTGCATCCGGTTTTGTTTCATCTGTCTCGCATAAAAAAACATGAGAACAAACGTCACCACAAACAATCCCGCAATCGCAATCCACTTTTTCTTTCCTGTCATTTTTATTTCCTCCTGATTTCATATTGTCTAATCATAGCATTGACGAATCTTTTCCATTTATACACTTTGCAGAAAAATGAATTTATGGTACACTCTTTACAAAAGCAGAAGGGAGAAATGAAATGGATTCGATTTGGATTAATGCACCGGCAAAAATTAATATTGGGCTGGATGTCATTAGACGCCGCGAAGATGGCTACCACGAAGTAAAAATGATTATGCAGAGCATCCGCCTGTTTGACCGGCTGACACTCACAAAAACGAAAGAGCCGGGGATTAAATTGACAACAAACCTTTCCTATCTTCCGGTAAATGAAGATAATCTTGTCTATCAAAGTGCCAAACGCCTGATGGATGAATTCCATTTGGAGGGCGGACTTGATATCAAACTTGACAAGCGAATTCCGGTTGCCGCCGGTATGGCAGGGGGAAGTACCGATGCCGCATCGTGTATGCTTGCCATCAATGACTTATATGGACTGGGACTTAGCAAACGCCACCTAATGAAGCGTGGTGTGAAATTGGGCGCAGATATTCCTTACTGCATTTTAAAGGGAACGGCTCTTTCCGAGGGAATTGGCGAAAAGTTATCAACCATTCCATCGATGCCTTCCTGCTATATTTTAATTGCCAAACCAAACATCCACGTTTCCACAAAATGGGTGTATACCAATCTTGTACTCGATGAGCACACAAATCATCCGGATATTGATGGCATGTTAGCTTCGATGAAAAAGCGCGACCTTCTTTCACTGAGTAACCAGATTGGAAATGTTTTGGAATCCGTAACGATTCCCGCCTATCCACAGATTGCCGCCATCAAAGAATGTATGCTGCAAAATGGTGCGCTCGGTTCTTTAATGAGTGGAAGCGGACCAACGGTATTTGGTATTTTTGATGATAAAGACAAAGCAATGGCTGCCAAAGAGAAATGCCGCGAACTCCCTTACCGGTGTTTTGTCTTTGTGACGGATTTGTACCGATAATTTTTAGAAAACACTAAACTATTCTCTGTAATCTGCCGATATGTAAAGTAGAGAACATAGAATGCAGCGTGCCACAGGCACAGAAAGGAAGGAACCTTATGAGTGTAAATGGAATTACAAGCGCAAACAGTTCTTATACGACGCCACAGACAACAGCAAAAGCAAAAACATCCCAGACAACAAACACTGCGGATGCAAAAGACATAGGTGTTGTATATGAAACTTCAAGCAAAACAGATGACAAATCAAACAAGATAAAAGATTATTCTTCTGTTGTTGCCACCATGAAAAAAGAATTGTCAACGAAAAACGAGCAGCTTCAGAATCTGGTAACAAAACTTCTTGGCAAACAGGCAGGAAAGTATACCAAACTTGCTGATTTGTTCAAAGACATTCAGGCAGACCCTGCTACCATTGAACAGGCACAGAAAGATATTGCTGACGATGGTTACTGGGGCGTTGAGCAGACGAGTGATCGTCTCGTTTCCATGGCTCAGGCATTGAGCGGTGGAGATACATCTAAGGCAGATACTTTGATTGCCGCTATCAAAAAAGGATTTGATGAAGCAACCGAAGCATGGGGTGATAAACTCCCTGACATTTGTCAGAAGACAATTGATGCTGCCGTTAAAAAAATGGAAGCATGGCGCGATGGCACAACTTCCGAAACAGATGCATAAAAACCGATATCTTCGATATCTTATGATAAGAAGCACTCACCAATTCGTCCGCCGGATGCAGAGCATACCGGACAATACGAGCTGATGGGTGCTTCTTTCTTTTAAGATACTTCCTTTAGAATTAAAATCATATCGCCTGTTTGTACCTGTTCGGTTTCTTTTTGGTTGACTTCCATAATTGCCTCGACAGTTGTTAAAAACTTTTTCGCAATATCCCAGAGCGTTTCTTTTTCCTGTACCACGTAGCCGACCATACCGGGCGCACTGCGGAAGGCATCCCAGTCCACTTCCTCACTTTCATATCCGGAAACAATTGGTTCTTCCATCCGGTCAAATACAAGTAAATCCAGCGCGGCAACTGCCTTAATTTCGATTTCTTTTTCCCCAGTGAGAGAAGCGCTTACCTGCTCTAACATACCATGGAGGTTGACATGGCTGTTGCTCGTAAGACCATTTGCCTCTAACAGCTGCTCAAACGGAATCGTGCCCTTTGCCG
>CALELW010000041.1 GCA_937902905.1 uncultured Clostridium sp. | reverse complement strand
TCTTTGGAGCGTAAGCATTTACTTCTTTTCTAGGCTCTGCAATTGCTTTTGCCATAACTTCATCTAAGATGTAAATACGGGCTTCTCTCGTTCTTGCGATAGCCTGCTCCACGATTTCTCTTGTCAAACCATGAATCTTGATGTCCATCTGGATGGCAGTAATACCTTTTTTCGTACCGGCAACTTTAAAGTCCATATCACCGAAGAAATCTTCAAGACCCTGAATATCTGTCAAAATCAAGTAATCATCATCGGTATCACCGGTTACCAAACCAACGGAAATACCAGCAACTGGTGCCTTAATCGGAACACCGGCAGCCATCAATGACAATGTAGATGCACAAATACTACCCTGGGATGTAGAACCGTTGGATTCCAAAATTTCGGATACGGTACGGATTGCATATGGAAACTCTTCTTCGCTAGGAAGAACAGGAACCAATGCACGCTCTGCCAAAGCACCATGTCCGATTTCACGACGTCCCGGTCCTCTGGATGGTCTTGTCTCACCAACGGACCATGATGGGAAGTTGTAGTGATGCATATATCTCTTGGATGTTTTTGTAATATCCAAACCATCTAATTTCTGTTTCTCCGAAAGTGGAGCCAATGTTGTAACATTCAGTACCTGTGTCTGTCCACGTGAGAACAAACCGGAACCATGTACTGTAGGAAGTACATCAACTTCAGCATGAAGTGGACGAATCTGTTTTACCTCACGGCCATCCGGACGTTTGTGGTCTTTCAGAATCATCTTGCGGACTGTAACTTTCTGGAATTTATAAACAGCCTCATCAATAAAGGAAATCCAGTCCTCATGCTCCTCTGCATAACGCTCTTCCAAACGGTCTTTGATACTGCGGATATTTTCTTCGCGAACCTGTTTTACATCAGTAAATACAGCTTCTTCCATAGCTTCCGGTGTAATGAAATTAACCATATCATTCCACATATCTTCCGGAATATCAAAATGCTCATACTCATGTTTCTCTTTACCACATTCAGCAACAATCTTGTCGAAGAACTCGATAATCTGTCCATTCAACTCATGAGCACCATAAATTGCCTGAATCATCGTAGCTTCATCAACTTCATTTGCACCGGCTTCAATCATGATAACTTTATCTCTTGTGGAAGCAACAGTAAGTGCTAAGTCAGAAACCTCACGCTGTGCGCTTGTCGGATTGTAAACAAGTTCACCGTCAACCAAACCAACCTGTGTTGCTGCGGTCGGACCATCAAATGGAATATCTGAAATACTGGTAGCAAGTGCAGAACCAAGCATAGCAACAAGTTCCGGTGCACAATCCTGGTCAACATCCATAACTAAGTTTTCCAGTGTTACATCATTTCGATAATCTTTTGGGAACAATGGACGCATCGGGCGGTCAATTACACGACAAGTCAAAATTGAGTTATCGCTTGGTTTACCCTCACGTCTTGTAAATCCTCCCGGAATCTTTCCGATGGAATACATCTTTTCATGATATTCTACGCTTAATGGGAAGAAATCAATTCCTTCTCTTGGTTTCTCGGATGCTGTTGCCGTAGAAAGGACAACTGTATCACCATAGCGCATAAATGCAGCGCCATTTGCCTGAGCAGCTACACGTCCAATGTCAACTGACAAAGTACGTCCTGCAAGCTCCATTGAAAATGTCTTGTACATACTTTTTCTCCTTTATTCTTATTTCGAGATGCCGAAACCACTGAAAAATCCACTGTATCAATGAGCTTTTCAGAAGTCTCGGTGTCATCTCAATTTACATACAAAATTTATTATACACAATCTTTGCAAAAAAAGCAACTTTCCTTATTCCGGATAACTGATAGCGTCATCGGGCCATTTTAAAACCTCATCGTGAAATAGCGGCACACGCATCAAACCGGCTCCAAATAAGTACGCACGGTCACGCTCCGCAATCTCTTCTAATGTACGCCATGCCACACCGACAATCGTCTGTTCCGACTCCGATAATTCCGGGTCAATTCCCTTGTGCGGAACCGCATCATCCGGAATTTCTATCAAAAATGTAAAAATCCGGCTTTCCAAATCCGGCTTGTATTCAATGGCAAGCGGACGCACAATTTTTCCACTCACGCCTGCTTCTTCGTTTAACTCACGCAAAGCTGCTTCTTCCGGTGTCTCATTTTCTTCAATGCCGCCTCCCGGCAGATTAAAGAAATCTCTTCCTTTCATTCTGTGTTCTACAAGCAGTAATTTGCCATCCCGGCAAACCATGGCCTGACTGCGATTTCGTTTCATTTTCTCACCTTTTTAAGAAAAATTTTTTTCATAGAAAGAGTGCCTTCAATCAAACAGTATCCATTTGACGAAAGCACTCAACTCATACAAATTATTTACGCAAACCAAGTTTTTCAATCAGCGCACGATAACCTTCCAAATCTGTCTTCTTCAGATAATCCAAAAGGCCTCTTCTCTTACCAATCATTTTGTACATACCACGACGAGAATGATGATCTTTCTTATTCTCTTTCAAGTGCTCTGTCAAAGTGTTGATACGCTCAGTAAGAAGCGCTACCTGAACTTCCGGTGAACCTGTATCATCCGGTGTTCTTCCATAAGCTGCAATAATTTCTTTTTTCTTTTCTGTAGTCATCATTGTGACATACCTCCTAAATATTTTCTTATCACCATTTACTAAGATCCGGTCGGAGTTTCCGCAATCTGAGTAATGGCTATTTGCTATCATAACACAATTTAAGTTCGTTGTAAACCTTTATTTCGTGTCAATCGTAGCAATATCTACTAATGTCAATTCATTTTTCTCAGAATCCTCTAATGCAGTCAAAAGTGCATTTGCCGTATCTAAAGAAGTCAGACAGGTAACACCGGTCTCGATAGAAGTACGGCGGATGAGGAAACCATCGTGGGAATGTTCACCCTGTTTTGGAATATCAATTACCAAATCAATCTCATGGCCAAGCAGCAAATCCATCAAAGTCGGGGATTCCTGCTCAATCTTGTTGACACCAATAACCGAAACACCATTCTCGCCTAAGAACTTAGCGGTTCCGCGTGTCGCATAGATTTCATAGCCAAGTGCCTGAAAACGTCTGGCAACGGAAATTGCTTCCTCTTTCGAGTTATCATTTACCGTAAGAATCATCTTCTTGTATTTTGGAAGATTGATTCCGGCTCCCATAAAGGCTTTGTGAAGTGCCTCATTAAATGTCTTTGCAATACCTAAGCACTCACCGGTTGACTTCATCTCAGGTCCTAAGCTGATTTCTGCACCGCGCAGTTTTTCAAAGGAAAATACCGGCATCTTAATTGCAATGTAATCCGATTTTTTCGCAAGTCCCGGTGTATAACCCATATCCGTAATTTTTTCACCAAGGATTACGCGAGAAGCCAGTTTTACAATCGGAATTCCGGTTACTTTACTGATATATGGTACCGTTCTTGACGAACGAGGATTTACTTCAATAACAAAAACTTCATCGTTATAAACAATGAACTGAATGTTAATCAATCCAATTACATGAAGCGATTTTGCAAGTTTTGCCGTGTAATCGACTAAAACTTCCTGAACTTCAGGTTTAATGCTCATGGCAGGATAAACCGAGATACTGTCACCGGAGTGAATACCGGCACGCTCTACGTGTTCCATGATACCAGGAATCAGAATGTTCTCGCCATCACATACCGCATCAACCTCAACCTCTTTACCCATAAGGTACTTATCAACAAGAATTGGATGTTCCTGCACGTGGCGGTTGATAATTGACATAAATTCACGAATATCATCATCATTAATTGCAATCTGCATGCCCTGTCCACCAAGTACATAAGATGGGCGGACAAGAACCGGATACCCAAGTTCATTTGCTGCCGCTAATGCTTCTTCTGTTGTAAATACGGTTTTTCCTGCCGGTCTCGGAATCTTACACTGCTCTAAGATTTCATCAAACAGCTCACGGTCTTCGGCAGCATCTACATTCTCTGCACTTGTTCCCAAAATCGGAACTCCCATTTTGAGAAGTGCTTCTGTCAGTTTGATTGCTGTCTGTCCACCAAACTGGACAACCGCACCATCTGGTTTCTCAATATCCACGATATTTTCTACATCTTCCGGTGTCAATGGCTCAAAATACAATTTATCTGCCACATCAAAGTCCGTACTTACTGTCTCCGGATTGTTATTTACAATAATTGTCTCATAGCCGCTCTGTGCCAGTGACCACACACTGTGAACCGAACAGAAGTCAAACTCGATACCCTGACCGATTCGGATTGGACCGGAACCAAGAACCATGATTCGTTTTCTGTCCTTATCTTTGGAAACTTCTGTTTCGCTGCCAAACACACTGTAATAATATGGCGTGCTTGCCTCAAACTCAGCCGCACAGGTATCAACCATCTTAAACGAAGCAACGATTCCATTTTCATGGCGCATATCGTGAATCTCACGCTCTGTCATGCCGGTATAGTTAGCAATAACGGCATCCGGGAATTCCATTCGTTTTGCTTCTGCCAAAATTTCCGGTGTCAATGTTTCGTTTTTCAAAGTCTGTTCCATCTCTACCAGATGGGCAATTTTATCAATGAACCACAAATCGATTTTTGTAATGTCATGAATTTCTTCATAGGTGGCGCCCTTGCGAATCAGCTCGGCAATAATAAAGATACGGCGGTCATCAACAATGTGGATACGCTCTAACAGTTCTTCTTTGGAGCGGTCACTGTAACGTCCGATATCCAAGCTGTCAATGTGCTGCTCCAGTGAACGGAGTGCTTTCATCAACGCACCTTCAAAATTATCACAGATACTCATAACCTCTCCGGTTGCTTTCATCTGTGTCGTCAAAGTACGTTTTGCTTTGATAAATTTATCAAATGGCAGTCTCGGGATTTTTACAACACAGTAATCCAGTGCCGGTTCAAAACTTGCAAATGTTTTCTTAGTAATGGCATTTGGAATTTCATCCAGTGTATATCCTAACGCAATCTTAGCTGCTACTTTTGCAATCGGATATCCGGTTGCCTTAGAAGCAAGTGCCGAAGAACGGCTGACACGAGGGTTTACCTCGATAACACAGTATTCAAAACTTTCCGGATGAAGCGCAAACTGTACATTACATCCACCGGTAATACCAAGTTCTGTAATAATATTTAATGCTGAAGTACGAAGCATCTGATACTCTTTGTCACCTAATGTCTGAGACGGTGCTACTACAATACTGTCACCGGTATGCACACCAACCGGGTCAATATTTTCCATGTTACAAACCGTAATACAGTTTCCTGCCGCATCACGCATTACCTCGTACTCAATCTCTTTCCATCCGGCGATACAGCGCTCAATCAAACACTGTCCGACACGGCTCAGCCGAAGACCATTGGAGCAGATATCATGCAGTTCTTCTTCGTTGTGTGCAATACCGCCGCCGCTTCCGCCAAGAGTATATGCCGGGCGGATAACAACCGGATAACCGATTTCGTTGGCAAATGCAATCGCATCATCCACATGTTCCACGACAATACTTGCAGCAATCGGCTCGTGGATTTTTTCCATCGTCTCTTTAAATTCCAAACGGTCTTCTGCACGCTTAATTGTCTGTGCAGTCGTACCAATCAGTCGAACATTTTCCTGTTTTAAAAAGCCGGACTCCTCTAATTCCATCGCAATATTTAACGCAGCCTGTCCACCCAGTGTCGGGAGCACGCTGTCCGGTCTTTCCTTGCGAATCAGTTTCTGAACCACTTCAACGGTCAATGGCTCAATGTAAACACGGTCAGCAATATCTTTATCGGTCATAATGGTAGCAGGATTGGAATTAATAAGCACTACTTCCATTCCTTCTTCTTTCAGAGAACGACAAGCCTGCGTACCGGCATAATCAAATTCGGCAGCCTGTCCAATAACAATTGGGCCTGAACCGATTACTAAAACTTTTTTGATTCCATCCATTTTTGGCATTGTATGTATCCTCCTTACTCTTCCATCATCTTGATAAATTCATCAAACAAAACTTCCGAATCCTTCGGTCCGGCACAAGCTTCCGGATGAAACTGAACTGTGAAAATATTTTTCTGTAAATAACGAAGTCCCTCGACTGTGCCATCGTTGACATTTACAAAGGCAACCTCGGCAATCTCTTTCGGCACCGAAGATTCTTTTACCATGTAGCCATGGTTCTGGGAAGAAATGTATACGCGTCCGGTTTTTAAGTCTTTCACCGGATGGTTTGCCCCGCGGTGTCCATACTTCATTTTCTCCGTGTCACAGCCACAGGCAAGTGCCATTAACTGATGTCCTAAGCAAATTGCAAAAATCGGAATATCCGATGCATACAATTTTTTCAGTTCTTCAATGACTTCTGTGCATTCTTTCGGATCCCCGGGTCCATTCGTCAGCATAATGCCGTCCGGATGGGAAGCAAGAATCGTTTCTGCTTTCGTTCTTGCCGGATAAATTGTAACTTCACAGCCACGTTTTAACAAACATCTGGCAATGTTAAATTTCGTTCCAACGTCAAGAATAGCAACCTTCTTTGTAATAGAAATGTTGCTATCGGTATCTAAATCGCCCGGTTTATAGGAAACAATTTCCCTTGTAGTTACTTTGTCAACTACACCACGAACGGAATATTCTTTAATTTTTTTAAGAACGGCTGATAAATCCTCAGGTTTTTCTGTGGTAATCATGCCATTCATTGTTCCTTTTTCTCTGAGTCGTTTGGTGAGGGCTCTTGTATCAATTCCTTCAATTCCCGGAATGTCCTGCTCTGCAAGAAACTGTTGAATACTTTCTTCTTTTCTGAAGTTGCTTCCAAGTCTTGCCAGTTCTCTTACAATAAAAGCGTCGGTATTTGACTTTTTCGCCTCTTTGTCTTGATTACAAATACCATAATTACCAATTAACGGATAGGTCATTACTACTGCCTGTCCGGCATAACTTGGGTCAGTAAGTACTTCAAGATATCCTGTCATAGACGTATTAAAAACAATTTCGCTAATGACTTCTTTTTTACTGCCTATGCTTTTTCCGGTAAACACAGTTCCGTCTTCCAGTATCAGATATGCGTTCATGTTATCCTCCTTTAATCAAATGCCAGAATCATCTCCGCAGTTTCCACAAGATTGTTTCCGCTGTCCATACTAAGTTTCTGGATATATTTATGGGCTTCTTCTTCGGACAAATGGTTTCGCTCCATCAGAAGAGCCTTGGCATCATCAATTGATTTTTGTTCTTTTTCGGATCGTTTCCTTGGCTGGTATCTTCTCTTTCTTTTCTCCGCTGCGTAAAGTTCCATTGCCATTGTCCCAATGGTACTTACTAATTCATGCGAATGAATCGGCAG
>CALELW010000040.1 GCA_937902905.1 uncultured Clostridium sp. | reverse complement strand
GGATGTTATAAGGACTATTGTGGATGCTCGTACTTCTCAGAATATGACACAGAAGGAACTAGCCGAGCGTACTGGTATTAACTAGGCAGATATCAGCAAACTTGAGAAAAACTCTCACCTTCACCTATTGATTTTTACCTCAAAATTCAGTAATATAAAAGAGGTTAGACAAGACTAACCAAAATGTGAATAAATCATGTGGACTCCTCGTATTAGGTTGTGAATCCTGAACGCATCCTATGCAGAATTGAATGAAATTCTTGCGGGGAGTACTATTATTTTGCGGAAAAGGAGATAGTGTTACGATGAATTTTTTGGAAATTGAAAAAGTAGTTGGACGTGAGATTTTGGATTCGAGAGGCAATCCGACAGTGGAAGCAGAGGTGACTTTGGTAGATGAAACCGTGGGAAGAGGTACTGCTCCAAGTGGTGCGTCTACAGGTGAGTTTGAGGCACTGGAACTGAGAGACGGAGACAAGGACCGTTATCTTGGCAAGGGTGTTGAAAAAGCTGTCAACAACATCAATACCGTGATTAATGAGGTTCTTACTGGTTTAGATGCGTCTGATATTTATGCCATTGATAAGGCAATGATTGATGCAGATGGTACGAAAGATAAATCAAAACTTGGTGCCAATGCGATTTTGGCTGTGTCGATTGCAACAGCAAGAGCGGCATCTATCGCGTTAGATATTCCGTTGTACCGCTTTTTGGGTGGTATTTCCGGCAACCGTCTTCCGGTACCTATGATGAATATTTTAAATGGTGGTGCTCACGCAGATTCAGCCGTTGATACGCAGGAATTTATGATTATGCCGGTTGGTGCACCATCGTTTAAAGAAGCGCTTCGCTGGTGCGCAGAGGTTTTCCATAAGTTGAAATCTCTGATTAAAGATATGGGAGATGTAACAGCGGTTGGTGATGAAGGTGGATTTGCACCAAACAAACTTACTTCCGATGAAGAAGCCATTGAGAAAATTCTGGAGGCTGTTAAGGCTGCCGGATTTGAACCGGGAAAAGATTTTATGATTGCTATGGATGCAGCTTCTTCTGAATGGAAATCGGAAAAAGGAATTGGTTATTATAAGCAGCCAAAATCCGGTAAAGAATTTACTTCGGATGAACTGATTGCACATTGGGAATCTCTCATTGACAAGTATCCGATTATTTCTATCGAAGATGGTTTGGATGAGGAAGATTGGGAAGGCTGGAAGAAGATGACTGAGAAGATTGGTCATAAGGTTCAGCTTGTAGGAGATGACCTTTTTGTTACAAATACAGAGAGACTTTCCAAGGGTATTAAAATGGGAGCAGGTAACTCCATTTTGATCAAATTAAACCAGATTGGTTCGGTGTCAGAAACATTGGAGGCTATTAAGATGGCGCACAATGCAGGATACACAGCCATTTCTTCCCACCGCTCCGGTGAGACAGCGGACACAACTATTGCAGACCTTGCAGTAGCGCTGAATACATGCCAGATTAAGACAGGTGCTCCTTCGAGATCCGAGCGTGTAGCAAAATACAACCAGCTTCTCCGCATTGAAGAAGAATTAGGTGCCAGTGCAGTGTACCCGGGTATGGATGCATTTCATGTAGGTAAATAATAGAATTAAAAACAGACGATGAAAAAGATTTCCGGTACATGGATATATGTGTGCCGGAAATCTTTTATATGTTGAAATTGAAAAGAAGGGCGGATGGTTTTGGCGCGAAGCTCAACGCAGGATATTGCGAAAACCATATTTTGGTGATATGATTATTGCAGTGTTGTGATTGGAATGTAGAGGAGGTTGAATTTGTGGTACAGAGTAAAGAAATAAAAAATGCCAGTGAATTGGAGTTTGCTGTATTTTGCATAGAAAATGTAGCGGCAAAGCTGGGGGTGAATGCAGAGCGTATCTATCGGGCATTTACTGAAAAAAGCGATATTCTCAATAGTTATATTGTGCCGGAATACGAGGTGCTGCATACTCAAAGCCGCGAATATATTGTAGACGACCTTCTTGAGGTGATGAAAGAAAGGGGGGTGGAAGTATGATTCTTTATCATGGTTCCTCTTTAGAGGTTGTGAAACCGAACTTGCAAATGTGTTTTCGTACAGAGAAAGCATTGTCATTATTGCATTTTGAAAGGAGAGAGGTATTATGACTGCGAATCCTATTTTACTTCAAAAAAAATATAGCCGCATCATTGAGCAATTTGCTAAAAAGCGGGGGATTTCACTGGATGATGCATTGAAATTTTTTTATCATTCGGAAGTATATCCTCTGCTCCGGGATGGCGTATCTGATATGCACTGTATGAGCGATGCGTATTTGGTGGAGGAACTGGAACGGGAATATGTTGATAAAATAATTTAAAAGCACACTTCTAACACATGACATACATCAAAATGAGAAAAACCCACATTTGCATGTTGATTTCTCGAACAAATTGTATATAATATAAAGTAGAAACGAAAGCGAGGAATCAATCATGTTAATTCAATTTAATTTTAAAAATTTCAAATCGTTCAGAGAAGAAGTTACATTAGATTTGTCTGCGGCGAAGATGACCGAGTTTTCAAATAGAGTAGTGCTTGTTGGGGGCGAAAAAATTTTGCCGGTTGCTGCGGTTTATGGCGCAAATGCAAGCGGAAAGTCTAATATATATAACGCTTTTGAATATATTACTCATTATGTTGTGGATTCTTTTAAGTATGGAGGCGAAGAGGAAAAGTTTGAGGAGTTTAGACCGACTCCGTTCTTATTTGACTCCATATCTGCTGATGCGGAATCCAGTTTTGAGGTATATTTTACATTGCCCGGTGACAAATCAGAGAGAAGCTATAACTACGGTTTTTGTATTGGTAAGGAAGGTGTGACTGAAGAATGGCTTAATTCCAAAGCAAAGACTGCAAGAAAGTACAGTACTGTATTTTATCGCGGCACAACAGATGGGGAACTTGACTTGTCAGGATTTCCTAAGAGCAGCAGGGATAATATTCAGGTGGCGCTAGAAAAGCAGGTGCTTATTATTTCTCTGGGAGCAAAGTTGAAGATTGCTAAGTGTAAGGCAATCAGGGATTGGTTTCTTGCAAACGAATTTGCTGATTTTGGCGATCCTTTTACTAACTTCTTTTTGTCACGCAGATTGCCGAAAGGATTTGTGGAAGATAAGAATGTTCAGCAGAAAGTTGTAGAATATTTCGCATCTTTTGATGAGCATATCAAGGATTTCCGAATTGAAAAGGTTCCTCAGGAGGCTGATAGCAAGGAGGAGAGATACAAAATAAATGCACTTCACAAGATGATTGATTCTGATAAAATGGCAGAAATCCCTTTGGGCTTGGAATCTGCCGGAACACTGAAGATGTTTGCGTTATATCCGGAATTACAACGTGTGTTGGAGAAGGGAAGTGTATTTGTTATTGATGAATTAAATGCTCGTCTGCATCCGTTGCTTGTAAGGAATTTCCTGCTTACTTTTTTAAATCCGGAAATTAATACAAACCATGCACAGCTTGTATTTACAACTCATGATACATGGCAGTTATCGAACCAATTGTTACGCCGTGACGAGATTTGGTTTGTAGAAAAGGATGAAAGGGGTGTATCTACACTTTACTCATTGGCTGATTTTGTAGATGAGGATGGTTCCCGTATCCGTAAAGATGAAAGTTATGAGAAGAATTATTTGATTGGAAAGTATGGCGCGATTCCTACCTTAAAGAGTATTGATTTTTTTAAGAGTGCCGGGTGTCCGGGGGACACCTGTTTAGCACCGACCGGAGTGGAACGGAGAGATTGAGTATGGGGAAAAAGGACAGAACAGGTAATAGAAAAACGAGAGACCAGAGAAAACGATTCAAAGTGCCGGAATTGGGCTACTATCTGATTGTTACGGATACAGAAGCTACGGAACGCTGCTTCTTTAACGGTCTTCACCAGGCATTGCCGGAAAATGTGAGAAACAAACTTGTAATAAAGGTGGTAGAGACAAAGACTCGTACCATGATTGATAAAGGAAGGTGAATCTATGTTATTCATATGTTATCCTAAATGCTCAACCTGCAAAAAGGCAAAAAAGTGGTTAGACGAGCATCATTTAAATTACACAGAGCGTCATATTGTAGAGGAAAATCCATCGTATGATGAATTAAAAGAATGGGTTTCTAAAAGTGGGCTTCCTCTAAAAAAATTCTTTAACACAAGCGGATTGCTGTACAAGGAGATGAAGTTGAAGGATAAACTTCCGACAATGAGCGAAGATGAACAGCTTCAATTGCTGGCAACCAATGGAATGCTTGTTAAACGTCCGCTGGTTATTGGGGATGAAGCAATTCTTGTTGGTTTTAAGGAAAATGAGTGGAGTGAAAAATTGGAGTAAGTTTTGTAGATGCCGTTCTACTATTGACAATGATTTCTTTATATGCTAATATGCAAGTAAATACTTGCATATGGAGGCGGCTATGTACGATGAAACACAGAACAAAATAATTACAGCTACGATGAAATTAGTTATGGAACGGGGCTATTCGTCTACAACAACAAAGGATATTGCATTGATGGCAGGCGTTAATGAGTGTACTATTTTTCGTAAATTTAAAGGGAAAAAAGAGATTGTATTATCAGCAATGAAACTTCCTGAATGGAACCCAAGTTTGTCGGATAAATTGTTTGTTTCTTGTGGCGAACTAGAAAAGGATTTGATTTCTTTTTCGGAAATATATATGCGAAAAGTTACACCGCAGATGGTTAAAGTATCGATAGGACTTCGTACTCCGGAGCTGTTTCCAGACACAGCAGATGGCATTTTGAAAGTGCCAAGAACCTTCAAGAAAGTATTAGAGAATTATTTTGAGATGATGAGAACAAAAGGCAAAATCTGGAGAAATGATTATGAGAATATGGCGATGACATTTCTATCTTTGAATTTTGGTTTTGTTTTTTTAAAAGCTTCATTTGGAAAAAAAATTACGAAGCTGAAAAAAGAAGATTATATTAAAAATAGTGTTCAGATGTTTATAAAAGGAATTGAAAAAAAGTAGTGGCACGGAAGTGTCATTCTTTTTTAATACACATGCAAGTGGACACTTGCAATGAGGTGATACTATGGTTTATTTTATTGCAGCAATTTGTAAGGACAGTGATAATATTGAATATAGGGATTATATTCATCAAGTAAAACCTATTGTGGAGGAATAGGAATGAAAGTATGTGAAAATGTATATCAGATAAAAGTTGAATTTAATGTTACAAAAACAATAAAAAGATATGTATATTGTTATTTGATTATGGGTAAAAAATGTTATTTTATAGACGCAGGAGTTAATGGATGCAAGAAAAATTTAGAGGTCTTGTTGCAAAAGAAAGGCCGTAAAATTCAAGAAGTGGAAGCCATTTTTCTTACACATGCACATCCGGATCATATAGGAGGTGCTTCAGAAATCAAAGAAGAGAGTAATTGCAAAATTTATTGCTCAGAAATCGAAAAAAAATGGGCAGAGGACATTGACCTTGAATTTAAAGAAAGACCAATTCCTAATTTTTATGAACTTGTAAATAAATCCGTTATTGTGGATAAGGTGGTGCAAGATAATGATAGGCTTTTGCTCGAAAATGGGATAACATTGCGTGTCATCGGAGCGGCAGGACATTCGTTTGGATCGGTGTCATATTTATGGGAGGAAAAAGGTGTTTTGTTTTCTGGAGATGCTATTCCGAATCTGAATGAGTTACCAATTCTAGTAGATAGAGAAAAAAGTCGACAAACGTTGGAACGATTTAGGAAAGAGAAAAATATTCATATTTGCTGCCCTGCATGGGATAGAGTTTATGCAGGAGCAGAAGTGAAAGAACAAATGAAAGCTAGTCAAAAATATTTGGAAAAATTGGAGGCTTGTATACAGAAAGCAAAAAAAATATATGGAGATAATATGGAAAATGTTGCTGCCGCAGTGTGTCATGAACTTGGCTTTGACATTGCCATGATTAATCCTTTATTTAAGCGAAGTATTTAGTCATTTTATAACCATACTCATTCATATAAACGGCAGAATAAAATAAGATTTTATCACAAAAAACATGGATATATATTGCCGATAATGATATAATAGTAAATATCTTATTTTAAGAGGGTGATATGTATGAAATATATAAGTGTTGGTGATGCGGCAAAGAAATGGAACGTGTCAGAGCGAAGTGCGCGGGATTATTGTTTGAATGCAAGGATACCGGGAGTGATACGGGAAGGAAAAAGCTGGAAGATACCGGAAGATGCAAGAAAGCCACAGAGAAAAAAGCGGACAGGAAATGTATCAACAGATTTATTAACAAGATTAAAGCAGGAAAAGGACTCTACGATTTCCGGCGGAATATATCATAAGGTGCAGATTGAATTAACGTATAATTCGAATCATATGGAAGGAAGCAGACTCACGCATGACCAAACAAGATATATTTTTGAAACAAATACAATTGGGGTTCAAAATGAATTATTAAATGTAGACGATATTGTTGAGACAGCGAACCACTTTCGGTGTGTTGACCAAGTAATCGAATTAGCAAATTATCCACTAAGTGAGGCGTTTATCAAGCAGTTACATTTGATTTTGAAATCAGGAACTTCGGACAGCCGTAAGTCATGGTTTGCTGTGGGTGAATATAAACGGGTTCCGAATGAAGTTGGAGGCGGTGAAACAACAAAACCGGAAGATGTTCACAAGGAAATGAGAAAACTGCTTCAACAGTATAATACGGAGAAAGAAAAGACATTAGAGGAGATTATAGAATTCCATTATCAATTTGAAAAAATCCATCCGTTTCAAGATGGAAATGGACGTGTAGGAAGATTGATACTGTTTAAAGAGTGTCTGCGAAATGGTATTGTTCCCTTTATTATAGAGGATGACATAAAGGAATTTTATTACCGTGGATTGAAAGAATGGAAATCGGAACCGGGATATTTGATAGGCACCTGCCTGACGGCTCAGGACCGATTTAAAAAATACCTCGATTATTTTAATTTAGTATAATGTGTTCTCTCAATTCCTTAATTTTATGTTATAATAAACTCATCATAATGTTGTGACACAAATCACGAGAGGAGAAAGTGATGAGGACGGAGACAGTAACATTAACGAATATGTGTATGGTTTACGATGATGCGGGGAATGTTTTGGTTCAGGACAAAGTGGACAAAAAGTGGTCAGGACTTACATTTCCGGGCGGACATATTGAGAAGGGCGAATCTTTTGTAGATTCAGTTATTCGTGAAGTTTATGAGGAGACCGGACTCACAATAGAAAAGCCGAGAATCTGCGGCACAAAAGATTGGCTGCGGGATGACGGTTCAAGGTATCTGGTTGTTTTTTATAAGACGAATCAATTTAGCGGTGAACTCAAATCCTCGCATGAAGGGGAAGTAAAGTGGATGCCGTTAGAAGAGATGAAAAAGGGAAAACTTGCAAACGGAATGGACGATATGCTTCGCGTATTTTTGGAAGAAGATATCAATGAATTTCATTACCGCAGAGAAGATGGTGTCTGGAAATATGAGCTGAAATAATGGAGGGTGTATTATGCAAATTGAGACGACGCATTTGATTCTTCGTGAGATGAACGAAGAAGATTTTGATGACTTATATTGTGTGCTTGCGGATTCGGATATTATGCAGCATTATCCGTATACTTTTGATGAAAAAAGAGTCCGCAGATGGATTGAAAAAAATCAGGAACGGTACCAGATTTTTGGCTTCGGATTATGGGCCGTGTGCCTAAAAGAAAATGGAAAAATGATTGGTGACTGCGGGCTCACGCTGCAACCGATTGGAAATACGATTAAGCCGGAAATTGGTTACCATATTCAAAAAACATATCAAAGAAAAGGATATGCAAAAGAAGCAGCAATTGCCGTAAGAGACTGGGCTTTTACACATACACCGTTTCAGACGGTTTATTCTTATATGAAAAGCACAAATCTCCCATCGATGCAGACGGCACAGTCGTATGGATGTCAACGGGTTGATGAATTTGTGGATGCGGAAAAAGAAAAAACGACAGTGTTCGCTATCTCGAAAAAAACATGGCTTGAAAAGTATGAAATGAGGCAGGAAAAAGGAACGCCTCTTTATCAGTATTTTCCATGTCAAAAAGAGAAAACGACGATTGAACAAATTGAAAATCTTCGACAGGGGAACCTGCCTTTTCAAATAAAGTCGGTGAAAAATGCATTTGACGGTATTTGCGTGGAATATGATTTGCAGTCTGCGTATGCTGGATTTCCATGTGTGAAGTCGCTTACCTTTGGTGAAAAAACGGATGCTGTTTGCAAGCGGGTACTCTGGAATCTTTGCAAAGAAAAGCAAATTGATTGTTATCAATTGACACCGCAGGCAGAACAGGAAAGAAAGCAGTTAACGGATGCGGATTTTAAAATTAATGACGAGGAAGAAGTAGATTTGCTGATTCGGCTTGTTGAGCGAATTTGCCGCAGTCAGGAGAAAATTGATGAGCGTTGTGAACGCTTTCAAGTTATGATTTCGATGGGAAATGTAGACGCCGGAATTATTGAGGAGATTCTTTCGGTTGTTGTTGACCAGCTGACAGATAGCTATTTTTTGAAAATATCCATGAATCAAATTTGTAATAGAATGCAAACAGAAGCGCAGAGAGTTTCACTTCCAAAACAGGTAGAAAAGTTGATTGAAGATGTGAGTCAGATGGTGGAACGCGTGAATCAATCGCTGCAGGAATTGACTGAGTCTGTGCCGGACGCTGCGAAAAAGGGCTGGATTCATACAGATGATGTAGAGCCTATTACAAAATCAATTGAGAGTGCTAAAAAGATTTTGCAAATTGTCAATCAAATTGGGTGGTATGCAGATAATACACATTGTTAGGAGGAATCACATGAAAAATAACACACAAAAGATACTAAGCATATTGGCAGTTTTTACATTATCAATTCGGCACTTCTTTTGAAATGGAAAACAAAAAACTAATAGTAATTTTATAGAATGTTCGTTGTATAATTCCCACAAAGTATTACAATGAGATTAGAGAGTTTTGAGAGGAATGAAAGGAGTCATTCTATGAAGAGAACAAGTCAGAAAGCTTTGGCACTTCTCACGGTAACAGCACTGAGTATTTCGAGTGTTTTTACAATGCCTGCAAGTGCTAAAGAAGCGAAACCAAAGTTAAGCAAAAAGCGTATTACCATGTGGGCAGGGACCAAGAAAAAAGTAACGATTAAAAATGCAAAAGCGGTAAAAAAAGTGGTGTGGAAAAGCAGCAAAAAATCAATTGTTACCTTGAAGAAAAAGACGAAAAAGTCTGTTCAGTTAGCAGCCAAAAAAGCAGGGAAAGCTACGGTGACAGCGAAGGTAAAGGCAGGATGGAAAACCTATAAACTTTCGTGCAAAGTTACGGTTAAGAAAAAGGCAGGAACTACCGTGGTTCCACCGGCGAATACACAAGAACCGGCAATAGTAAATCCGGGGGATTCTTCCTCTGCGGCAAAAACTGCTGAGCCTGTGAAAGAGCCGACAAAGGAGCCAACAAGGGAGCCAGCGGTGACATCGACTGCGGAGCCGACAAAAGAACCAACGCAAAAGCCGACAGCAACACCGACCACAGAGCCGACAAAAGAACCAACGCAGAAGCCGACGGCAGCTCCGACTACAGAGCCGACAAAGAAACCAACGGCAACACCGACTACGGCACCGACTCAGACCCCAACGGCTGCGCCAACCCAGACGCCGGCGGCGGAGAAAGTTACGCTTGCAATTGACAATACGTTTATCAATTCTTCAGCGTATTCGAGTGCATGGAATGGAACGGTTTATAACCTGCTTCCGTTGATTACGGCAACCGGACATAAAGTGTCGGATTTTACACAGGTAAATGTTACAATTAACCTTTTGGATGCCAACAAAAATATTATTGAAAATACAAGTGGCGCATCGATTAAGTTGTCGGTAAAAAGTAGTGACTGGGCTGGTTTTGTGGATGCCAATGGTATGCAGAGCGGCAAGGAGCAGGGTTTACAGTTAGATGCTTATCCGAGCGGACAAACGGCGCTTTACTTGATTGTTCAGAATTCAACAGCGACAGTGAAATACATTCAGGTTACCTCTGTTGTGATGGAGAACAAAGGGAAAAAAGATGCGACCGAGGCAATTGAATCCTATCAATCGCTTGCGTCTCTCGGTAAGAAATATGGTTTCAAATTTGGTACAAATATTAATGAGGCAGCATTGAAAAATACAGAGCTTACCAAACTCATTAAGTATCATTTTGACAGTACGACGTTCAGCAATGAAATGAAGGCATATTCGCTTTTGAGCCAGTCTGCTTCACAAAATGCTTATGTGGATGAAAATTCACCGGCAGTGATGAACTTTACAAAGGCAGATTCGATGGTTGCGTATGCGGTTGAAAACGGATTATCCATTCGTGGTCATGTGCTGACCTGGGATGCCGATATGTGTGACTGGTTCTTCCGTGAGGGTTACAAGACGGATGGTGCTTATGTCAGCGCAGATGTTATGAAAAATCGTCTGAAGATGTACATTGATGAAGTGATGACGCATTTTGAAGAAAAATATCCGGGCGCGATTTATTGCTGGGATGTTGTCAATGAAGCGGTTGCCGACAATGCAGGTGAATTTGCGGATGATGATGAGCGTCATGTACGACAGGTTCGCGGCGACAAGACGAATCTTTTCTACGATTATATTGGCAGTGATTATGTGGAACTTGCATTCCAGTATGCATATGAGACAAGAGCAAAATTACAGGCGGCAAACAGTAAGACAAACATTAAGCTGTTCTACAATGATTACAACACGTTTGCAACCTATGGCGCAAATAAGAGAGATGCCATTATTCAACTGGTAAAGAGCGTCAACAGTTTTGCATCGGACGGAAATGGCGGTTACCTGAAACTTTGCGATGGCATTGGTATGCAGAGTTACATTGGTGGTTATGGCCAGCAGAGTGGATGCATGAACGACAATGACATTACTTTAGTGAAAAATGCGATTGAGAAATTTGCAGAAAATAATGTTGAAGTTCATGTAACAGAACTTGCCGTCCGCAATTACGATAATGATGCAGAGCCGGAGCATGCAGCCTTTTACAAGAAACTCATGCAGACATATGTGGATATCAACAAGACGGCACAGGCAGCAGGAAAGACCGGACCGATTACGAGCCTTTCCATTTGGGGCTTGTTTGACGCACCATATCTGTCAACAGCAGATTACAGCTACAAAATGAACGGACCATACTGTGGTTTGTTTACGGAATTGTATCAGCCGAAACAATCCTTTAAGGAAGTTTATGAGGTGTTGGCGGCAGAGTAGAGAAGAAAAGAAGGTCCAACAATTGCCATGGGAATTGTTGGACCTTTTGAGTGAATGTGAAATTAATTGAAAGAGGTGAGTGCATATGCTAGACAAGATGGAATTGGACATTGTGAAAGTTAATGCGAAAAAGGGAAGAAAAGAGAAACTGATAGAACTATTTCGGCAATGGAAAGAGGCACATGGGGCGGATAGTTGGTTTGAAAAAACTTGTATAAAAGGTAAAGAGAGTGATGAGAATTTTAAAAAGTCATTTATACCCGATGGCTGCGTTGATTTTGAAAAATATAATAATGCAAATAAAAAAGTGTTATTTATTTTAAAAGAACCCGCTTCTAATGGTAAAGAAGAGGAATATAACGGAATTTCGCCGATTTCTGATTTGATGAAAACACATTGGTATAAGCTTCTGGTTGAAAATGAGGGCAACATTAAATTCAATAACGAAAAAACAAATAGGAGTAAATGTTATTATAATAAATTTAAAATTATATGTGATATGTTGCATGTGGTTCCAAAAGAAACAGCATTTATGAATATAAATAAAAGAGGCGGATATAGTAAGGGGACGAATGATAAAATGCTTTCTAATTATCTTGAAGTATATGAAGATTTTGTAAGAAAGGAGATAGAGATACTAGAACCGGATGTTATCGTATCGTGTATTGGCAATGGGATTTTAAAAGACAAATTATACGATGAAAATAGTATTCAGCAGATTGTTGCGACTATAAATAATAAAAAACGCGACTTATTTATAGCAAAGTATAATAAAAAAACGAAAGTATATGGAATGTATCATCCGGGGTGCACGCTTGGATATTGTAATTATAAGTGTTTATTTGAAAACGTTATTGTGGGAAAAAAAACTGAGTTTGAAATGATCGGGGTGAGACAAATGTTCATTGCCAGTTCATTTGGATTCCAGTAATTTCGTAGAAAAACTTTGTGGCGAGTT
>CALELW010000039.1 GCA_937902905.1 uncultured Clostridium sp. | reverse complement strand
GCACGTTCCACCCATTCTGTTTTCTGACAAAACCGAATCACCTGCGCTGCACACTGAATCGCCTTCTTGCGGTATTTGTCCCAAATGAATTCCTGCCCCTTAAAAGATCCTTTTTCATCACTTTCGATTTTCTCATACTCGCGTTTAATCTCCATATACATGGCATCTTCCTGTTTCATTTGGTCCATTCCAAACAAAGTATCCGTTGAAATCTGCAGTGCCTGTACTAACGGCACGATAAGCGATGTATCCGGCAGTCCCGCCTCTGATTCCCATCGGCTTACCGCCTGGGCAGTCACTCCAATCTGCATTGCCAGTTCCTCCTGTGTCAATCCCATTCGTTTTCTGGCAATTCGAATATTGTTTCCCAGCATCATATTCAATTCCTCCTAATTTTTCATTATTCGGTACCGTGATTTCACTATATCATTACGAAAAGAAGAAAACAATCAACGCATCCTTGAATTTATTTAAAGTCAGATTAAAAAGCCCCAAACTACTTTAGATTTCATAATCCCTCAACTTTTTCCTGCATTCCCGATATGCCGGACAATATTTCTCTACTTCCTGCCAAAATTCTGCCGAATGGTTCATATGACGTCTATGCGAAAGTTCATGAATAATGACATAATCCATAAGTTCACGCGGCATATAATACAGCTGATAATTAAAATTCACATTGCCCTTTGAGCTGCAGCTCCCCCATCTTGTCTTTTGATTGCGGATGGTGATTCTGCCAACGGTGACATCCATAACTTTACAAAAATGGTTTACCCTCTCTGTAAATTCTGCCAAGATCCTTTTCCACTCTACATCCGAAATTTTGTCAACGGCTGGTGCCCCTGTCAGCTTTTTATTCAAATTTCTCTGCCGCATCTGTTTTACCTTTTCCTCAATCCAGTACGCATGCTCTCCAATCCATTCATCCAATTCTTTTTCAGAAAGCCACTGAGGCGCCCGCAGAATTACACTTTCATCCGCGCGCACCTCAAGTCCGATTGTTTTTCGATTAGAACGAATTACCTGTACTTTCATCCTATAAAATCCTCAGTTTTTTATTTGCTCATCTTGCCACGTTAGTTAAATCAATCCGGTGCTAAAATATCTCTCCGCTCGGTCTGCAAGAACCGTTGCAATCACTTTGTCTTTTCCGTATTTTTCTGCCATCTGCATTGCCGCAAATACATTTGCCCCGGATGAAGTTCCTACCAAAAGCCCTTGCTCTTTTGCAAGTTTTCTCGCTGTATTTATCGCATCCTCGTCCGATACCTCAACAATATCAGTAATCAAACCGGTGTCTAATACATCCGGAATAAATCCATCTCCAATTCCCTGTATCTGGTGGATTCCCGGTCCATCTCCGTGAAGTGCCGAAACTCCTTTTGGCTCTACCGCCACAATTTTCGTATCTGGATTTTGCTCAAGCAAATACTTGGCAATTCCCTGCAAAGTACCTCCACTTCCCACACCGGAAACATAAATATCAATTTTCTTTCCCAGCTGCTCACAAAGTTCAGCTGCCGTTTTCCGATAATGTGCCTCCGGATTTGCCGGATTCACAAACTGTTGTGGCATAAAATATTTCTCAGGATTTGCACTTGCTATCTCATTTGCCTTATCCACTGCACCGCCAATACTAAGTTTCGGCTCTGTGAGGACAAGTTTGGCACCAAATGCCTGAATTACCTTTTTTCGCTCCTCACTCATATTTTCCGGCATCACAATAATAACCTCGTACCCTTTTCTCACTCCAACAAGAGCCAGACCAATTCCTGTGTTTCCACTCGTAGGTTCAATAATTGTCATTCCCGTTTTTAACTTACCTTCCGCCTCTGCCGTCTCAATCATATTTTTCGCGATGCGGTCTTTAATACTTCCGCCGGGATTCAAGAACTCTGCCTTTGCAAATATATTGTAACCTGTGCTCTCCTGTAAGCACATAAGTGGTGTATTTCCAATTAAATCAAGTACATTATTATAATACATAAAACTGCTTTGCCTCCTTAAATGAGCGACTTTGAAAAATCATATGTTTTTGCGCTTTCAGCATTTCGATATTCGTGTTTTTCGTAATAACCAATCAACTCTTTCTTTGCATCGCGCAGTGCCACCATATAAACATCTTTATTCTGTTTCTCATTGTAAAATGTATAAATCATGTTATGTGATGGATCCTCTTTAAACCAATCCAGCACTTTTTCAATTTTCTGTTTAGACTCTTCATTATGACAGTTCAAAAGACTTTTTCCAACCAATTTGTCCCCGCCCCATTTTTCATAATTTTTTACGGCAGCCGGATTCATATAAACAATCTCATGTGCCAAATTACAAAGCACAACCGCTGCTCTGTCCTGATCAATCACACTCTGAAACATGGTATGTAACATATCATTTCTCCTTTATTCGCCACTATTGTATTTTTTCAGCAAGACCTTGGATAAATCATTTAAATGAATCATATAGATATATCCTTTTCCTGCCATTTCTTTGTACGCAGGAATATATTCTTCTTTAACTCCGCGAACCAAAATCACATCATGAAACACCTGAAAATTGTCTACATAGGAACTAATGCCCGTTCCAAAATCGACCAAAACCGTTGTCTCATGCGTCGTTTTGTCCTCACACATTACGCGATTTCCTGCAATATAATATTGCTTGTTTCCTACGGTACTTCTTAAGTTGTAAGACGGACTGCAAAAAGATGACTCCGTTTTTTTATAAACTCCCAGTTTTTTGCCCTTTTTCGTCATATAACGAAGTGTTAATTTTCCCTTTTTGTTATAATAACTATAGACAAAATTTTTGCCATCGGTTCCCAGCTCATAAAGCCCGGAAACCGGCATTTTACAGACCTTCTTTATTTTTTTGCCGGAAAGGTTCATAACATAAATTCCCATATCTTTATCGCTGTCATATTCTTTATTATAAGCAGTCTTGATAAAATATATTTTTTTACCAATCACAACCGGATTTCTTCCCTTGGTAAGTAATTTTTTCGTCTTTTTCTTGCTGTCAATCCGGCATATATAACTATCCGATACTCCTGTTCCACATACTAAATCATATGCTGCATAAATGGCATTGCCATTCACATTCAAATTTTCAAAAGCATTCGTATCTTTCCCTTTGTTTTTGTAGGAAACAATTTTTGTAACCTTATTTGTTTTCTTATTTATCTTCATCAAATTCATGCGCAGACCACCCATGGTATAACAATAATAAATATCATTTCCTTTTTGACAAGCCGGTCCCGGAATACGGAGCGTTTTCCCAGCAGCTTCTGCTTTCACCGGCAGGCAGAAAAATACAGCCAGCATAATCAGTGCTACTACTAATCTTTTCATACTTTTTTCTCCAATCCATACAAAATTAGGCTCCCTGCAGCCGCGCATTCCTCCTGCTCAGGTCTACTATAAATAAAACAGAGATGCCGGCTATACATAACTTACGTCACATACTCTCCTCGAACAAGGAACCTGCTTCTATTTTACCACGATAAATAATAAATGCAATTCAAAATCGTGAATCCATACAACATCATACCAACAGAGAATAATATTCCCACGGCCAGATTACACTGTCAAAACAGTTTTCCATGTATTCCCAAATATCGTCATCTGCATAACCCATCATGCGAAATATAACACATACACTTTTTTGTATTTTTTTATCCGTTAATTCTCCTTTTTGCTGCTGCAAAAATAACGCCTGTGACAACACAGCATATTCCATTGCCATCCATTCCAATTTCACAAGAATATCCAAAACCTGACCGGTTCCCGGCGTAATAATGGCTGATGAAATTTCTTCTGCAAAAAGATTCCGAAGCTCTTTTGCCCATTTATTTATCTTGTGCTGATACGTCTTAAAACACTCGGTTTCTTTACCGTTAATCTTCTCTGCCTCCTCTGCCAGCGGCACCAGAAAATCTCCATAAATATTTTGTTCCCGATAAATCTGTGAAACATCCAAAAACAGCAAATTATACTCTTCCAGACGTTCTTTCGTTATTGTTCCATTTTCTCCAATTGCATCTTGAATTTTCCAAATATCCGTGGTGTTTTTGTAACTTTGGAATTCATCTTCAAGAACGCCCTTTTGTTCCAATTCATATAAATCCAGCGCAATTAAAAAACAGATTTCCAACGTGGTATTTAATTTAATTTCCCGCATATTCACAATATCCAGAAACCAATCCCGGATTTGAAACAACACCGGATTTATCTCGTAAATTTCTTCTGCTATTCCTTCAATTTGCTCCTCTTTTTTCTGAATCTGAAAACACTCCTGCTGCCATAGCAAATCCAGTACAGCCGGGCATCCGGGCGTCAATGCACGCTCAACTCTCCCAATATACTCATGTTCTTCGCGCGGAAAAGTATGGCATGTTTCAGAAATTGCCCCTTCACCATCTCGCAATACAATTTTGCATAATTTCTGCTCATTCAGAAATGGACACATACCATCGTTTTTCAATTCGATTATGCGTCCTTCTTCAACTTCTTTCACTTTCTTTTTCCATTCGTCATCCCACTTATGGAACGTTTCGTCATCCACTGCAATACGCCACTGCATACAGCACGTCATTGGACATTTGGATGCTGTACACTGAAATTTGTCATAATAATCCGGCTGATATATTTTCATCTTACTCTTCCATTTCCTCCAAAGCGTCTAAGTAATCTTCTAACCATTCTCCCTGCAAATCGGCCTTGGTATCGTTTTCACCGTCATCGGCTTCATTGCAAAACATCCCCGGTGGGAACAATCCTCCATCGAGCCCAATTACTGCTTCGTTCCCCTCATCAAGGTTTCTGCGATACATAATTTCATCTTCCATCATTACAATTCTTTCCGGAAAATCGCCAAAGTCATCCGGCTCGATTGCTTTTACCAAAACACTTACCATCGGAACATAGTCGTCCGGTCGTTCCTCACATCCATAATCATCTTCGTCAATACGAATGATTTTATATCTGGTTTCCTGCACCTTTCTTAGCCCTCTCTTGTCTGGTATTATCTGTTTATATTTTATTGAGTGCAAAAATATATGTCAATGATTTTTCTTGCTTTCCTATTCGCATAAACCTATCCTTTTTTATAAATCACTTTCCTCAACGCTGGTCCGCAGTATTCATGTGGAATAAGTTTAAATCCTTGTTTTATATAAAACTGTTCTTTGTCTGGCTCAGATATAAGTTGTACACTAACACGACTTCCAACACACATATTTTTCTCAATATATTCCAAAAGCATATGTATAATTGCACTTCCAATTCCCATTCTTTGATATTCAGGCCTAACAACAATATCCATAATCATAAAATAAATACCATCACCCACAACTCTCCCCATTCCAATGGGAACTTTGTTATCAAAAACAGTAACTGTATAATATGAATTTTCCAAAGCAATTTCTGCCTGTTCCCTGCTCCAATTATTCCACTTAACTGACTTTCTTAATGTGTAATATGTTTCATAATCAAGTTGATTTTCTTTAAATGTATAGTTCATATTGTCGTCCTCCATTTTGACGCAGTAATTGCATCCTTATTTCTCCATCCTCCAATAAATACTCTGCCTTATCCCTTCAAATTATTTTTCATCCACTCATATATTGTCTGCCTGTCTTTAAGTGTTATTTTTGAGTTTTTGTTTCTGTTATAATGATGTCCAAATTCCTCATCCATATATTGATTACCATTAATTACAATTGGATTTTTTAATCTTGGTCTGACATGTAAATGCAAATGAGGATTTGCTGGAGATTCTTTGTAAAAACTGTTCATCAAACAACTCCAATTGCACATCGTTGCGCCAAGGACTGATTTAAAACAACTTTCCATGCGCCTTACAACATATCTCATATCAAGCCATTCCTTTTCCGTAAGCTCTGGTAGAGAACCACAATGCCTTTTTAAAACCAAAACGCATCGCCCAACATAATCTTGTTCATCTGCTAAATAAACAGACCAAAAATCAGTGGCAAATAATAAATATTTCTTTTGCTTTTCTGTTAAATTACACCAGTCGCATTCTTCCCCATTCAAAACCGTCTCCTCTAATGCCATGATATCCCCTTTCTCTGTTAAAATAAAATTTCTAAACTCCTACAACCGCTCCTCACCTTCTCCATACTCTTTAATAAGCACCGATTCAAAAGGAATTCCTTGCAAAAGAAATGGCACCAAATGCGCCAATGCCGGATGTTTTTTACATGGTTTTCCCTCCCACATAAACATTTCTGGTTCCTGCTCAAAGCTAATTTCTTCTATGTACAAATTCCAAGTAACGCCCTCAGCAGAAAACTTGCAGGCTCCTTCTTCATTTGTATTCGGATATAACTCAACATAAACACCGAATGGTTTATTAAAATAATCATACTGATATTCATAATCCCATTCTATTTTATCCTCATCAAAGGAAACTCCTCCGCGGTTTTTGTGCTTTGCCAGCTTATGATTTTTATAAATATCATAGTTTTGTCTTCCATGAAAAAACGTAGTAAGACATTTGTTAAGCGCATTCACTAACTCTTTTTCTTTTCTATCTTTTGTAATAATTCCATATTCAACTGCCACTTTAAATCTCCCATCTTTTTTACAAGATATATTCCATCTGTCTCTCTTTCGTTTTCAGTCCCATTTTCTCATAAAATTTTTCTGCCGATGTATTTCCGGCCCACACATTGAGCGTTACCTCATAACAGCCAAGGCGCTTTGCCTCCTCTTTCACATATTCAAATAAATGCTCCCCGATATGCTGGCCTCTGGTTTTTGCATCCACGCACAAATCATCAATAAAAAGCGACGTAAACGGTATCATATTCTCTGAAAACGGCTGTTTCCTCAACTGACAAAATGCATAGCCAAGGCAATCATCCTTTTCATCCACCGCCACATAAATTGGCTTTGTATCGTCCTTTATCATTTCTGCCAGCTCATCTTTTGTATATTTTGTTGTCCCCGGAATAAAAATATCCGGGCGTATGTCCGCATGGATTTGAAGTACCTGTCCTAATAATTCCATCAATCGTTCGATATCTTTTTCTTTTGCTCTTCTAATATTCATTCCTGCTACCTCCATATTTTCATATCCATATTGTAGCATAGTACATCTTCTCAAGCCAGTTTTTTCTCACTGCAGACAACCTACTTTGCTTTTTTGAATTCTCCTTAAAAATACACATCCCAACAAACAAGCTGCAAATTCTGTAATCGGAAATGCCCACCAAATAAGTGACACCCCAGCCTGCCCATTTTTTACTAAAATAGAGAAAATTTCTGCTAACGGTAAAATAATAATCATCTGCCTGAGAAGTGAAATTACAAGCGATTCCATTCCTCCATCTAACGCCTGATAAATTCCCTGATATGCAACATTAATTCCCGCAAAAAGAAAACTGATGGAAATAATTCTCATGGCTCCGACAAAATACTCTCTGGATGAACCGGCATTAAACAAGGCTGCAAATTGTCCCGGAAAAACTTCTGTGATAAAAATCCCTAAAATCATCAAGCCAATCGTAAAAATAATACCATATTTCATTCCGTCCTGAATTCTTTTTTTTCTTCGCATTCCATAAGCAAATGCAAGAATCGGCGTAATCGCATCCCTCAATCCAAAAGCAAGGAACAAAACAAATTGCTGCACCTTATAGAAAAGTCCATATGCAGTCTGTGCAGAAGCATCAAATTTCAATATCAGATTCATCACATATACCATAATGGACATAAGTGCCTGTGCAATAATTGCCGGGAGACCGATTGCATAAATTTCTTTTATAATTTTACCATCCGGCTTCATATACTTGAATCCGTGCTCAAATTCTTTATTTAATTTGATATGGAAAACAAACAGCAGTACAGCCGAAGCAATCTGTCCAATTACCGTTGCATAAGCGGCTCCCTCCACACCCATTTTCGGAACCGGTCCAATGCCATAAATCATAATCGGGTCAAGAATGATATTGATTACCGCACCTGCCACCTGACCAATCGTAGAATACAGTGAACGCCCCGTCGCCTGCAGTAATTTTTCAAACAAAGAAAAGAAAACAATCCCAAAAGAAAGCACGCAGCAGATTTTAAGGTAACTGGTTCCCATAGAAAGCACTTCCGGATTCGCTGTCTGTGATGAAATATATGCATTCACCCCAATAATTCCAAACAAAAAACAAATCACATAAATAATCACACCCAGGAACAAACTGTTTCCTGCAACCATTGCCGCCTTTTTAGAATCTCCCTGTCCAAGTGTTCTTGCAAGAAGCGCATTCGTTCCCACTCCGGTTCCAATTGCAATTGCAACCATAAGCATCTGCACCGGAAATACAAGCGTAAGAGCATTCAGCGTAGCCTCGCTCCCCTCCTTCATATTGCCAACAAAAGCACTGTCCATGATATTATAAACCGCCTGCAATGCCATCGATAAAATCATTGGAATCCCCATTTGAATCATAAGTTTATAAACCGGCATTTCCCTCATTTTGTTATTTTCAGTCATGTGAATCCTCCTTTTTTCTGCAAAAAAAATAGAGCAACAAAACTGGATTTACGCAATTTTGCTACTCGTTCAATAAAGTATTATATTTGTAATTTTTTTAATTGTCAAATGTTTTTTACTCTCTGTTTAACAATAAACAGTCGCATCTTTTTGCTTCTTTTTATTCATTTCTTCAAAATATCGATCTGCAATATACTCAGCCGATTCTGCCCAAAAAGCATTTTCTGTTTCCTGCAATGTTTTATATGTTTCTGAACGATAGAACAATAACATCGCATCCTCAAATGAAACATTTAGTCTTTTTTGCAATTCGTCTACCACTGCTCGTATCTGTATACAGACATTCAATGTAATATCTTTTCCATTAAAAGTATAAATAGCTTCACTCATAGCGTTCTCTCCTTACAAATTTCAAGCTTTTCAAAGCCTTTTCTGTATGAAATGATATTTGATTATTTACACGATTATATCGTAATCGTTCTACCGCTTCATTTGCATTCAAAATTCCGTTCATATATAATTGAACAGTCTCCATTGTATTATCATCTGCTACTGGTCCAATTACCACATCGTACTTATGCTGCAATCCACCTTTAGAACGGTTCTCCTTGATAAACTCAAGCCACTCTTGATTCAACCCATCAAACCGTTTTATATTAAGCGTACTATTTTCATCAAATGAATATTGATATACAAAATATTCATCTGCTTTTTCCCTTAGTTTTAAACGATACGCCCATTCTTTTGCCTGGCTCTCCAATATTGTTGTATAAAATCCCATTCCAAAATCTCTGCGATTGTGTGATTTCACTAGTTCTATTTTTTCAAATCTAGCTATTGTCCCATGAAAAACAGTTAACTTATGCGTATCATCTTGTATTACTTTCTCAATATATTCCATAACTTCTTCAAAATCTACTTGATGAAGATATTCATATTGCAACATTATTTTTTCAAATACTTGATATTGATGAAATAATTCAATTGCAGATAGAGTCGACAAATGATTTCTCTTTGCATATTCCTCCATTCCTCTTATTGAAAGTAATTCTACATCTGATTGAGCACTCATTGCACCTCCTCCTTCCTTAGTCTATGTTATCACACAAACAAAAAAACATCTACCTATTACTTAATATTGATTATTCCTCCAAAAGAATCTCCTTAATCTGCTCAAGATTTTCAGCAAAATAAATTCCCTGCTGCCTTTCCTCGGTTGATAAATCTTTCTCAATCATATGCCGAAGTAAATCCCTTAAACTGTCATAATAACCGTTAAGATTATAAAGAATACACGGGGCATCCAAATGTCCTAACGATACTTTCGACATGATTTCCGCGATTTCTTCCAATGTACCGGTACCGCCAGGAAATGCGATAAAAGCATCCCCCAGTTCAATCATCTTCGCTTTTCGTTCCGACATGTCCTTTGTCACAATTAGATTTGTAACATCTTCATACAAAAAACCTGCATCAATAAAAAACTGTGGTTCCACACCGATAACCTTCCCCCCTGCACACAGCACGCTTTCGGCAATTTCGCCCATCAGTCCGGATTTAGAGCCTCCGTAAACAAGCGAATTTCCACTTTCTCCAATCCATGTGCCAAGTTCTCTCACTGCATTTGCAAGTGTATTATCGTTCCCTTTGCTGGCTCCAAGATATACGGTAATATTCATAACCTCTCCTTTCGCATAAGGCATCAATCCTTTAAACATCCAATTGGTACTATAAAGATACCATCTTCTCTTTTGTATGCAAACTCGCCCACACCTATAATTATCATTAAAAATGACGGTGCCGGCATTTTGGAAGTATCAATTTTGTTAGATAACGCCTTTAAATTAGCTGCTCCCTCTTCAATAAGTTTTTGACCACCTAATTTTATTTCAGCCAATCCATATCGACCATTTTTAAGATGAATTACCGTGTCACATTCCAATCCTGATTTGTCTCTATAATGCAAGACACTGCCACCTATTTTTTCTGCATAAACACGAAGATCCCTAACACACAATGTTTCAAATAACAATCCCATGGTATTTAAATCATTTATTAAATCCTGCGGTCCAGCCCCCAACGCAGATACTGCAATTGATGGATCCACAAAATATCTTGTATCCGATGAACGAATGGATGTTTTAGATCTTAAATTGGGGTTCCAAGCCGGCATATCTTCAATCACGAAAATCTTTTTCAATGCATTTAAATATGACGCAATAGTATCCTCATTTAATGATTCTGTATCATTTGATACAATATCATTTTTCAACATTGTATTTGCAATTTGTGCACCTTGATTTCTTGCCAAAGACCTCAACAATCTCTTTACTCTTTCAGGATTTTTGCTCACGCCATCTGCCCTATTAATATCTGATTTTATAACAGCCTCATAATAATCCTCTGCTTGTGCTAATGCAATCTTTTCTCTCATTCCAACAGCATGAGGCCATCCCCCTCTACAAATCAAAAATGCCAATTTATCTATATTTAAATTATTTTCTCCTTCTAGGCTGTCTGGTTTATCAAATAAATCTTTCAAACTCACTTGTCCCGTGGAATCGGCTGATTCATATAATGACATCGGTCTCATTGTCAGCCATGTAAAACGTCCCGTCCCCGAATGTGTTATATCCTTTGAATCTACCGGCACTGCTGAGCCAGTCAGAATAAATTGCCCCTCCTCACCTCTTGTATCCACCTCGTACCTTGTTGCGTCCCACAATTTGGGAGCAATTTGCCATTCATCAATCAATCTTGGAGTATCACCTTTTAATAACCTTTCTGGAGCAATCTCAGACATCTGAATATTCGTTTCTCGTTTGCTCGGCTCATCCATTCTTAAGACACTACGAGCAATCTGCATTGCCGTCGTCGTTTTTCCGCACCATTTGGGTCCTTCAATAACAACTGCTCCTTTTGCCTCAAGCTTATCTTTTAATATTTCATCCACAATACGTGGTCTATATTCTCTCATAATTAGCCACCTCCAATAAAATTATATCATTTTT
>CALELW010000038.1 GCA_937902905.1 uncultured Clostridium sp. | reverse complement strand
ACGAGCCACAAATTTTTTCTACAGAATTACTGGAATCCAAAGAACTTGGCAATAAACATTTGTTACAGCCTCATAATTCAAAATTCAATTTTATATCTAAGTCTTGATGCATGACAAACACTTTTCCATCTTCCCTTTATTTTAATCAATGAAAAGTGTACACAAATAAAAAAGCCCCTTTGTGAGAGACTATATCGCGAAGCGATATCCCGTCTCTGCACAAAGGGACTTTTTTTAGTCCTCTAATTTTTTGTTAATAAACTCATCCCACACGCTGTCGTCTTCATCATCTTCTGCATCATCCTCATCTTCGACATCGATATCCGACATTTCAGAATCAATAATCTGCTGCAAAACATCGACAAGCTGTTCTAGCAGGGCATCGTCTTCGACCGGGGCAATTTCCAATTCGGTTTTCCCTTTTTTATTGGTCTCTCCATCAATGGAAAAGAAATAAAATTCACCGGTTTCATTTTCCGCTTCACAGAAAGCACCATAATCCTGTCCATCATATTCAAACACAAACTGAAGTTCACACTCTGTCGTTGTGCCGTCCTCATCTTCCATGGTAAGTGTCAAATCTTCTAATTCTTCATAATTAATATCTGCCATAATTTCCTCCAATTCAGATTTCTAATTTATTTCTTAAACTGTATCATGTTTTAAGTGGAAATGCAACTGTTCTGGCGCTAACATTGTATTTTAGCCCCTTGCGTCCGTGCCGGCCTCGTTTTATACTATAAGTATGAGTAAAGAAAAAACAATTAAAATATCCGTAAGAAACTTAGTGGAATTTGTATTCCGCGAAGGAGATATTGTAAGCGGCGGCACGGGCGTGAGAAATGTAGACGCAATGCAGCTTGGCAGCCGTATTCACAGAAGAATACAAAAAAGTATGGGCGTTGGGTATGAATCCGAGGTTCCTTTATTTACGATACAAAAATTTAAGAGTGCCGAATATGAAGAAGATTTTTCGTTGAAAATTGAAGGGCGTGCGGACGGCATTTTTACCGATGGTGATTTGACGGTGATTGATGAGATTAAGGGTGTGTATCTGCCGGTGCAGGATTTGGAAAAGCCGTTGTTTATCCATCAGGCACAGGCAATGTGCTACGCCTATATCGTGGCGGAAAATGAAAATCTAGATGAAATTGGAGTGCAGCTTACCTATTGTCATCTGGAGACCGAGCAGGTGGTGCGGTTTCGGGAGACTTTTTCACGAATTGAGATTGTGCAGTGGTTTCGGAATTTGATGGATGAATATGAGAAATGGGCCGTTTATCAGTATGACTGGAAAAAGCAGAGAAATGCATCGATTGCAGAACTTGCCTTTCCGTTTTCCTATCGTCCGGGACAGAAAGAACTGGCGGCGATGGTCTATCATACGGTGGAAAAAGGAAAGCGGCTGTTTATTGAGGCACCGACAGGGGTGGGGAAAACGATTAGCACAGTATTTCCGGCGGTAAAGGCAATGGGAGAGGAAGTCTGCGACCGGATTTTTTATCTGACGGCAAAAACGATAACAAGAACGGTGGCGGAAGATTGTTTTGAACTGCTTGGAAAACAAAAACTGCTTTTCAAAACACTTACGATTACGGCAAAGGAAAAAATGTGTGTAATGGACACGGTTTCCTGCAATCCGGGTGAGTGTGAGCGTGCGAAAGGGCATTATAACCGAGTGAATGAAGCGGTTTACGACATGTTAATTCATGAGCACAAAATGAGCCGGGATATGATTGAGAAATATGCCGAAAAACATCAGGTTTGTCCGTTTGAAATGGCGTTGGATGCCGCTCTTTTTGCAGATGCCGTGATTTGTGATTACAACTATGTATTTGACCCGAATGTGTATCTGCGGAGATTTTTTTCGACTGAGAAAAAAGGAAATATGGTGCTTTTGGTGGATGAGGCACACAATCTTGTGGAGCGCGGCAGGGAAATGTACAGTGCGAGACTTGTGAAGGAAGATTTTCTTGCTGTAAAGAAGATTGTGAAGGCGATGGAACGGCACGAAAAACGTCCGGAAGTACATTATATACTGCGGAAATTTGAAAAATCGCTGGAGGCGGCGAACCGCGTGCTGCTTGCGTGGAAAAAAGAGTGTGATGAATTTGAAGTAATTTCGGATGCGGGAACGCTTGAGTTTGCCCTTCTTCGTGTGGCAGGAGATTATGAATTGGTGGCAAAAGAATATCCGGTACTGCCAGAGCGTGACACGATTTTATCGCTTTATTTTGATGTCCGCCGGTTTCTTGCGGTGCTTGAAAAATTTGATGAGAGTGACCGGATTTATCTGGATTATGACGAGGAGCGGAAGTTTCGCATTAAAATCCAGTGCATGGATCCGTCCGGCTGCCTGAAAGAAGTGATGGAACGGGTGCAGAGCACCATCTTTTTCTCGGCGACTCTTTTGCCAATCCGGTATTATAAAGAACAGCTTGGCGGGGAGAAAGAAGATGCCGCGGTTTATGCAAAATCCGTATTTTTGCCGGAACAGAGAAAAGTGATGATTGCCCGCGATGTGACGACAAAATATACAAGGCGCGGGGCGGCGGAATACGAAAAGATTGCGGCGTATATCGATAGTTTTGTCTCGGCAAAGGAAGGAAATTATTTGCTCTTTTTCCCGTCGTACCGTTTTATGGATGAAATTGTAACAAGGATTCCTAATAGAGAAAATCAGAGGATTCTTGTACAGATGCCCGAAATGCGTGAGCGGGAGAGAGAAGAGTTTTTAGAGGCATTTTCTGAAGAAACAGACAAAAGCGTGATTGGATGCTGCGTTATGGGAGGCATTTTCAGTGAAGGAATTGATTTGAAAGAAGAATGTCTGATTGGCGCGGTCGTAGTAGGAACCGGGATTCCGATGGTCTGCCATGAAAGAGAATTATTCAAGGATTATTACGAGGAGAAAAAAGGGGATGGATTTTCGTATGCCTATTTGTATCCGGCGGTGAATAAAGTGTTTCAGGCGGGTGGACGCGTGATTCGTACAATAAACGACAAAGGGGCAATTATTCTTTTGGATGAGCGGTTTATGCAAAAGCAGTATCAGGACTTGTTCCCGAGGGAATGGTATCCGTTTGATGTTGTAAATTGTGAAAAAATGAAAGAACTGCTCGCAGAGTTTTGGCAGGAATAAAAACGGCGGATTCCATATTCTTTGGAGTCCGCCATAATTTTAGTATGCATTTTTATTTACGAAACCTTTGAAAATTGTCAGGAATAAAATTTTAATATCCAGTCCTAACGTCCAGTTTTCAATATAATACAAATCGCAGTCGATTCGCATGCGGATGGATGTATCACCGCGGTAGCCGTTTACCTGTGCCCAGCCGGTGATGCCCGGACGAACCTGATGTTTAATCATGTAACGAGGAATTTCTTCCTTAAATTTCTCAACAAAGAATGGACGCTCCGGTCTTGGTCCGACAAGGCTCATATCGCCTTTTAACACATTGAAAAACTGTGGTAATTCATCCAAACTGGTTTTTCGGATGAATTTGCCGATTGGCGTTACGCGGGGGTCATTCTGCACGGTCCATGCCTGTTTTTCTTTTGAGGCGTCCTGCACTTCCATCGAGCGGAACTTAAACATTTTAAATGGCTTGTTGTGAAGACCGACACGCTCCTGCTTGAAAATGAGTGGTCCCGGTGATGTGATTTTAATAATTGCTGCAACCACTGCCATCGGAATGGAAAACAGAATAATTAAAAGCAGCGCACCTACAATATCAATTGCACGCTTGCAAAAACGGTTAAACGAGTTTGAAAGCGGAATGTTTCTTACGTGGATGACCGGCAGTCCATCCAAATCTTCGGTATACGGACGAGTCGGAATAATATTGTTGTAATCCGGAATAAATTTTGTGTGAACGCCGGATTTTTCCGTTACGGCAACAATCCCCTCCAGACTGTCGTAGTGGTCGATGCTAAGCGTAATTGCTGTTTCATCGTAATCATTTTCAGACAGCATTTTTTCTAACTCGTCCACTCGCCCAATGACATGAATGTCGCGGTAAGAATAGCCAAGCGGCTTATGGTTGTCCAAAATACCATGGATGGAAATGCCCCATTCCGGATGTGCCAATAGTCTGTCGATGTAACCTTCTGCGGCACGGCTGTAACCGATTAATAAAATATGTTTGTGATTCATTCCTTTTTTGCGAATCTTGCGAAGAAGCGTTGTGGTGCAAAAACGGAATAAAACTTCCAGTATAAAATTCAGCGTAACAAAAATAATAATAAACAAACGGGCGTAAGTACCGTTGCGAATAAAAAACAGAAAGGCAACGCAGTAGAGAATTCCTACAACATTGGATTTTAAAATGTTAAAAATTTCTGATTTTCTGCTCTTGGTACGCTTCGGGTCGTACAAGTGGAAAAAGTAATAGGAAACGAGGTAACAAGGAATCAGCATGATCAAAATCTGCATGTAATCCTTTAACGAGCCGTAAATACCAACCGGTTCCTCAATCCATTTCCACTGGATTAAAATACTATCGTTGCTAAAGCGCAGGTAGTATGCGCGGATAAACGAAAATACAATAATTGCCGTATCTATTAATATACGAAAAAGATTTAGGAGCTTTTGATTTCCCTTAATCAAACCAATCCAGTCCTTTCTATTTTATAGTTTAGTATGTCCATAAGTATAAATAGTATATCTCATTTTTGCCTTTTTCACAAGAAAAATGTCAGCGGCTTTTTTATTTTCGCAATTTACCGGGAAGGATTGCTACTCATGTGCCGCTCCCGCTTAAGGTACTCGCAGAGGTATCGATATGCAAAATTCGCATATCAGATACCTGCGTGTACCTAGCACATTCTTTGCAATCCTTCCCGGTAAACTGCTGGAATATAAAAAAGGCGTTTGACAGCATTAAGTAGGAAGGGGTGGAGAGGTGCAAAAACACATTTAATGGCTTTTTAATTTGCACAGAACAACGTTTTTTGCTTGATTTGGCTCATAAGGTTGCATTTTAACCGTGTTATTCGGGCTTGGAAGGACAAATTCGTGGATAAATGCAACTCTTTCTCTTAGTTGCAGTCGTTTTGGTTGCTTGATTTTGAAAAACATTTAAAACCATGCAACGCTTTTTTTAATTTGTAAGGATTTTAGTTGCATAAACTTCTTGCCGGCAAGTCAGAAGTTTTAGCCGCTTATAGATGATTTATAACATTTGTGGATTGTGGGTACAAATGCGTGGGTATCCGGCATGTGTATTTTACATGCCGATACCCTTACGCAATTTGTCAAGCGAAAGCGCCCACAAGACGCAAATATTATAAATCATTCACATTCTCAACACAATTACTGTCTATAATAAACCTAACTTAAGACGAAAGGATGTTTTATCATGGACGAAAACAACATGGGAAATAACAATAGCATGGAAAATAATAACGATGCCAATGGATTTGTCATGGTTGACAATCCGGCACCACAGGCTTTTCAGGAACCACAGGAGCCGCAGACTGAGAATCAGAACCAGCCGGTACAGCCGGAGCAAGAAGCAGCATCTCAGTATACACAACCAGAACCGGAGGCGACTTCACAGTATACACAACCAGAACCGGAGGTGACTCCACAGTATACACAGCCGCAACCGGAACCGGCACAGCAGCAGAATACCAATTATGAACAGCCGGTGCAGCCATCACCGATGCCGTCTGAAGATAACACGTACCGTTTCCAAAATGTTGAAGCGCAGAACGTGAAAAAGAAAAAAGAAAAGAAAGCAAAAAGAGGAATGTCAATTCCTAAAATTTTAGTCAGTGCAGTTTTATTTGGCGTGATTGCAGCGGGATGTTTCTTTGGAGTAAACAAGGGATTATCTGCTTTGTTCGGAACGAAGAGTGAGATTCAGGGCGTGGATAACAGTTCCAATAATGGTGTTGCTCTGACAACGGTATCCGGCTCAGCAGCTACGGTTGCCGATGTGTCCGGTATCGTGGAAAAGGTTATGCCATCGATTGTTGCGATTACGGAGAAGAGTACCCAGACTTCTTACTTTGGACAGACTTATTCTTCCGAGGGAGCAGGATCCGGATTTATTGTAAAACAGGATAATGACCAACTCTTGATTGTGACAAATAATCACGTTGTAGCTGATGCCGATAAGATTTCAGTTACTTTTAACGATAATGAAGTGGCGGATGCAACGGTAAAAGGAACAAGCGAGTCGAATGACCTTGCGGTTATTACCGTTAAATTAAGTTCCCTCAAAGAATCCACGAAGAAAAGTATTCGTGTTGCTTCATTAGGAAATTCAGATCAGGCAAAAGTCGGACAGATGGTAATTGCCATCGGAAATGCTCTTGGTTATGGACAGTCCGTAACCGTTGGTTATCTGAGTGCGAAAAACCGTGAAGTGTCCGCATCGGATGGAAGCGGAAAGAGTACGACACAGGTTTTGATGCAGACAGATGCAGCGATTAATCCTGGTAACAGCGGCGGTGCTTTGATTGATACAAACGGAAATGTAATTGGTATTAACTCGTCAAAATATTTCTCCTACGGTTCAACAAATGTTGAAGGTATGGGATATGCGATTCCGATGAGTGATGCAGTTTCAGTTATTAATGACTTGATGGACCGCGAAGTTTTGAAAGACAGCGAAAAAGGTTATCTGGGAATCACCGGAAGAGACATTTCGGAAAGTGTAAGCAAAGCATATGGTATTCCGGTTGGTGTGTATGTCGCTGCGGTATCTGATACCGGTGCTGCTTATAAAGCAGGTATTAAGCAGGGCGATGTTATTACAAAAATTGGTGACCAGACGGTTAAGACCATTCAGGAAGTACAGGAAAAGGTAAACAGTACAAAAGCCGGTACGACCATAAAAGTTACTGTTCAGAGAAGCAATGACGGAACTTATAAAGCGAAACAAGTGGATGTTGTGCTCAAAGGTAAAGATACGTTAGATGGATTGGACGATGGTTCGACACAACAGCAAAATGATTCCAGTCAGGATTATAATAATGATAATTATAACAACAATTATAATAATGACAATTCTCAGGTAGTACCTTGGGGCGGAAGTATTTACTAATTGAGTGAAATCGGGTATAATAAGTCCCACCGCATATTTGTGCGGTGGGATTTGTGCTAAAAATGGAGGAAACTATGAGTGAAGAAATAAAAGAGATGAATCCGGATGATAAGAATCAAAAAAAGGATTCCGATGGTTACGAAAAAATTTGTTATTTGTGCCACCGTCCGGAAAGTAAAGTAGATAAAATGATTACCATTCCGAATCAGATTACGATTTGCTCGGATTGTATGCAGAAAACGTTTGACCAGATTGGAATGCAGGGAATGCCAAGTTTTCCGGGAATGGATATGATGAATCTCGGCAGTATGGGGTTAGAGCCGCCGAATGAATTTCAGGAGCGTCATCAGGTCAAAACCAAAAAGAAGAAAAAACAGGAAAAACCGGCACTGGATATTAACAAACTTCCGGCACCTCACGTCATTAAAGGAAACCTTGATGAATATGTGATGGGGCAGGAGCAGGCAAAGAAGGTGCTGTCTGTTGGCGTTTATAATCATTATAAGCGTGTACTTGCTGAGCAGACTGATGACGGTGTGGAAATTGAAAAGTCAAATATGCTGATGTTAGGACCAACCGGAAGCGGAAAAACATTTATGGTTAAGACGATGGCTCGTCTTTTGCAGGTGCCGCTTGCCATTACGGATGCCACGGCATTAACAGAAGCAGGTTATATTGGCGATGATGTAGAGAGTGTTATTTCCAAACTTCTTGCCAATGCGGATAACGATGTAGAATTGGCGGAACGCGGCATTGTTTATATCGATGAAATTGATAAAATTGCGAAAAAGCAGAACACCAATAACCGTGATGTAAGCGGAGAATCGGTGCAGCAGGCACTTTTGAAATTGTTGGAGGGTGCCGATGTGGAAGTGCCGGTTGGTGCAACCAATAAAAATGCAATGGTTCCGATGACGACGGTGAACACGAGCAACATTTTATTTATTTGTGGTGGAGCTTTTCCGGGACTTGAAGACATCATTAAAAAACGTCTTACCAGTCAGGGAACGATTGGATTTGGCTCGGAACTTCGGGATAAGTACGATCATGAGAAAGATTTGTTCCGCTTGGTAGAAACCGAAGATATCCGCGAGTATGGCTTGATTCCGGAGTTTATCGGGCGTCTGCCGATTGTATTTTCTTTACAGGCGATGGATGAGGAATTGTTAGTTCAGGTGCTGCAAAAACCGAAAAATGCTATTTTGAAACAGTATCGTAAACTTTTGCAGATGGATGAAGTGGATTTGGAATTTGAAGATGATGCCATGATGGCGGTAGCGAAAAAAGCGGCGGCGAAGAAGACCGGTGCCAGAGCGCTCCGTTCCATTATCGAGGAATTTATGATAGATATTATGTATGAAATTCCAAAAGATGAAATGATTGGCAAAGTTATCATTACTAAAGATTATATTGAAGGAAAAGGTTCTCCTACGATTTTGATGCGAAGTAATGGCTGATGGATAAAAGTAAGACCTCCTGCGTAAGATGAAACAAAGCGCAGGAGGTTTTTTTATGCAGTGCAGGGAAGCGGTTTTTGCAGAGGATGTTCTCATTTATGTTGTGGATAATTACCGTGGCGAGGAATACATAAGGGAAGCATATAACCCAGACTGTTATATTCGACTCGATGACAGACAGGCAATTATTTACCAGCAGGTTCAAAATGTAAATGGTGAGGCAATACAAAAATATGGGTTTTCAGCGATTCCAAACGTCTTTGGTCTGATGAGTGAAGAAGCACTGGAAGCCAGTGGTGTGCTGCGGATTCGCAGGCAGCCGTCTCTTGATTTGTATGGACAGGGCGTGCTGATTGGGATTGTGGACACAGGAATTGATTTTACACATGAGGCATTTGTGGCGGCAGATGGGACTTCAAGGATTGTATCAATCTGGGACCAGAGTGTAGAAGAAGGGGTTGGAAATGAAAATTTTCCGTATGGACGGATGTATTCGAGGGAGCAGCTGAATCAGGCACTTTCGTCAGAAAATCCGTTTGAAATTGTACCAAGCCGGGATGAGATTGGACACGGAACATTTATGGCAGGTGTGGCGGCAGGAAATGAGAACCGGGCAGAAGAATTTTCCGGGGTGGCGCCATTGTCTGAATTGGTTGTCGTTAAGTGCCGGCAGGCGAATGAAAGCTATCGGAGTTATTATGGGATCCCGGCAGATGTGCCGGCTTATCTGGAAAGTGATGTGATGACCGGACTTGCCTATCTGCTTTCAGTGGCGGCGCAGAAGAGAAAACCAATTATTCTCTGTCTGGGCATGGGCAGCAGTATGGGAAACCACAACGGGAGTACGGCTCTTGGAGTCTATTTGAACCGGTATTTGTCGGTTGGCGGTGTGGCAATTGTAACATGTGTGGGAAATGAGGGAAATGCAAGGCACCACCATACAATACGCCGCAAGGAGGATACAATTGATATCAGCGTATCTGCAAATATGAATGGATTTATGGGGCAGTTGTGGTGGCAGACGCCGGGAAGTTTATCACTGGATGTCATTTCGCCGAGCGGGGAGACAATTCGTGAAATCCGCGCGGTCTCAGGAATCCGCTATGAGCATCGGTTTGTGCCGGAAAATACGACAGTCGAAATTTATTTTGGTGTAGCGCAGGAACTGACGAGAGAGCAGGTTGTCGTTTTCCGCTTTCAAAATCCGACGACCGGCATTTGGAAAGTGCGGACACGGTTTGATTATGAGGTTCCTAATTTTTCTATGTGGCTTCCGATTCAGCAGTTTTTGGAAAAAGAAGTTGTATTTTTGGATCCGGACCCCGATATGACGGCAACAAATCCATCGACAACGCCATTTGTGACGGGAGTGTCGGCATACGACGTAAGAGATGGTGCCCTGTATCTGCGGGCAGGGCGTGGTTTTACACCGGTTGGCTACATTAAGCCGGAAGTTGTTGCCCCCGGTGTGGAACTTACGGGGCCGTATCCGAGAAACCGATACGGCACAATGACGGGAACAAGTGTGGCAGCGGCTTTTGTGGCAGGAATCAGCGCACTTTTTATGCAGGAGTATGCAGATAATGGCGCAAACAGTAATACAGTGCGTGAAGCGCTCATCCGGGGGGCTGTGCCAAGGGGAGAACCCTATCCGAATACCGAGTGGGGTTATGGCATTGTTGATGCATACCGCAGTATAACAGACTATTGACGGCAGAGGGCGAAAGGAGTATATTTAGGGAGACAAAACGAGGAGGGTACCAATGAAAGCTTGGGAAGAAAATATCCGAAAGGTTGTTCCTTATGTTCCGGGTGAACAGCCTCAGGTAAAAGATATTATAAAGTTAAATACAAACGAAAATCCATATCCGCCGTCACCGGGGGTAAAAAAGGCACACGAAGAAATGGAAGTTTCACAGTTTGCCCTATATCCGGATCCGGCAGCAAAAGAATTGGTGACAGCGCTTGAATCGTATCATGGACTGGATGCCGGACAGGTATTTGTCGGTGTTGGCTCAGATGATGTTCTTGCACTTGCATTTCTTACGTTTTTTAATTCCGATAAGCCGATTCTGTTTCCGGATGTTACATATTCGTTTTATCCGGTCTGGGCTAATGTTTACCGGATTCCGTACGAGTGTCCAAAGTTGACAGATGATTTCCGAATTTGCCCGGATGATTATAAAAAGGAAAATGGCGGTGTTGTCATTGCAAATCCGAATGCCCCGACCTCTCTTGCGTTAAGCAGGGATGAAATCGAGGAAATCATTGCGGCAAATCAGGATGTCATTGTGATTGTGGATGAAGCATATATTGACTTTGGAGGAGAGAGCGCACTTTCGCTTCTGCCAAAATATGAAAATCTGCTTGTTGTGCGTACATATTCGAAATCACGTTCCATGGCAGGTATGCGTATCGGTTATGCGATGGGAAATAAACGTCTGATTCAGGCGATGACTGATGTAAAAGAGTCAATTAACTCGTATACGATGACGAGAGAATCCATTGCGTTAGGAGCGGCTTCTCTTGCCGATGAGGAGTATTTTCAGGAAAAGAAACAAATGGTGATTGCAACGCGTGAGCGTGCAAAAGAAGAATTGAGACGCCGTGGCTTCAAGGTGCTTGATTCCAGCACAAATTTCTTGTTTGCAAAACCGAATTCAGTGGATGCCGGCTGGCTGTTTGAAGAATTGAAAAAAGAAAAAATCTTCGTTCGTCATTTTAATGGAGAGCGGATTAAAGATTATCTTAGAATCTCGATTGGCACAGATGAACAGATGGAATGTCTGCTTCAGGCAATCGATCGTATTATGGCATAAAAAGAAGGAAAGATTGGCACGACAGAGCGACCAGGGAAAAAAGTCTTAAATTTTTTGAGAAATTAGTTGACAAGCAGGTGGTTCTATAATATAATAGGTCTTGCGTCACGGCTCAGAGACGCTGGAAAGACACAAAAATATGTGTTCAATCCGGGGTGTGGCTCAGCTTGGCTAGAGCGCTTGATTTT
>CALELW010000037.1 GCA_937902905.1 uncultured Clostridium sp. | reverse complement strand
TTTGATAAAGGAAAAGAATTGTTGAATTATTTACATCAAATTTACACGGAATTTGTGCGTTGTTGCTTGACAAGTAAAATATAGGTACTATATAATTAAGTCGGTATTATATCATTATTCGATCTGATTTATCGCAGATTGAGTTTGAAAAAGTAAAGGAGAGTAAGAGATGAAAAAAGGTATCACAAAGATGTTATCTGTATGCGTGTTCGCTTTTGTTGTTTTTCTTGCAGCAGGGACGCAGAGTAAAGCAGCAGTAAACATGGGATTAAAACAGAAAGATGCAGCAAGCAGTTCTGTGGAGTTGGAGTGGAATGCACAGCTTGGAGCAGATCATTACCATGTGCAGTTCAGTCAGAATGGTAGTACATGGGTTGACATGGACTATTCCTCATCACCAACGGCCTATATTAATAATCTGACTGCAGGTGCGAATTATTATGCACGTGTTGTTGCTTACAAAGGTTCTCATTATACGGGAAGTCATCAGGTGATGGCAGTTTCGGAGACAGCAATTGTTGGAACAAAATCCGCTGAAGTTACCGGTTTGAAGCAGACGGCAGCAGGTGTGAATTCCATTTCTATGTCATGGAATGCTTCAGCAGGAGCGTCTTCTTATGTGATTTATGGTTATATTAATTACAATTGGACACAGGTTGGAACATCCGCCACAAATTCTGCTACCATTAGTGGTATTGCAGCAACTACAAGCACCAATTTCGCAGTAGCAGCTGTTAAGAACGTAACCGGTGGTACGGTAGTTGGTGACCGCAGTGACAGTGTTCAGATGAAGTGTGTTCCGGTTAAAGTAAGCCAGATTGCTATGCAGTATTATTGGGATTCGCTGAAAGAAGCAAAATACATCTGGACAGATGTAAACAATGCGGATGGTTATCAGTATGAAGTGAAATCTGCAAATGGCAAAAAGACATATTTCAGAGCTACATCGACAAGTTCTTATACCTATGCAAAACCATTCCCAAGAGGAATTTTCGTTAAGGCACGTGTAAGAGCTTATGTGACAGTTGGAAATAAAGTTTATTATGGTGCATGGTCTCCATATACATATCATGCATCCAGTAAAAAAGTTACAGCAAAACGCAGCAGTAATGGGAAAAAGATTTCCTTGAAATGGAAAAAGGTTTCCGGTGCTTGTGGTTATCAGGTATATGTATCTACAAAATCAACCGGTGGATTTAAGAAAGTAAAATCCTTAAGCTCAAAGAAATCCAGCTATACCATTAAAAAGTGTGGTAAGAAGAAACTGAAAAAAGGAAAAGTATACTATATTCAGTTGAGATACCAGACAAAAGTTGGTAAGAAAAAAGTAACAAGTAAAATCGTAAGCAGTGCTACGGTATACTAAAAAATAAAAGCAAAACGGGAAACGGTAAAGAGTTTTATGCTCCTTGCGGTTTCCCGTTTTTTTTGTTATGATAAGATTGAATATAAACTATAAAGGAAGTGTTTGGGATGACATCAAGATTGTTTTACCACAAGGAGACAGGGGCGCCTGTACAAATTATTGCAAGAGCCCAGACAAAGCCTACCTATCAGGAAGTAATCTGTTATCAGGAATTGACAAAACCCTATGACCATTTTGTTATGGAAAAGCGGCAGTTTTTTGCTGAGTATGTAAAAGAATTTGCAGAATTGCCATTGGTTGGAAGAAAACAGATTGAAAAAAGAGAAGATTTGCCGAATAAGCAGCCAAGAATTTCCAAGGGAGAAATTATGAATGAAGAACCGGCAGAAACTAAGGAACCGGAAGAAGCAAAAGAACCGGAAGTGCCGGAGGCAATTCAGAAGATGCTTGCTTTCTTGGATGCGGAATCGTGTCATGAGAAAATTCGGATTCTGGAAGAAATGCAGGATGATTTAACAGAGCACATTTTGAATAATCTTGCTGTGAGTCTGGATTTATCGTTGGAGGATGACGAAGACGGATTCGAGAGAATTATGGCGGAACTTCGTATGAGAGAGAAATATGAAAGTAACCGGGGAGACAGACTGTGAGTAATTACCGCATAAAAATACAGTATGATGGAAGCCGTTACCGTGGATGGCAGAGGCAGCAGGGAGAAAAAAATACGATTCAGGGACGGATTGAACAAGTGCTGTCAAAGCAGATGGGATTTCCGGTGACAATTGATGGAGCCGGACGCACGGATGCCGGTGTGCATGCCAAAGAGCAGGTTGCAAATTTTCGTTTAAATACAGAAAAAACAACGCAGCAATTGCAGGATGTGTTAAATGAATATTTACCGGAGGATATACGGATACTGAAAGTAGAAGAGGCGGGCGAACGGTTTCACAGCCGTCTCAATGCAACCGGAAAAGTATACGAATACTGCCTTTGCAAAAAGGGCGGATTTGACGTGTTTGGCAGAAAGTATATGTGGCAGATGGACAAAGAACTGGATGTCATGCAGATGAGACAGGCAGTGGAAAAACTTGTCGGCGAGCACGACTTTAAAGGGTTTTGCACCAAAGCCTCACGCAAGAAGTCGACGGTACGAAATTTGTACGACATCACGATAACGGAGGATGAAAATCGGATTTATCTGACATTTTACGGCAGTGGATTTTTGTACAATATGGTCCGCATTTTAACGGGAACTCTTGTCGAGATTGGCGTGGGCGAAAGAACGGCAGAATCGATTGATGAAGTATTTGCAAAGAAAGAACGTGCACTTGCGGGCGTAACGGCACCGGCGAAAGGGCTTACGTTAGCGCGGGTTCTTTATGATTAAAAAAGACGGGAGGCATCGGATGAGACGAATGGAATTTAAAATGGAGCGTCCAAATCTTGTAAAAGAAGGAGACGAGGTCACCATTACCGAAGGTGTTTTGCCAAGTGCTTATTATTACACAATCAATCCGGCGGTTGCGATGTCGGGAAACTATGTATTCAGGGAGCGGCTGCAGTCACGGACAGGCATTGTGCAGGAAATAAAGCACACGGAAAAAGGATTTTACGTAGTCGTAGAATTTGACGAGGAAGACATCTGAAAAAGTGCCGTGGAAAAATCTACGGATATTATAAATGGAAAGGAAAATGAAAATGGAACGTAAAAATGCATGGAAAGAATATACAGAAGCAGAAGTTTCTGAATTAGAAAAATTGAATGAGTCATACAGAAAGTTTCTGGATGCCGGAAAGACGGAGCGCGAATGTGTGAAACAGGCGGTTGCGATGGCAGAGGCAGCCGGATACCGTGACTTAAAAAAAGTAATCGAAGAAGGAAAACAGGTAAAAGCCGGCGACAAATTGTATGCCGTTAATATGAAGAAATCGCTTGCTCTGTTTCAGATAGGAAAGCAGCCGTTGGAAAAAGGAATGGCGATTTTAGGAGCACATATTGACTCACCGCGTTTGGATATCAAACAGAATCCGTTGTATGAAGACACCGAACTTGCTTATCTTGATACACATTACTATGGTGGTATCAAAAAATACCAGTGGGTAACGCTGCCGCTTGCCATCCACGGTGTGATTGCAAAAAATGACGGAACAATTGTAGATGTGTGCATTGGTGAAGATGAAAATGACCCGGTATTCTGTGTGACGGATTTGCTGATTCATTTGGCTGGTGAAAATATGGAGAAAAAAGCCAACAAAGTCATTGAGGGAGAAGCTCTTGATATTTTAGTAGGAAGCCGTCCGTTAAAAGGCGCAGAAAAAGAGGCAGTCAGCAAACAGATTCTTTCTATTTTGAAAGAAAAATATGATATGGAAGAAGAAGATTTCCTTTCGGCAGAACTGGAAGTGGTACCGGCAGGAAAATCGCGCGAATCTGGTCTGGATGCCAGCATGATTATGGCGTATGGACAGGATGACCGTGTCTGCGCTTACACTTCTTTGGTGGCAATGCTTGAGGTGGAAAATACCGAATACACAACATGCTGTCTGCTTGTGGACAAGGAAGAAATCGGCAGTGTCGGTGCGACCGGCATGCGCTCCCGTGTATTTGAAAATACCGTGGCAGAAGTGCTTTCTGTGTGCGGACAGTATTCAGACCTTGCCCTTCGCCACTGCCTTGCGAATTCAAAAATGCTCTCATCGGATGTAAGTGCCGCATTTGACCCGGTTTATGCATCTGCTTATGAAAAGAAAAATGCAGCTTACTTTGGACGCGGTATGGTATTTAACAAATTTACCGGCTCCCGTGGAAAATCCGGAAGTAATGATGCAAATGCCGAATTTATGGCACAAATTCGTGGTATCTTAAAAGACGCCAAGGTGGCTTATCAGACAGCCGAACTTGGAAAAGTAGATGTCGGTGGCGGTGGAACGATTGCTTATATTATGGCATTGTATGGCATGGATGTCATTGACTGTGGTGTTGCCGTTCTCAATATGCATGCACCGTGGGAGATTACAAGCAAAGCCGATGTTTATGAAACGAAAAAAGGCTATGTAGAATTTTTAAATCGAATTATGTAGTTTTCAATGAAAAAGTAAAGGAAACAAAAGAATGATAAAAAACAGACTGCGGTTTGCGAGCGTGGGAATTATGGGAAGTATTCTGGCACTGGTGCTTATTTTGGCACCGGTGCTTTCTCATGCAAAAGAAAAGGCAAAAGATGCCGGTTCGGTTGCAACATTAGAGAAAAAAATGCTGGCAAAATCCACAAAGAGAATCTCATTTCGACAAGGGAAAATTCGCAGTACATCAGGAAAAGTATGGAAAAAGGGAAAGAAAATCAAAAAGAGTGAAAAAACACTTTCCATAAAAAAGAAAGGCTGGTACACACTCTGCGTCACAACAACTTCAGGGAAAAAGAAATTGACGCATTTGTATTTTGCAAAGAAAAAATATGAAATCACGATAAATCAGCCGGTACATAAGTCTGCGGGATATTATTATATTGCCGCGCAGGAGAAAAAAGAGCTTGTTATGGAAGTGAAAAATTCTTCCATAGCGGAAAATGGTGCGGTTTCTCTGTGGACCAAAGGCGATAATGCCTGTCGTATGTGGAAGGTTGAAAGTGCCGGCGGTAAAAAGATTCGTCTGAAAAATGAAAACAGCAGTCTTTATCTTACCTATTATAAAGCGTCAAATTCGCTTGTGCAGAAAAAATATAATAAAAAAGACAACAACCAGATATTTTCCCTTTATCAGGGAAGTGGGGGAAGCACGTATCTGAAGTGTGTCGGAGCCAAGGCATTTGTATGCGCTGAGGGGAATACACTTACGTTAGGTGCGCGGAAAAGAAATAAGAAATGGCGTTTTGTCTGGGAGAAAATTGAGAAACCAACATCGGCAGCATCTGTTTCCGGTGCAACATACCCGGCAAGACTGCTGGTGGGACACGCTTTTGCATTGAAAGGAACAATTGTTTCCAGATATTCAATTTCCTTATTTAACGTTTCGGTATATGACAAATCAGGAAAAGCATTGCTGAAAAAAACATGGGAAGGAACCAATTGTTTTGGCAGTATTTCCGATGCCGATGCAGCAATTACATTTGGCAAATTGCAAGAGGGAACGTACCGTTATCTTGTAGCCATCCGGGATGTGACAAAAACGGACATCACCTTGATTAACCGTGAATTTACCGTAGGAGCTTTATCCGGTGGAAGCAACATGACACTTTCTTATGATGCGGCAAAAATAGCGGCAGTCGGACACCAGAGCAACGGAACGGCACTGGAGAAAAAGGCATGCGCTTCGTATGCACTTGCATACTGTAACGCCATTTTGACCGGTACGGTAACGAGTCCGCACAGTTATTGGAGCAGTTCTACAAATGTAGACTGTGTGTGGAGCAAAGGTGGCTATACGACGAAGTCTTATGCTTCGGAGGTGGCTGTTTTACAGGCGGTGTACAATGAATTAATGGCAGGAAAACCATCGATTCTCCACGTGACCGGAAATACACCGCAGCACTGGGTGACAATTATCGGATGTAAAAAGAGTGGGAACGGCAGCGGGATTTCAGTGTCTGATTTGGTGGCGATTGACCCGTGGGATGGAAAAGTCATTACCGTTTCTGATAAATATAAGGTAAAAACTTCGTACCGCCTTGGTGTAAAAAGTTGATTCAGTCGTTTCGGAGGGGGATGAAACGGACAGACGACACTAGAAATGGGGAAGATTCACCTTTATAATAGATGATGTAACAGAAATATTTGCCTTTACCAGATGCCTGCAAAATCAAAAGTTTCAAGGTCAAAAGTCTTTTCGTGCAGGCGTAAAGACTTTTGGACCTTGAAACTCTGGCATCAAAAAGTGGTTGACAACAAAGAGCGGATAGGATAGTATAGATACATACAGAACATCCGTTCGGATAATCAGGAGGGTATGAACATGCAGAAAGATCCAAATAAGGTAAAAGCGCTGGAGGCAGCGATTGCACAGATTGAGAAAAATTATGGACAGGGTTCGATTATGAAACTGGGAGATACCAGACACATGCAGGTAGAGTCAGTACCGACCGGTTCTTTGAGTTTAGATTTAGCACTGGGAGTTGGTGGGATTCCGAAGGGACGTATCGTGGAGATTTACGGCCCGGAGTCCAGTGGTAAGACGACGGTTGCACTTCATATGGTAGCAGAAGTGCAGAAGCAGGGTGGTATCGCAGGGTTTATTGATGCGGAGCACGCACTTGACCCGATTTATGCAAAGAACATTGGAGTAAATATTGATGAGCTTTATATTTCCCAGCCGGACAGTGGAGAGCAGGCGATGGAAATTACAGAGACGATGGTACGTTCCGGAGCAGTGGATATTGTAATTGTGGACTCGGTGGCTGCTTTGGTTCCAAAACAGGAGATTGACGGCGAAATGGGAGATTCCCATGTGGGATTGCAGGCCCGCTTGATGAGTCAGGCACTTCGTAAATTGACAAGTGTAATTAACAAATCAAATTGTACCGTTATCTTTATCAACCAGCTTCGTGAGAAGATTGGTGTTATGTTTGGTAATCCGGAGACGACAACCGGTGGTCGTGCACTGAAGTTTTATGCTTCCGTCCGTCTGGATGTAAGAAGAATTGAGACGTTATCTCAGGGAGGAGAAAAAGTCGGAAACCGTGTTCGCGTAAAAGTAGTAAAGAATAAGGTGGCACCGCCATTCCAGGAAGCAGAATTTGATATCATGTTTGGTAAAGGAATTTCACGCGAGGGAGATTTACTTGACTTGGCAGCGAAGAATGACATCATTATTAAAAGTGGTGCGTGGTATTCCTATCATGGAGAGAAGATTGGACAGGGTCGTGAGAATGCGAAGAAGTATTTGACGGAACATCCGGATGTCTTTGCTGAAGTAGATACAGCAGTCCGTGCGAAGTGTCTGCCGAATGCATCGGAGGAAGAAGAAACAGCAGAGGAAGAGAAAAAAGCACCGGCAAAGAAAACAGCCAAAAAGGATGAGTAATCGATGAATCAAAATGAGCCGATGGACAAAGCGGCAAAAGAGCCGGAAGAAGTAAGAAAGGCAAAAGAAAAGGCGATGCGTCTGCTTTTGCAGCAGGACAGGACGGAGAAGGAATTAAGAGACCGTTTGTACCGTGCCGGCTTTTCGGAGACGGCATCTGAGGCAGCGATGCAGTATGTATCCGGCTTTGGTTATCTGGACGACAGGCGCTATGCAGATAATTACATTGCTTTTCATAAAGGAAGAAGAAGCCGCAAGGAGATTTTGTTTAAATTAAAAAACAAAGGAGTTCCGCCGGAAGTGCTTTCGATGGCGATGGAAGGATACGAGACAGAAGACGAATCCGCTGCCATTGAGAGATTGATTCAAAAAAAGATAAAAGGACAGAGATTGTCCGATATGGAGTATACACAGTTGAATAAAATTACCGCATATCTGGCGAGGAAAGGTTTTTCCTTTCCTGTCATTTCGCGGGTGATGAGAGAAATGAAAGAAAGAGAAAGCAGCTAAAATGACGGGTGCAAAGCACCTCGGCAAGTTTTGGTTGCTTTTTTAACCTCCTTTGTGTATAATGTAGTACATATGAGATTTTGGGTGAACTATGCCCATTTTAATTGTTGTGCCATAAAGGCAGATTGGAGTTTGACATGAAGTACTTTGGAACGGATGGATTTCGCGGAGAAGCCAATGTGACTTTGACTGTGGAACATGCATACAAAGTTGGCCGCTTTTTGGGAAATTATTTTCAGAAAGAAGACCATAAGGTACGCGTGGTAATCGGAAAAGATACCAGATTATCCGGCTATATGTTTGAAACTGCACTGGCAAGTGGATTGACAGCAAGCGGTGCGGACGTATATGAATTGCATGTAACTACGACGCCGAGTGTGTCATATCTGGTGCGAAAAGAGAACTTTGATTGTGGAATTATGATTTCAGCGAGCCACAATCCATATTTTGATAATGGTATTAAGGTAATCAATGGCAAAGGTCATAAGTTAGAGCCTGAGATTGAAGAACAGATTGAGAAGTATATCGATGGTGAAGGCGAAGAAATTCCGATGGCGAAACGTGAGGCAATTGGACGCTGTTTCGATTACACAAAGGGAAGAGACGAGTATATCGAGTATTTGAAAGATTTGGTAAAAGAACCGTTTGATGGAAAGACAGTTGCGTTGGATTTGGCAAATGGCTCCGCTTCTATGATTGCAAAAGAAATTTTTGAATCAATGGGAGCACAGGTAATTGCCCGCCACGATGAGCCAAACGGTACCAATATTAACCGTGAGTGTGGTTCCACTCATATTGAAGTCCTTCAGGCATTGGTTTATGATACCGGTGCGGATATCGGATTCGCTTATGATGGTGATGCAGACCGTTGTCTTGCTGTAGATGATGATGGCAAGGTGATTGATGGTGACCACATTTTGTATCTTTGTGGCAAATACCTCAAAGAGCAAGGAAAGTTAAAGGACGATACCGTAGTTACGACAGTTATGTCGAACATGGGATTGTATAAGGCTTTTGATAAACTGGGGATTCATTATGAGCAGACAGCCGTTGGTGATAAGTATGTCTGCGAGAACATGATGGCAAACGGCTATGTGATTGGCGGGGAACAGTCCGGTCATATCATTTTCAAGGAGCATGCAGTAACCGGAGACGGTATTTTGACATCTCTTATGATTATGGAAGCATGGCTTCATTATGGAAAGCCGATGTCGATGCTGACAGACGAACTGGTGATTTATCCACAGCTTTTAGAAAATGTCAAAGTAAAGGATAAAGTAGCAGCAAGAGAAGATGAAGATGTACAGAAGGCGGCGAAAGAAGTAACGGAAAGCCTTGGAGATGCCGGACGGCTTTTGCTTCGCGAGAGCGGTACGGAGCCATTGATTCGTGTTATGGTGGAAGCTGAAACTGATGAGATGTGCAAAGAAAATGTGGATAAGATTGTAAAAGTTTTACATGAAAAAGGTCATGTGCTAGACTAATAGAAAGAAACAAAATAAAGGAGAGTAACGAATGAAAGGTGCGTTTTACACAGGACAGTACCGCAATGTATTTGCGGAACTGGGGCATTCACAGGAAGAAATTGATCAGAAACTCAAAGATGCATTCCATACCGTATTTTATGGTCCGGATGATGAGAAATTCTATTTTGAAGCCGGCGATGATATGGGATATTTTGAAGATACCGGTAATTTCGATGCCCGTACAGAGGGTATGTCATATGCCATGATGATGTGTGTACAGATGGACATGAAAAATGAGTTCGACCGTGTTTGGAAATGGGCAAGAACTTATATGTACATGGAAGATGGATATAATAAAGGATATTTTGCATGGTCATGCAAGACGACCGGCGAAAAGAATGATTTAGGACCGGCGCCTGATGGAGAAGAATTTTTTGCAATGGCATTGTTCTTTGCTTCTCACCGCTGGGGCGACGGCGAAGGCATTTTCAATTACTCACAGGAAGCAAGAAACATTTTAAGTGCTTGTATCCACAACGGTGAGAAAGAGCCGGGAGACCCGATTATGGAGCCGGAGAATTACTTGATTCGATTCATTCCGAGCCGCAAGTTCAGTGACCCATCCTATCATTGTGCTCACTTTTATGAGTTATTCAGTATGTGGGCAAATGAAGAAGACCGTCCATTCTGGAAAAAGGCAGCAAAAGCAAGCCGTGAGTATTTGAAAAAAGCGTGTCATAAAGACACCGGACTGGCTGCTGAGTATGCTTACTATGATGGAACACCATATGAGAAAGAGCAGGACATCTTCGGTGGACGCCACGACTGGTATTACAGCGATTCCTACCGTGTTATTGCAAACATCGGTCTTGATTATGAGTGGTTTGCAGCAGATGAGTGGAACGTTGAGAATAATAACAAAGTGCAGAAATTCTTCTGTGAAACGCACAAAGATGAAGAATTTAAAATATACGAGATTGACGGCACGGTGATTGAACAACCGGCACTGCATCCGGTAGCTATGATTGCTACGAATGCACAGGCGTCTCTGGCTGCAAACGGACCTTACGCGAAAGAATGTGTGGAGCGTTTCTGGAATACACCGCTTCGTAAAGGTGAGAGAAGATATTATGATAATTGTCTGTATTTGTTTGCATTGTTAGCATTAAGTGGAAATTATCGAATTTATTAAGGAAAGAAAATTGGAGGAAAACAAAATGAGTTACACAGTAGAAAATTTAGAAAAGAGCATGGCAAAAATCACCATTACCGTAGATGCAGATGCATTCGAAGAGGCAATGGTAAAATCTTATAACAAAAACAAGAAAAACATCAGTATTCAGGGCTTCCGTAAAGGTAAAGCACCACGTAAAATGGTAGAGAAACTTTACGGACCGGAAGTATTCTATGAAGATGCAGCAAACTTTGCAATTCCGGATGCTTACGAAGAAGCAGCAAAAGAGAGCGGTTTGGAAATCGTATCTCGTCCGGAAATTGATGTAGTAGAAATCGAAAAAGGTAAAGATTTCGTGTTTACAGCAACAGTAGCTGTGAAACCGGAAGTTACACTTGGTGACTACAAAGGAATCGAAGTAGAGAAGAAAACAGTAAAAGTTATGGCAGCTGATGTAAATGCTGAAATCGATAAAGTACGTGAGCAGAACAGCCGTATGATTACTGTTGAGAACCGCGGTATCAAAAAAGATGATACAGCAGTAATCGACTTTGAAGGTTTTGTTGATGGCGAGCCATTCCAGGGCGGCAAAGGCGAGGATTACTCTCTGGTAATCGGAAGCCACACATTCATTGACACATTCGAAGACCAGCTGGTTGGTAAAAAAGCCGGCGAGGAAGTTGATGTTAATGTAACATTCCCGGAAGAGTATCATGAGGCTTCTTTGAAAGGTAAACCGGCGCTTTTCAAAGTAACAGTAAAAGAGATTAAGAAGAAAGAACTTCCAAAACTGGATGATGAATTTGCCAGCGAAGTTTCTGAATTTGAGACACTCAAAGAGTATAAAGCAAGTGTTAAGAAAAACTTGACAGAGCGTAGAAAAGAAGAAGCTAAGAGAGAAAAAGAAAACGCTGTAGTAGAAAAAGTAGTAGAGAATATTACAGTAGAGCTGCCTGAACCAATGGTAGATGAACAGACACAGCAAATGATTCAGGAGTTTGCCGGAAGATTGTCAAGTCAGGGACTTTCCTTTGACCAGTATATGCAGATGACCGGTATGACAGTAGATGCTTTGATGGGACAGATGAAACCGGAAGCTGAGAAGAGAATCCGCACTCGTCTTGCTCTTGAAGCAATTGTTGATGCTGAGAAAATCAAAGCAACAGCAAAAGACATTGACAAAGAAATCGAGAACATGGCAAACATGTATCAGATGGAAGTGGACAAGATTAAAGAGATGATTGGTGATGCTGAGAAAGAGCAGATTGGTAAAGACCTCGCTGTTCAGAAGGCAGTTGACTTTGTTGTGAAAAATGCAGTAGAAGTAGAGCCTGCAAAAGAGGACGACAAAGAAGAGAAATAATCAATTCAAAAAGAATGGAGGTATCTCGCAATGGCATTAGTACCTTACGTGATTGAACAGACAAGTCGTGGCGGCGAACGTTCTTATGACATTTATTCCCGCCTGTTAAAAGAAAGAATTATTTTCCTTGCAGATGAGGTAAATGACCAGACCGCAAGTTTGGTTGTTGCACAGCTTCTGTTTTTGGAATCCGAGGATCCGAACAAGGACATTCAGTTGTATATCAACAGTCCGGGCGGCTCCGTAACAGCCGGCATGGCAATTTACGATACAATGAATTATATCAAATGTGATGTATCTACTATTTGTATCGGTATGGCTGCCAGCATGGGAGCATTTCTGTTATCCAGTGGTGCCAAGGGCAAACGTCTGGCACTTCCGAATGCGGAAATAATGATTCACCAGCCTTCTGGTGGAGCCAAGGGACAGGCAACGGAAATTCAGATTGTTGCTGAAAATATCCTAAAAACAAAGAAAAAGTTAAATGAGATTTTGGCAGCAAATACCGGACAGTCGGTAGAGAAGATTGCAGAAGATACAGATCGTGATAATTTCATGAACGCAGAAGAAGCGAAAGCGTATGGCTTGATTGATGAAATCGTAGAAAGTCGGAACGCATCAAAAGAAAAAGAATAAACAAGTGAAATGGTGCCGCCGAAACGCCGGCGCCATTTTGCCATATTTTAGATGGATGGAGGCTCGTAAAACGATGGCAGGAAAGAATAACGATACCAATATGCCAATGGTTCACTGCTCCTTTTGTGGAAAGACAGAGAAGCAGGTTCACAAGCTGATTGCAGGACCAAATGGAGTATATATATGTGACGAATGTATTGATCTTTGTGATGAAATTTTGGCGGATGAATTTCAGGATGATTTTGATACGCCGGATGAAGAAACAGAAATCAATCTTTTAAAACCAAAAGAAATCAAAGCCTTTTTGGATGAATATGTAGTTGGACAGGAAGATGCAAAAAAAGCACTTTCTGTAGCAGTTTACAATCACTATAAGAGAATTATGAACGGTGCCGATATGGACGTTGAATTGCAAAAGAGTAATATTTTGATGGTGGGTCCGACCGGTTCCGGTAAGACATATCTGGCACAGACGCTTGCCAAAATTTTGAATGTTCCGTTTGCAATTGCGGATGCAACGACATTAACAGAAGCAGGATACGTCGGAGAGGATGTTGAGAACATTCTTCTCAAAATCATTCAGGCAGCGGATTATGATATTAAGCGTGCAGAGCATGGTATTATTTATCTCGATGAGATTGATAAAATTACGAAAAAAGCAGAAAATGTATCCATTACCCGTGATGTTTCCGGCGAAGGTGTACAGCAGGCACTTTTGAAAATTTTGGAGGGAACAGAAGCCAGTGTTCCACCACAGGGCGGACGCAAGCATCCACAGCAGGAGTTTTTCCATATCAATACGACAAACATTTTGTTTATCTGCGGTGGTGCTTTTGACGGACTGGATAAGATTATCAGTTCCCGTATTGATAAAAAATCCATTGGTTTTAATGCGGATATTGCAGACCCGACTGAGCAGAATGTCGGTGAGCTGTTTAAGCAGGCATTGCCACAGGATTTTGTGAAATTCGGTTTGATTCCGGAGTTTATCGGCCGTGTGCCGGTGACGGTTGCACTTGACCTTCTGGATGAGGAGGCGTTGAAAGAAATTTTGACAAGACCGAAAAATGCGATTACGAAGCAGTATCAGAAACTGCTTTCGCTAGATGGTGTGAAATTGAGTTTTGAGGATGGCGCGATTACGGAAGTTGCCCGTCTTTCCAATGAGAGAAAAACGGGTGCCAGAGGTCTGCGTGCGATTCTTGAATCCAGCATGATGGAATATATGTATGAACTGCCATCCAGAGAAGATGTGACAGAATGTATTATTACCAAAGATGTAATTACCGGTGAGGGAGAGCCAAAACTTTTGGCAGCCGGAAAAGAAGTGCCGGCACTTGAAGAAAAGCAAGAAGAACCTGAGAAAAAGGAAAGTGAGAGTGCCTGAAAAGAAACAAGGACAGGTGATACTTATGAGTGAACAGCAAATGAAGACGATGCCGATTCTCGCCATGCGGGATGTGTGCGTACTGCCGGGCATGTTGGTTCATTTAGATGTGAGCAGAGAGATTACAAAACGAGCAATTGAAGAAGCAATGGCGGAGGATGGAAGTATTTTCCTCACCCTCCAGCGCGATGAATCGATTGAGACACCGTCATTTCATGACTTATATGAAATTGGTGTGATTGCAAAAATAAAGCAAGAAGTAAAAGTAAAGGATGACGTGCTCCGTGTCATGATTTCGACGAAGGAGCGCGGAAATCTTTTGAGCTTAAACCAGACAAAACCATTTCTTAAGGGAGATGTTGTTCCTTATGAATGGGGGGACGAAGAACTGCGTCTGGGAGCACTTGAAAAAGAGGCAATGTGCCGCAATTTGAAAGATGTGTACACGGTTTATTTGAATGAAAATCCGCGGGCAAGCCGGAGTGATTTGGAAAAAATCCAGGGCATGAAGGACTTAGGTAAACTGACGGATTTAATTGCGATGCATATCAATATGGGCTTTGACAAACGCCAGGAGATTTTAGAGTGCTTGGATTTGGAACTTCGTTATGAAATGGTGGCAGGGATTCTTACGAACGAGGTGAATTTATCACGGATTCGAGAGGGATACCGTCGCAAGGTCAAAGAAGAAGTTGATAAAAATCAGAAAGAATATTTCCTTCGTGAGCAGATGAAAGTGATTCGCAACGAGTTAGGTGACGGCGCATCTGCGGAGGAATATCAGGAAAAATATAAAGAACAGTTAGAGCAGCTTTCGTGCAGCGAAGAGGTATATCAGAAAATAGCAGAAGAAATCAAGCGTCTGGATGCGATTCCAACAAGCTCATCCGAGCATATTGTGGAGCGCACCTACATTGAAAATCTTCTGGCACTTCCATGGGACAAAGCTTCGATTGACCGCAATGACATTGTGCATGCGGAGCAGATTTTAGAGGAGGACCACTACGGACTTAAAAAAGTCAAAGAGCGTATTTTGGAATCTTTGGCTGTCCGCTGTCTGACGGATAAGAGTGAGAGCCCGATTTTGTGTCTTGTGGGACCACCGGGTACCGGTAAAACATCGATTGCCCGTTCGGTTGCCAGAGCACTTGATAAAGAGTATGTGCGTATCTGCCTTGGCGGTGTTCGCGATGAGGCGGAAATTCGTGGACACAGACGGACGTATGTGGGCGCTTTGCCGGGACGTTTTGTTGAAGGACTGAAGAAGGCGAAAGTGAGAAATCCGCTGATGCTTTTGGATGAGATTGATAAAGTCGGCAGTGATTACAAAGGGGATTGCGCATCGGCTTTGTTAGAGATTCTTGACCCGGAGCAAAACCGGAATTTTGTGGATCATTATATTGAACTGCCGGTTGATTTGTCGGATGTATTATTTATTTGTACGGCAAATACGACAGAAACGATTCCAAGACCGCTTCTTGACCGAATGGAATTAATTTCCATTGCCGGATATACGGAAAATGAGCGGTTCCACATCGGAAAAGATTATCTGATTCCGAAACAGCTTGAGAAAAATGGTTTGCAGAAGAAAAATCTGCAGATTTTGGATGGCGGACTGCGTGCTATTATTTCCCACTATACGAAAGAAGCAGGTGTCCGTGAATTAGAGCGTCAGATTGGAAAAGTCTGCCGTAAATGTGCGAAAAAAATCATGGAAGGCGAAACGGAGACAATCCGTGTCACTTCTAAAAATATTACAGATTTTCTTGGCAAAAAGCGTTTCCGCGTGGAAAAGGCAGCAAGAAAAGATGAGGTTGGTATTGTTCGCGGACTTGCATGGACAGAAGTTGGCGGCGATACACTGGAAATCGAAGTGAATACGATGCCGGGTGAGGGTAATTTGAAACTTACCGGACAGCTTGGCGATGTGATGAAAGAGTCAGCAGAAATTGCGCTGAGTCTGGTGCGTGCACTGCTTCCGAATGAGGAAGAGTTTTTCAAAACGCATGATTTTCATCTTCATGTACCGGAAGGTGCGGTGCCAAAAGATGGTCCGTCAGCCGGTGTGACAATGACGACTGCGATTTATTCGGCGGTAACCGGGAAAAAGGTACTGGCAAAAGTAGCGATGACCGGTGAGATTACGCTTCGTGGACGCGTTTTGCCAATTGGCGGCTTAAAGGAAAAACTGCTGGCAGCAAAACAGGCGGGCATCCAAAAGGTTGTAGTTCCAAAGGAAAACAAGCCGGATGTTGAAGAACTGGAAGAAGAAATCACAGAAGGCATGCAGATTGTTTTTGCCGGCTCGATTTCGGATGTTCTGAAAGAAGCACTTGTTCAAAAGTAGTGGCCATTTGCCATGTGAAGGGAGAAAAACATGACGATAAAATCGTTAGAATTAGAGACAGTATGCGGCATTACCAGTAAACTGCCGCAGCATGACAAAATAGAAATGGCGTTTTGGGGACGTTCCAATGTTGGAAAGTCCTCTCTTTTGAATACGCTGTGGAACCGGAAATCCATGGCGCGCATTTCGTCCCAGCCGGGTAAAACCCAGACCATTAATTATTACAATATCAATGATTTATGTTACATGGTGGATTTGCCGGGATATGGTTATGCCAAAATTTCCAAGGAGATTCAGGCAAAATGGGCGCGCATGATTGAGCGTTATCTGGATACTTCAAACGCACTGCGTGTTGTATTTTTACTTGTGGACATCCGCCATGAACCGACCGCAAAAGATGTTGAAACGTATCAGATGTTATTCAAAAAAGGATTTAATCCGCTGATTATTGCGACGAAAGCAGATAAGATAAAGAAAAATGCGAGAAATAAAAATATTTCCATCATCCGCAAGAAACTTGGTCTGTCACAGGAAGTGCCTGTTATTCCATTTTCCTCAGCAACGAAAGAGGGAAAGGATGAGGTCTGGGAATATATCGAATTTTTCCTGAATTCACAATTGTTATGATAGAATTTTACGAGGTGATACCGGTATGACAAAGAAACAGCGAGCAGAAAAAATTATTGAATTGCTGGAAAAAGAATATCCGCTTGCGGACTGTACTCTTGATTACGACGAGGCATGGAAATTGCTTGTCAGCGTGCGTTTGGCGGCACAGTGTACAGATGCCAGAGTGAATATTGTGGTGAAAGACTTGTTTGCCAAGTATCCGTCACCGGCAGCGCTTGCCGCCGCCACACCGGAAGAAATCGAAGAGATTGTGAAGCCGTGCGGGCTTGGAAAAAGTAAAGCAAGAGATATTCATAAATGCATGACTACACTTGTAGAACAGTATAACGGACAAGTGCCGGACGACTTTGATAAATTGTTAAAACTCCCCGGCGTCGGGCGAAAGAGTGCCAACCTGATTATGGGCGATGTTTTTGGAAAGCCGGCAATTGTTACCGATACACACTGCATCCGCCTCACAAACCGGATGGGACTCGTGGACGGCATCAAAGACCCGAAGAAGGTAGAGATGGCTCTCTGGAAAATCATTCCCGGCGAGAAGGGAAGCGACTTCTGCCACCGCCTTGTGAATCATGGCAGGGAAGTATGTACCGCAAGAAAAGCCTATTGTGAGAAGTGTTGTTTGCAGGAGGTATGTAAGAAGGTGCTTAAGTAAGGTAAGCTTGTGGTAAATGTTTGTTGGAATTTTTTGGTTTCCGTAATACAAAAGAAAAACTTTGCGTCTCGTGGGTGCTTTCGCTCGTTGAGTGCGTAGCGGTATGGGCACTGAAAATACCAGTGCCTCATACCGACGCACTCAA
>CALELW010000036.1 GCA_937902905.1 uncultured Clostridium sp. | reverse complement strand
TGGCTGTTATATGGCGGTTGTTTTGTTAGGAACTATTTTTTTGTTCTCTGATTTTTCATATGTGATGACTTCAGAAAAGATTATGACGATGTCAGGAAAAAGATTTCCTTCGTTTTCACTGCTTTTTTCCATGATTCTTCGTATGGTGCCGAAGGCAAAAAAGGATTTTTCACAAATGATTTCACTGCACGGGAATCGTCCGCATGTGTGGTCCGCATTACTTGGTAAAACGATGGAAGATTCGGTAGAACGCAGTATGGCTATGAGGGCAAAGTCATATGGGGGAAAAAGGCGCACATCGTTTTATGCGCGCAAATGGAACGCAGGAGATTATGTGCTTTTTTCAATTGTATGTGCGATGAGTGTCTTTGTGATTGGAAAACAAATAATGGCACCTGCGCCGGTTTGGTTTTTCCCAAGTATACACATGGAAATTCTGCCGGCATGGGAGAGTTTGGTTTGGATTATATATCTTGGCATCCCGATTTGGATGTACGGAAAGGAGGAAGCAGCATGGCTTTTATCGAAGCGAAAGATTACCGGTTTTTCTACCCGGATGAAGTAGCACCGGCGGTTTCGGTGGAATGGATGAAAATAAAACAGGGAACGATTACCCTGCTTGTCGGTCCGTCCGGCTGCGGAAAAACAACTTTATTACGCAAACTTGCCGGAGAAACGGGAATCCGCGGAAGAGAGGAAGGAAGTCTTAACAATCAGGCGAAGGGCTGTGCATATGTGTGGCAGAACCCGGATAATCAGATTGTGACAGACCGGGTTTCGTACGAGATTGTATTTGGACTTGAAAATATCGGGATGGAACAGCAGCAGATGAAACGGCGGTTAGCAGAAGTGATTAGTTCATTTGGACTTGAAAATCTAGCTGCGCGGGACACGATGACATTAAGTGGTGGGGAGAAGCAGCTTTTAAACATTGCTTCCGGTCTTGCCATGAATCCGGAACTTATGATATTGGATGAACCAACCAGCCAGTTAGACCCGGTTGCGGCGCGGAGAATCTATGATTTAATTCGACAGATTAATGAAGAGTTTGGTGTAACGATTATAATTGCGGAGCAGCGGCTGGAAGATTTGGTTGCCTTTGTGGATGAAGTGCTGTGTATGGCAGACGGAAAAATTGAGAAAATAGGAGAGCCAAGGACGATACAGGCACAGTTAAAGGGGACGATTTTCGAGGAATTTTTGCCGTCATATCTGCAATTGGAAGATGGACTTTTGACAAAAAAGGAAGCAAGAATCTGGTTTGAAGAAAACTATGAAAGCACAGTGATGGCGGATGGGGAAGAAGAAAAAATCGAAAGAAAGCAAACATCATCACAGGACTTTTCTCTGAAAAATATATCGTTTCGCTATGAGAAGAAATCACCGGATGTGTTAAAGGAAACAAAGGGGCGTTTTGCGGCAAATACCATTTCATGTCTTGTGGGTGGCAACGGAAGCGGAAAGACGACTTTGCTGCGGCTGATGGCAAGACAGTTTCGACCGTATCATGGGAAAATGAGTTCGGTAAACTTTTCTTATCTGCCGCAAAATCCGATGTATTTGTTATTAGAAGAGACAGTACAAAAAGAATGGGATAAAATGAGCCAGTGCTCGAAAGAATTATTTTTGCGGTTTGGTTTGGATGAGCTAAAAAAACGGAATCCACAGGATTTGTCCGGTGGAGAAAAACAGCGGCTTGCACTTTGCCTTGTGCTTGGGAAAGAGGCAGATTATTATTTTTTGGATGAGCCGACCAAAGGAATGGATGCAAAATCAAAAAAGATATTTGGTGAGGTTTTAAAGGAGTGGACAAAAAAGGAAAAATCCATTGTTATGGTGTCGCATGATATGGAATTTATAGCCAAGTATGCTGACGAAATTTCACTTTTGTATCAAGGCGAAATCATTGTGCAGTGCCGGGTGAGAGAATTTATGGAAGAAAACCAGTTTTACACGACAGGGATGAACCGGGTGACCAGACGGGTAAGTCCACACATAATAACCATTGAGGATGTGAAGAAATATGCAAAAAGAAAAAATTCGCAATAGTATCCTTGGCATACTTGCCTTTGTATTGCTTTTTTACGAAATCTTTGTGTTAAAGGGAGAAAATTATTATCTTGTGAGCATGGCGGTCTTACTGATTGCTCTATTTGGCTTTTTTGCTCACTTTGAAAAAGAACGGCCGGGTGTTATGCTGCTTACGATGATTGCGTCGCTTTGCGCGCTTGCGATTGCCGGAAGAATTGCATTTTTCTTTCTGCCGCAGATAAAGCCAATTGCGGCTGTCGTAATTTTGGCGGGTGTGAGCTTTGGAGGCGAAGTAGGATTTGTGACAGGAGCATTAAGTGCTTTTGTTTCTAATTTTTATTTTGGTCAGGGCTCGTGGACCCCGTTTCAGATGGTGGCGCTTGGTCTGGTAGGATTTTTTGCCGGCGTATTTTTCTACGGACGAGAGAGCAAGCGGTGGCTTGTAGCGCTCTATGGCTTTTTAGCTGTCGTTATTATCTACGGAGCCATTGTTGATTTAAATACCATCTTTTTTACTTCACGGCAGCTTTCTGTATCCATGGTTTGCTTTGTGTATTTGTCAGGACTTCCTTTTAACCTGTTGTTTGGAGCGGCGACTGCCGGATTTTTGTTCTGCCTATATAAGCCGCTTCTTAGGAGGATTGAAAGAATTGTAAAGAAATACCAGTTGTTTGACAAAAATGAAGTTTAATAGTAAAATGATATGACGTATTGTATCTTTTGAAAGGGGATTGCATAGATGAAAAAAGTAGCGGTAATTACAGATAGTAATAGTGGGATTACTCAGTCAGAAGCAAAGAAGCTTGGCATTCACGTTGTGCCAATGCCTTTTTTTGTAAATGGTGATACATTTTATGAAGATATCAGCATGAGTCAGGATGAATTTTATGGATATCTGGCACAGGGCGCAGATGTTATGACATCACAGCCGGCACCGGATACTTTAATGAAATTGTGGGACAGTGTGTTGGAGTGTTATGATGAAATCGTTTATATTCCAATGTCGAGTGGATTGAGCAGTGCGTGCGGAACTGCTTTGATGTTTTCTTATGAAGAAAAGTACGAAAATAAAGTTTTTGTTGTAGATAACCAGAGAATTTCGGTTACACAGAGACGTTCCGTAATGGATGCCATTGAACTGGCACAGAATGGTTATGATGGCAAACAGATTCAGGAAATTTTGCTTCGAGAGAAGTTTGAGTCCAGTATTTATATTATGGTGGACACGCTTTCTTATCTGAAAAAAGGTGGACGAATTACACCGGCGGCTGCGGCTATCGGAACCGTATTAAGAATCAAACCGGTTTTGCAGATTCAGGGAGAAAAGTTAGATGCTTATGCAAAAGTAAAAACTTTGAAAGCAGCAAAAAGCACAATGATTAAGGCAGTACGCCATGACTTTGAAGAGCGTTTCCATGACCCGGATGGGGATAATTTTTATATGCATGTTGCTTATACGGCGGATGATACCGAGGCACAGGCGTTTCGTAAGGAATTAGAGACAGAATTCCCGGGACATCAGGTGGATTTTGTTGACCCGCTTTCATTAAGTGTTTCATGTCATATCGGACCGGGCGCATTAGCGGTTGCAATTTCAAAAAAAGTTCCGGAATTGGGATAATAATAAAGAGAGAAACAATAAGAACCGCCTGCACCGGTAAGTCCGGTATAGGCGGTTCTTTTGGGGTGAAAGGAGAATAAAAACTAGTTTGTCTTCTTTACATAAACGTCATTGTCATCAATGTCGTCATCCTCGAAATCATCTTCAAACTCGTCATAATCAAAGTCACCATCAAAATCAGCGTACTTTGGATTCATGTAACGATATACAGCAAATGCAATAGCAGCTACGGCAGCAACTGCACCGATAATAGCCAAAATCCAAAGAACAAAACTTTTATTTTCTTCCTCTGCTTTTTTCTTGTTTAACAACTCAGTAATTTTTGCGTTGTTTATCATTTCCTCAAATTTTCCTGACATAATAAAAACCATCCTTTCTCAAAAAGATTCTTTAACCATATTGTAACACGAATAGTTATGGAATACTATACTTTTTTTATCAAATTATAATTTTGTTAGTTTGGCAAACGAAGAGCGGAGCTTTCTCTGTCCAAATCCATCAAATTCAATGACAACTTCATAGTCGTTTGTCAGTTTCGTGAGAGAGCGGACAACACCCTGCCCAAATTTCATGTGTGATACCCGGTCACCAACCTGATAATCCGGAGCACCGGCAGACGATGCACTTCCCATTCCCTTTTGGATGTAAGGGTTATTGGCAAATGGATTTTTACGGTCCTTGGTATAAAGAGAAGCTTTTGTCCTTGAAAACTCAGTTGGTTTACTTTCCGCTTCCGGTTTAAAGACAGCACCATATGTCTGTTTCACTAAGTGACGCGGAATCTCGTTAATAAAGCGTGACGGGCGGTTAAAATTCATTTCACCGTTACGCATGCGCTGGTTTGCGCTGGTAAGCGTCAGCTTTTTCATGGCACGGGTAATTCCAACGTAGCAGAGTCTGCGTTCTTCTTCCAGTTCGGATGGGTCATCGCCAAATACGGCGGAAGCCCCCGGGAAGATTGTTTCTTCCATGCCGCAAATATAAACATTTGGAAATTCCAGTCCTTTGGCACTGTGGAGTGTCATCAAAAGTACCTGCTCAGCGTCGTCGGAAACTGTGTCAATGTCTGCCACGAGAGCAATGTCTTCCAATAAGTCGTTTAACGAGCCGCCATTATTATCTTCCTCATATTGAACAATCTTATTCATCAGAGATTCAATATTTTCGATGCGGCCATTTGCCTCGTCGGTGTCTTCTGCCTCTAATTCACGGACATAACCGGTTACATCCAAAAGCTCCTGTGTCATATCCTCAAGCGAATACATTTCGTCACGTAATTTCATGCGGAAATGTTCAATCAGGCTGACAAACGAATGGATTTTTGCACTGGCGCGGGTGCATCCCGGAATTTCATCCACGCGGCGGAGCGCCTCGTAAAATGGCATTTCCTGCGAAAAAGCATAGTCCGAAATACGTCCGATGGTAGTTTGACCGATGCCTCGTCTTGGAATATTGATGATTCGCTTAATTGCAATATCGTCCGCACTGTTATTGATTGTTTTCAGGTAACAGAGAATATCTTTAATTTCTTTTCTGGCATAAAAGTTGACAGCACCGATAATCCGGTAAGGAATTCCTTCGTAAATAAGTTTTTCCTCAAATACACGGGATTGTGCATTGGTGCGGTATAAAATAGCAAAGTCGCTGTAGGACATGCCATCCTTTACCTGACGGTGAATGTCAGCGGCAATGCCCTGAGCCTCTTCGTATTCATTATCGTAGCGTCCATAGGAAATCGGAGCACCGGCCTCGGCCGTTGTCCAAAGCGTTTTTTCTTTACGCATGGAGTTATGTTTAATTACTCCGCTGGCAGCCGCAAGAATATTTTTAGTAGAGCGGTAGTTCTGCTCCAATCGTATAACTTTCGTTGCCGGAAAGATTTTTTCAAAGTTCAAAATATTGTGAATATTTGCACCGCGGAACCGGTAAATCGACTGGTCATCGTCACCAACCACGCAAAGGTTTTGATAGCGGGATGCCAGCAAACTTAATAAAGTAAACTGTGCGGTGTTTGTATCCTGATACTCATCCACCAGAATAAATGGGAAACGCTCCTGATAATGGTTTAGTATTTCCGGATTTTGCTGGAATAATTGCACAGTAAGCATAATTAAATCGTCAAAATCCAAAGCGTTATTTTGCTTTAAGCGCTTTTGGTATTCTTTATAAACCCGCCCGAAAATCTTTTTGTTGTATTCTTTTGCTACTTCGTCAGCGTACTGTTCGGGCGTTTTTAACTCGTCCTTTGCCGAGGAAATAGCATTTAAGAAAGTGCGTTCTTTATATTTTTTTGTATCAATATTTAACTGTTTGCAAATATCTTTCATCAGCGATTTCTGGTCGTCGCTGTCGTATATCGTAAAGGCGTTATCGTAACCCAAATGGTCGATAAATCGTCTTAAAATACGAACACAGGTGGAGTGGAAAGTACTTACCCAGATACTGCCGGCGCCATATTCAATAATTTTATCCACGCGCTCACGCATTTCGTTTGCCGCCTTGTTTGTAAAGGTAAGGGCAAGAATGTGGTAGGGCGGCACTTGATGTTCCTCAATTAAATATGCAATTCGGTGGGTGAGAACACGGGTTTTTCCGGAGCCTGCACCCGCTAAAATAAGGAGCGGCCCCTCAAAGTGGAGAACCGCTTCTTTTTGTTTGTCATTTAATCCTGCAAGTAATTCGTTCATAGTAACCTCAATTCTATCCGTAATTTATTTGTCTTTTTTCTGCTTCGATTCATCGGAAAGAGTTTCGTCAATTAAACGCTCTACCAGCTGTTTTTTGAGGTAAGCGTCAAAACTGAGCAGGCAGATAAAAGCGAAACGGGAGAGAAAGTCTGCTTCGTCTTCATCCTTAACATTAGGAAACAGATTTTGTGAATACTTAAATCGTCTCAAAATGTCCTTGGTAAGATTATCTGTCTGTATCCGCTCCATCTCAAAAATGACACGGTAGATTTCTTCCAGTGAAATATCCCTTGATTTTTTGTCATAGAACATATCCGTCAGCGGACGGAAGATTTTCTGCGTATCATTGATTGATAATACATTTTTAAAATAATAAATAAAAATCAGAAGATACATATGTTCTTTGGAATATTTTTTCTTGACCGGTGGCGGAAGAAAATCATTTTTTGTGTAGTTGTTAATCATGGTTTTTGTAAGTATTTTATCGTCATCCAGACGCTTACACGCCGCAAGATGTTCGTCCATAAATGTCGTAACCTGATCCATGTACAAATCAATATTAGGGATGTCTTCCGGATTTATGTAATCAATCTTCTTTAGTTTTCCGATGATATCCATAATGCTTTCTTCGGTTGCGTTATCCATCCTGGTACCTCTTTCCTAATGTCATTTAAGTTTAAGTATAGCGGATTTTGGTGAGTAAATCAACTGATAGTTTGTGGCAAGTGTTTGTAATTCCTTTTTTGTTTCCGTAAATCCGTAGAAAAAGTTTGCGCCTCGTGGGCACTCCCGTTTAACAAACGCGTAAGGGTATGGGCATGCAAAATACGC
>CALELW010000035.1 GCA_937902905.1 uncultured Clostridium sp. | reverse complement strand
TCCAAAGAGGAAATTTACATTAAATGAAGATTCTGTTATGATAGAAACAGACAGTAAAATAAAGAATAAAAAGTGATAAAGAGGAGAACTATGGCAATTCACATTTTTGTCATTTGCCTTGTTGTTTTGGGGCTTCAGAATATTATTTCCATAAATATTCATAAGAAGCGTTTTTCCAAACAGGTGGATGAATTACAGAAGCAGTTGGATGAAAAAAAAGAAGAATCTGAACTTGTCATGAGGGAAATGTTAAGCAATATTACACATGATTTAAAAACACCCTTAACGGCGATACGTGGGTATGCCCAAGGGATTTTAGATGGAGTGGCGGCAACCCCTGACCGCATGAACAAGTATATCAGCACCATAAGAAATAAAGCAGATGACATGGCAAATTTGGTCAATGAATTGTCGTTGTTTGCTCAAATTTATAATAAAGAAATTGAATATAAAAAAGGAGGTGTCGAAATTGATGAATACATCAGCCGGTGTATGAGCAATTTGTCGCTTGACTTGGAAACCAGAAAAATTGATTTTATGTATCAAAATGATGTGGAAAAGGGAACGTGCCTTTACATTGATGAGGAAAAGATAAAACGAGTTTTTTACAATGTAATTGGAAATGCATACAAATACATTGATAAAGATTTGGGAATGATATTTCTTCATATTGAAGATGCCGGGAAAATGGTCTGGGTTCGGATTACCGATAATGGTTCAGGAATCGAGAAAGATGAACTGCCGCTGATTTTTGACCGTTTTTACCGAACCGACAGTTCCAGAAACTCAAAAACCGGAGGAACCGGACTTGGTCTTGCAATTGCAAAAAAGATAATTGAAGATCATGGCGGACAGATTTATGCGGAAAGCGAAAAGGGGAAAGGGACGAAAATTTCTTTTTCTTTGCCAAAGAAAGTAGACGAAAAGAAAAAAATATGATAGCATAGGATTAGTAGAATGGAGGGCCAGTATGAAGAAAATACTTATTGTTGAAGATGAATTACCAATTGCTGAGTTGGAAAAAGATTATTTGGAGCTTAGTGATTTTGAAGTTACGATTGAGACAGACGGCATTGAGGGCGAAGCAAAAGCAATGAGCGGAGAGTATGATTTGCTGATTCTTGATGTAATGCTTCCGGGACAGGACGGATTTGAAATTTGCCGCAAATACAGAGAAAAGTATTTGGCACCTGTCATTGTTGTATCGGCAAAAAAAGAAGATATTGATAAAATCCACGGATTGGGACTTGGCGCAGATGATTATATGACAAAACCATTCAGTCCGAGTGAATTGGTGGCACGTGTGAAAGCGCATATAAACCGTTATGAGTCCTTGACGGAGAAATCATCTGAGAAGACAGCAAAGAATGAGACGATTGAGGTTGGAGATCTAAAGATTGACCGCACTGCACGTCGTGTATTTGTACGTGGCGAAGAGAAAAATTTAACTTCCAAAGAATTTGATTTGCTTTACTTTTTGGCGAAAAATCCAAATCATGTATTCCCGAAAGAAGAACTGTTCCAGCAAATCTGGGATGTAGGTCCGATTGGGGAAAATGGCATGGTCGGTGATATTGCCACCGTTACTGTGCATATTAAAAAAATTCGTGAAAAAATTGAGCAGGATACATCCAATCCGGAGTACATTGAGACCATTTGGGGTGTTGGATATCGATTCCGCGCCAATTAATTTCAGGGATAAAAAATTAAAAATCGAAGATACTAAGGTAGCAGGCCGTATGGTCTGCTGCTTTTTATATTTACGGGAGGTGCGGCATGAAAACAAGACATTTCATTTTAATTGGTCTTACGATTTTGTTGTGGTTTTCTTTTCGTTTTCTGCTTCCGCTGACGCTCCCCTTTGTACTTGCCTATTTTTTTGCGAAATTGGTATCGCCGATGATACAATTTTTGGTTAATAAGCTAAAATGGAGACGGAAAGTCAGTATTTTTTTAGTTGTTTTTTTAACGCTGTTGATATTAGGTGGATTTAGTGTTTATATCATTACATTAATTATTAGTCAGGGAATGATGCTGCTGCAGAAAATACCGGTTTATGGGCAGATTTGTGGAAGAATGCTTGAGAAAATGTGCAGTCACTGCGACCGGATGCTGGAGCTTACAGATGGAAGCAGCTTTGATTATTTAGAGGGACAGGCAGCAGGGCTTTATCAGAAAATTGGAACGGATTTACTTCCTAAATTGTCCGG
>CALELW010000034.1 GCA_937902905.1 uncultured Clostridium sp. | reverse complement strand
TGGTGCGGGAGGACTGGGGGATGACGATTTTTTGGAACCAGCGGTCCATGTCTTTACGGGTGGAGTACTTGTCGCCCCACAATTTTTTCTGTAACTTCTTATTTGCATAATAAGGAAATAACACGTCTTCGCAGAACTCGCAAAAACCCTCGTCAAGCCACGGCTCTTTGTACGAGTCATTACCGATTGCAGCGTAAAACCACTGATGGGCGATTTCATGCGGAACATGCGCTTCCAGTTCCCCGTAGGAATCCTTGTCAATTTTGCGAAAATCCTTCACATCCGGCATGCCAATCATGCAAAGCCCCGGATATTCCATTGCGCTGTTCATAAAGCAGTGCACGATTTTTAACTGCGAAAATGGATACGAACCTATCTTTTCCGAAAAAATACGGACTGCCTCTTTCGCAAGCTGCATCGAATATTTGTAATAGCTCTGATTTTTCTCGTAATTTGGTCCCAAAATTGAAATCGTTGTGCTGCCGGTCTTCGCATCCAGCTGGCAAAAATCATCCGACAAAACCGCCGCAAACTCTCTTAACTTTTTGCCGGTAATCGTTGTTCCATCCTGCGCAGAGTGCTGCGTGCCGGTAGCTGCAATCTTGTATTTTTTCGGATGCCGGAATGTAACTTCATAATCTGCTGCCTCATACACATACGTCTCATCGTTGTCACCCACATAAGGATTTTCGTTCCACGCCCCCTTTTGATAACGGGAGATACTTGGAAAACAAAACGAAAGCTGATACATTTCATGCCCGTCATAAGAGATATAGCCAAACCGGTTTTTCTGTTTGGGAATCTCGGTGCGGAATGAAAATTCAACAGTTACCCACTCGCGGGCCGGTGCTAAAACCCGGTTCTTATCCGATAAATAAAGAACTGATGCATCTTCTTTTTTATCAATCTGCAAAGTATGTCCTCCGATTCTTGCGGAGGTTATCTCGGTTTTGCACGCTTTCTTTTCCTGGTTCGTTTTCTCCTGCAAAATAGCTGCTGCCCAATTGCGCACGCAAATACTCTTCAAATCATCATCGGTCGCATTTTTTAGTGTTGCGCGGACCGTTCCGGAAAGAACCTTATTCTTGGTGTCAAGCGATATGTTCATCCGGTATTTGCCGGCATACGCTTTTCCTTCCTTTTTTATCTTTTCGTGCTTCTGTTCTACTTTTGTCGTCTCTGGGTGTCTTGTGATAAAAACACCCGCGGCAACTGCCACGCCTATTACCGCCAGTATTATGACTGCTATACCTATTTTCTTCATTCGCTTCCTCACTTCCTATCAAGTTTACTTCTTAATTTCCCCTACAAAATGTCCACACAAAACTGATACTTGGAAAGTTTTTTTGCTTCTTTCCTTGTTTTTGCGCGATACAATTTGAGGTTATCTGCCGTTGTGACATAACCATACAATTTCGTTATCACACGCCCTCTCCTTGCATAAATTTTCTGCTCCCATGGACCTTTTTTCTCACCAATTTCTTCAAAAGAAATCTTCTCACCGTTCTGGTCAAACAGTGCAATCTGGCTGTGCACGCCCCCGCTCTCCTTTGTAAATACAACAATCTGGTAAGGGGAAACAAACACACTTTTTACTGCCAAATGACTGTTTAGCTTTTTATTGACTGCAATCTCTCTACTCCCTTTTTTATAAACCGTATACGGGACTTCAAAATTCCACGAACCGCAGACGGACTGCTCTTTCTCCTGCAGATAAACCGTCAAAATCCGAATCCGAAGGGTTCCGTCTTTCTTAATGACATCCTCTTTATCAAATTTCATCATTCCGATAAACGTATGCTTATCAACGCATTTTCCATCAATCAGAATATCAGAATCTTCTTTTGACATCTGTTTTTCAAAACTATACTGTGCTTTCACACAGATTCGATTTCCTTCCTTTGAAAAATCCATCTGCTCTGCCTGCATTTTCATCGTAACATACACAGAAAATCCATCGCAGTAAACTTCCGACGCCGTCAGTTTGATTCCTTGGCTTTGTGCACTTAAATGGTTCTCCTTTTCCTGCGTAATCTTTTTCGCATCCTTATACTCACCAGAGTAAATAACTCCCTTCTCTACCTTTTGAAAAATGGTTCGGATGATTGGAAGATTTGCCGCAAGTGACGGATTTACCGCAAGCACGCTGCCGCATATCAAAATAACAGCACAGGCGGCAACCGCCACATGTTTCCACGCACGGTTTTCAATTTTTTTCTCCGGTGCATCCGGCAGATTCTGCAATGTATCACAAACCGTCTGTTTTACCGCATCCGGCACCTCATCTGTTCTCCGAATATTGCCAAGCCATTTTGTAAATCTATCCATACTAAATCCCTCCAATTCATAAGCGTCCGTCGCTGTCAGGTGATGCTTCTTTCCCAATCTCATAAAATTGCTCCAAAGTCTTTCTCGCTGACTGCAGCCTGCTTTTTACCGCACTTTGCCCAATTTGCAGTGCTCCCGCAATTTCCCGAACTTTAAACTGCTGCCCGTAATAAAGCTCCACAACGATCCGCTGCTTTTCATTTAGAAAACCAAGCATTTCCTGCCATTCAATTTCTCCGTATTTATCCGAGCAGTCCATGACATCCGGGAAATTGTCTGCCGTAACCGTCCGCTTATTTTCATTATAAATCGCATAACACCGGTGAATTAAAATCCGCGTCATCCACGTTTTAAAATACTTAGCATTTCGCAAAGAACCTATTTTTTCCCAGCAGATAAGAATCGTTTCCTGTATCGCATCTGCCGCATCCTCGTCATTTTGCAAAATAGCAATTGCGGTCTTATACATACTCACCTGATAATTCTCCACCAGTTTCACAAAGGCTTCTTTGTTGTGCTTTTTCGCTTGTAACACAAGTTTTTTGTCCATGGTATGTTCCTTTCTTCCAAGGCCTTGAAATTAAGTACTACAACTATTAGATAAAAGAATACCACATTTGGTCGGTTTTTACTTCAAAAAAAAAGCCACATCTACCTGTAAGAACAAGTAAATATGACTTTCTTTTTTATGATTTCCTATTTTCTACTCATACCGAAGTGCTTCTATTGGGTCGAGTCTCGCCGCTTTGTTCGCCGGATAGTAACCGAAGAACACGCCGATAATCATGGAAAATACAACGGAACCAATGATGGCAGCCACCGGAGCGGATGCCGCATAGCCTAGGAGGGAAGCGGCGACGGCTCCGAGAATAAATCCTAAGATAATCCCAAAGACGCCTCCCAGCAAGCAGAGGATAACCGCTTCTATAATAAATTGCAGGCGGATGGAGCTGTTCTTTGCGCCAAGCGCCTTGCGCGTACCGATTTCTCTGGTACGCTCGGTAATTGAAACAAGCATAATATTCATAACGCCGATTCCGCCTACTAAAAGGGAAATGCCGGCGATAAACGCAATCGCAATGGAAACGGTATCAATCATGTCGTTCATGGAACTTGTCATACTGCTCATCGTCGAGGTGCTGATTTGATAATCTTCATTCGACGCATAATACTCATTATTCATATACGTTTCCAGTTCATCTGCAAAATCGGTAACACTTGCCACCGAAGAATTTGTCACAACCGTAAACTTCTCATAGCCTTCGTCTGTGTGCATTTTTTCCTTTCCTGTCGTAATCGGAAGATAGGCACTTGTTGTCACATCGGAATCGGAGTCAGAGGAAAATGAATTGGCATCCTCCTCATATTCATAAACACCGACAATATAAAAACTATAATATACGTTATTGATGTCAATGTTAATTTTCTGGCTGAGCGCCTTTGAAGTGTCGCCATCAAATATTGCATCCACCACTTTGTCGGATACCATGATGACACTTTTCTTACCCTTTACATCTTTGTCAGTCAGGTAGCGTCCGGCTAAAAGTGTAATGTCATTCGCATCAAAATATCCGGTATTGATGCCCGATAAAGAAACATTTGCCGTATCTTCTCCTGATTTCACCGTTCCGCTTCCCACGGATTCCTCGAGAGAAATGGAATCTACACTTGTAGAAAACTTCTTTTTCAAAGCGGTAATCATATCATCGGTAATGCGGTCATCTTCTTCGAGTGAAATCTGACGGTTGGATGCACCAAACTTCATTCCGTTGCTTCTCGTTTCCTCTTCATCGGACTGCTTTTTCAGACCGACCGTAATGTTATTTGCTCCCATCTGTGCAAATTCATCGGTAATCGATGTCGTCAGCGAAGAGCTCACCGTCATAATTGCAATTACCGAACCGATTCCGATAATAATACCAAGCATCGTGAGCAGGGAGCGCATTTTATTTCCTAACAGGCCGCTGAGGGCCAGCTTTACATTTTCCCAAATTAACATGCAAGCCCTCCTTTTCGTTCCCCGGTTATCACACCATCCTTTAAAGTAATGATGCGCTCGGTCTCTTCTGCTAACTCCTGCGAGTGTGTAATCAGTACAATAGTTTTTCCCTGTTCGTGATGAAGTGTGTGAAATAAATCCATAATCTTGCGTCCGGTTTTGGAGTCCAATGCACCGGTCGGCTCATCCGCAAGAATGATGGACGGGTTGTTTGCCACTGCTCTGGCTATCGCCACACGCTGTTTTTGTCCACCGGAAAGTTCATCGGAATGATGTGTCATGCGGTCGCCCATACCTACTAACTGAAGCAGTTCTTCCGCGCGGCTGGTTCTCTCACGCTTTGGCATCCCGGCATAAAGCATCGGCAGTTCCACATTGGCTAATGCCGTTGTGCGGGCGATCAGATTGTAAGTCTGAAATACAAAGCCAATCTGTTGATTTCGGATTTCGGAAAGCCTTTTATCCTTTGCCTTGCCGATATCAACGCCATCTAACATATATTCGCCGGATGTCGGGCGGTCAAGCGCGCCAATGATATTCATTAATGTCGATTTACCGGAACCCGACTCGCCGACAATCGAGACAAATTCGCTCTCTTTGACCTGCAAACTGATGCCATGCAGAATTTCGAGTTCATTGGGCTGCCCGATGTAAAAACGCTTCACAATATCGTGTAAATCAATCACCGTTTTCTGTTCTATCATAAGCCACCCCCTACATTCCCGGCCCGCCACCGGATGGGCCGCCGCCATTACCGCCAGGAGCACCTCCACGGCCACCGCCGCCGGACATACCGCCCATCATATCTGACAGACCACTCGATGATTTATCCGAGTCTGATGACGATTTACTGCTCGTCGTATCCGAAGGAAGAATCACCATAAGTCCTTCGCTCAATCCATCTCCTGTCACCTCGACATAATAATCACTTTCCATGCCTTTTGTCACCGTAATTTCCTTCTTCGTATTGGTCGAAGAATCTTTCACGTAAATCACACTGTCTCCGCTTGTATTCTGGTGAATCGCATCGTATGGCACAGCATATACATCACTTGCTTCCTCTAAAATGATGCTGCATTTTGCTGTCATTCCGACACGCAGATTTTTGTTTTCTTTCAAAATCTGAATCCGCACTTCATAGCCATCCGAAGAAGACGAGGTGCTGCTTCCATTGGAACTACCGGCATTTCCACCTGCCTCTGTAGACGAAGAACTTAAGGAACTGCTTCCCGTGGTAAGTGCCACATAAGTAATCTTTCCTTCGATTTCTTCCTCATCCGTAGCATCGGTTAAAATAACAACTTTCTGCCCTTTTTTCACCTTGGTAATATCATACTCGCTTACCGTTGTTGAAACCTGCAAATCCGTACAATCACTGATTTCAAACATCTCACCGCCACTATAAGAATCGCCGGCTTCAACACCAACTGCCGTCACCGTTCCGCTCATTGGTGCTGTTACCGCACAAGCTGCTAATGTCTCACTTGCCTCCGTTACGGATTTCTGCGCTTCTCTAAGTGTCTTTTTGTTATTTGTCTTTGCATTCGTCACAGCTTCTTTCGCCGAATCAATATTCGACTGATTCTGCTTATTCGTATTTTCTCTCTCAGAAACCGCCTGCTCATACGTTGTCTTTGCCTTGTCTAAGGTTTCTTTTGCTTTCTGCTTTTCCTCTGCGGATTTTGCATTCTTATTCTCTTTCTTTGCCTGCTCATACGCACTCTTTGCCGATGCTACTGTGCTTTTTGTCTTTTTATTCTGTGTGGAATATGTGCTTTTTGCTTCCGAAAGTTTTCTCTGTGCCGAAGATAATTCGGATGCTGCCTGTGTTTTGGCATCGGATAAATTATCTTCTGCTTCCGTTAAAGCATCCTGCAAATCGGATTCATCAAAAGTAACTAAAGTCTGTCCCTTTTTTACGGTGTCACCTTCCGACACTTTCACACTTTTCACTTTTACATTTGTGACATCCGCAGAAACAGTTTTCGACTTTGCACTCTCAATCGTTCCGGTTGCACTCACAGAACTTGTCAAATCCATTTTGGAAAGACTGACTGTCGTCTCTTTTGCCGTCTGCATTCCATTTTCCTTTTTTCCAAAAAACTTCGGAACAAGAATTGCCGCCGTAATCAAAAGCACAATTATGATAATCAAAAATATCGTAAGTTTTTTGTGCTTTTTAATCCCCCGTCCTATTTTTCCAAAAAATTTCTTCAAACTTTTGTCCTCCTGAATCATCGTATTCTTTACATTTTCTACCTTTAATTTAAAGAAAAAGTATGAACAGCCTGTGTTCATACTTTGATAATTCGGACATAAAGTTGTGATTTTTCTGTTAAATGGAAAATAGTTCCTCTAACTGCTCATACGTTTCCACCGTATTCATCGCGCGCCGCAGAGAAGCCGAATGTGGGTAACCTGCGGTGTACCACGCCGCATGGCTCCGCATTTCCCGCATGCCGCGTCTTTCGCCTTTCCACTCAATCTGCATTTTCGCATGGCGCAGAATCATCCGGCACACTTCAGAAAAAGGCGGTTTTTCCGGTACCATTCCGGTTTCTAAATATGTCTTAATCTGATAAAAAATCCACGGATTTCCCTGTGCGCCGCGGCCAATCATCACGCCGTCACAGTTCGTCTGCTCCATCATATTCTTCGCATCCTCCGGCGTAAAAATATCTCCATTTCCAATGACCGGAATTGACACCGTATCTTTCACTTTGGCAATTATTTCCCAGTCAGCCTTTCCGCTGTAATACTGCTCTCTTGTTCTGCCATGTACCGCTACGGCTGCCGCACCTGCTGCTTCTGCCGCCTTCGCCATCTCGATTGCCTGCACTTCGTCCGCACCAAATCCCTTGCGAAACTTCACCGTCACCGGTTTGTCAATCGCTTTTACTGTTTTCTCAATAATTTTTGCCGCAAGCGGAATATTTTTAAGAAGGGCGGAACCCTCGCCATTATTTACGACCTTTGGCACAGGACACCCCATATTGATATCTAAAATGTCAAAATTCCGATGCTCGATTTTCTTTGCCATCTCACTGATAATATCCGGGTCTGAACCAAATAACTGCAGCGATACCGGACGTTCCCTGTCATCAATCCGAAGCAAATCCTCGGTATTTTTATTATTGTAAAAAATGCCTTTCGCACTCACCATTTCCGTGCAGATTAAATCTGCCCCCTGCTCTTTGCAAAGCAGACGAAATGGCAGGTCCGTAACCCCTGCCATTGGTGCTAACACAATATTGCCATCTAAGCTTACATTGCCGATTTTCAGTTTGTTACTTCCCATCTTCACTCTTTTTCGTCCTCTCATAAATCAGACGCATGCCCTGTAAGGTCAGCTCTGAATCATAAATATCAATCTTATCGGTGCCCTCTGAAATAATGCGTCCGAGCCCGCCGGTTGCCACAACTTTCATATTCTGGTAACCCGATTCCTCACGGAATTTATCAATGATATATTCCGCCTGTCCGATCGTTCCGTACACAAGACCTGCCTGCATACTTGTAATCGTGGTTTTCGCCATAATCGACTCCGGTTTTATAATTTCAATTTCCGGAAGCTTTGCCGCATTGCTCCAAAGTGCTTTCGCACTGATTCTTATACCGGGTGCTGTCACACCTGCGACAAACGCACCATCTTCCGTCACCAAATCATATGTCGTAGCCGTACCGTAATCAATGACAAACACCGGCCCGCCATACAAAAAGTAAGCACCGACCGCATCTACCACACGGTCTGCTCCGATTTCCATCGGATTTGTCGTTGCAATGCGGATACCCGATTTTGTTCCATTTCCCACAATCATCGGATCACAGTCGAGATATTTCTTTACACCACTTGTCAGAGAATACATAATCTTTGGCACAACGGAGCAGATAATGACATCCTCAACGTCGTCTGCCGACACATCTTTGTGGGATAACTGCTCCACAATCTGGACACCAAACTCATCCGAAGTTCTCGGCAGACTGGTTGTCAGCCGGAACTTATGCAGAATTTTATCTCCTTGAAAAAGTCCAAATGTCAAATTTGTATTTCCGATATCAATCACCAGTAACATAATAGCCCCCATTCAGAGTAAATGGTTTCATTCGTTCACTCCGTCAATAAAAAATGTTTTATAGTAAGTCTCTAAATTCTCTAAAAGTTCTGCGTATTTTACACGGTATTGTTTGATTTTCAAATAGCTTCCGATTTCATCATAGAAGAAATCATTTTCCTTCGCCGTCGTAGACATATAAAGGGAACCATCTTCATCAAATTCCATGGTAAATACACCGCCGACATCTTCGGTCATCGTCACCGCCATAATCTGCAATTCATCCTGAATCGCAGACGGAAGCGATGCATAACGCGGATTTAAATAGTATTTCTGCTCATAGGCACTGCACGCGCACAAAATCTGTTCTTCCTGCATGGAAAACCTCCTAATCCCGTTCACTTAACGGTGTATATGGTTTGTGTTTTGCCACCGCTTTATAAGCCGGACGAATGATTTTTCCGGCATTTACAAGTTCCTCTAAACGGTGTGCGCTCCAGCCGGCGATACGTCCAATCGCGAAAATCGGCGTATAGAGCTCGTGCGGAATCCCCAGCATGCTATATACAAGTCCGCTGTAAAAATCGATATTGGCACTAACACCTTTATAAATATGACGCTCATTCGCAATGACTTTTGGCGCCAGTTTTTCAACCAGATTGTAAAGGGCAAATTCTTTCTGCAGCCCTTTTTCATCGGCAAGTTTCTGGACAAACTTGCGGAACGTTCTCGCACGTGGGTCAGAAATCGAGTACACCGCGTGTCCCATGCCATAAATCAACCCGGCACGGTCAAATGCCTGCTGATTCAGAAGGGCAATCAAATACGATTCTACTTCATCCTCATCTTCCCAGTTTTTGACTTTCTGTTTCATATCGTCAAACATCTGCGATACTTTTTTATTTGCTCCGCCATGTCTTGGTCCTTTCAGCGAACCAAGTGCTGCCGAAATTGCCGCATAAGTATCGGTTCCGGATGAAGTTACCACATGGTCCGTAAATGTCGAGTTATTACCGCCGCCATGCTCTGCATGAAGCACGAGGGCAATGTCTAAAATCTTTGCCTCTAACGGTGAAAATTTGCTGTCCGGGCGAAGCATATGCAGAATATTTTCTGCTGTCGAATACTCCGCTTTTGGCGGATGCAGAAAGAAACTCGTTCCTTCATGGAAATAGCATGCCGCCTGATAACCATATACCGCAAACATTGGAAACAGTGCAACTAACTGCAAACACTGGCGCAGCACATTTTCCGTAGTAATATCGTCTGCTCTGTCGTCATAAGAATATAACGTAAGAACGCTTCGTCCGAGCGTATTCATAAGGTCAACACTTGGTGCTTTCATAATAATATCGCGCACAAAGCTGGTTGGCAGACTCTGACGGTAATTGGCTAACATGTCTTTGAGTTCTTCTAATTGGGATTCGTTTGGCAGTTTTCCAAAAATCAGAAGGTATACAACCTCCTCGTATCCAAACCGTTTTTCGGACAAAAAGCCATCCACGATATCTTCGATATCAATTCCCTGATAATATAATTTACCATCGCAGGGAACCTGTACTCCGTCTGAAATGGTTGTTGACTGAATCTCGGAAATCTCTGTGAGTCCGGTCAGCACACCACGTCCATTCAAATCACGGAGTCCGCGCTTTACTTCATATTTTTCATAAAGAGTAGAGTCAATGGTGCTGCTCGCTTCACACACCGATGCCATCTTATGTAACCAGTCACTTCGATATCCGGCGTTTAAGTTATTGCTCATATTGGCTCCTTTCGCTGCTTTACCTTGGAAGTGTCACATACATAACCGCCTTGATTGTGTGCATGCGGTTTTCTGCTTCGCGGAATACCACGTCGGCATATTTTTCAAACACTTCATCTGTTACTTCCATTTCTGTCAATCCATATTTTTCATAGATTTCTTTTCCAATCTTAGTTTTCAAATCATGGAATGCCGGCAGACAATGCATAAATACTGCATTGTCTTTTGCATTATCCATTGCCGCTTTGTTAATCTGATAAGGGCTTAATGCCTCAATTCTTTCTTTCCAGACTTCATCCGGCTCGCCCATAGAAACCCATACATCAGTATAAAGAACATCTGCATCTTTTGTTCCCTCTTTTACATCTTCTGTGAGAGTTATGCTGCCGCCGCTCGCTTTTGCGTATTCCTCACACTGAGCGACCAGTTCTTTATTTGGAAAATATTCCTTTGGTGCGCAGGCAGTAAAATGCATTCCCATCTTGCTGCACGCAATCATCAGAGAATTTCCCATGTTATAGCGGGCATCGCCCATATAAGTCAGACGAATTCCTTCCAAATGTCCAAACTGCTCCTCAATCGTAAGAAGGTCAGCAAGCATCTGGGTCGGATGATATTCATTCGTCAATCCGTTCCAAACCGGCACCCCGGCATACTCTGCCAGTTCTTCAACAATTTCCTGTCCAAAGCCGCGGTACTCAATACCGTCAAACATGCGGCCAAGCACACGTGCCGTATCGGCAATACTTTCTTTCTTGCCAATCTGGGAACCACTTGGGTCTAAGTATGTCACGCCCATTCCCAAATCATGTGCTGCGACTTCAAACGAGCAGCGTGTTCTCGTACTTGTTTTTTCAAATATCAGGGCAATATTTCGTCCCTCAAATTCTTTCATCGGAACATGATTTTTCTTCTTTTCCTTCAAATCTTTTGCTGTATCCAGAAAATAGCGAATCTCTTCCGGTGTAAAATCCTTTAGTGTCAAAAAGTTTCTTCCTTGTAAATTCATTTTTTTCACTCTTTTCTCTGTGTTATTTTTCTTTACATGTTTCAATCACGGATTTTGCCAGTCCGGCAATTCCCTGAATTTCCGATGGAATAATAATTTTGGTTGCCTGACCGTCACTTGCCTTTTCAAATGCTTCCAAACTCTTTAAGGTCAGAACCGATTCCGTCGGTGCAGCTTCATTTAAGTATTTCAGACCTTCTGCTGTCGCCTTCTGGACTTCTGCAATCGCCTGAGCCTTACCTTCTGCCTCGCGAATCATCGCTTCTTTCTTTGCTTCTGCACGAAGAATTGCTGCTTCTTTTTCTGCTTCCGCTTCCAAAATCGCAGACTCTTTTTTACCTTCTGCTACAAGGACTGTCGATTTTTTCTCACCTTCCGCACGAAGAATGGATTCACGTCTCTCACGCTCCGCCTTCATCTGCTTCTCCATGGAATCCTGAATTTCTCTCGGAGGAATGATGTTTTTCAATTCCACACGGTTTACTTTGATTCCCCACGGGTCAGTTGCAATATCCAGATTGGAACGCATATGCGTATTGATTGTCTCACGTGACGTAAGTGTCTGGTCTAATTCCAAATCACCAATGATATTTCTAAGTGTCGTCGCCGTCAGATTTTCAATTGCCATAATCGGATTTTCCACCCCGTAAGTAAAAAGTTTCGGGTCCGTAATCTGGAAAAATACAACGGTGTCAATCTGCATCGTTACATTATCCTTTGTAATTACCGGCTGTGGCGGGAAATCCATCACCTGCTCTTTTAACAGAACTTTTCTGGCTACCTTGTCAATAATCGGAACCTTAAAATGCAGTCCAACCGACCACGTACACTGATAGCCGCCCAGTCTCTCAACAATAAATGCATGTGCCTGTGGCACAATCTTAATACAAGATGCCAGTACGCAAAGTATAATTGCTACAATCGCAATAATAATAATTGGTACCAGACTAATCTCCATTTCACTTCCCATAACATGCCTCCATTCCGCGCTTTTGCGCTGTTTTTATCACTCTTTTACCAGTAACTTGACACCGGAAACCGATTGAACCGTTACTACTTTTCCCTCTTCAATCACCGTGTCTTCCACACTGCGTGCCATCCATTCGACACCACGAAGACGTACCGTGCCGCTTCCCTTTGCATTATCAATTGTTTCGATGACTTCCGCTTTCTGCCCCGGCAGTTCATCGATATTGGTCTTGGCACGATTTTTGTCAAGCACCTTTACAGCAAACGGCCGAACTAAAACCATAACCACAACCGACACGCCGGCAAACAAAACAATCTGTAACCACAAAGGGCTGTTAAGTCCTGCTGCAATCGCCGCTGCCACACCGCCAAGACTAAACCAAATCGTCGTAAGACCAAGGGTAAAAATCTCAATGATTAACATAACCGCTACCAGTACAAGCCAAAAAATCGTCAACATCGTCTCGAATCCTCCCTTTCATTTTATTCACCATTTCTCCTTATCATACTAAAAAATTAGGATTTTGTCAAAATTTTAACAGATTTTGTTTGTGGCGTAGGAATGGCAATTTTTTTGGTTTCCGTAATTTATTCGAAAAGTTTGCATGACGTGGGCGCTCCCGCTAGACAAATACGCAGAAGTATCGACATGCAAACTACGCATGTCTCATACTTGCGCATTTGTACCCACGCCATACAAATCTTTTCGGATAAATTACTGGAATCCTAAATAAGTTGGCAACTACCTCTTTACACAAATCTTTTCTTCTTAAATTACTGAAACCCCAAATAATTCTTTCAAAACACCTCTGCCACCAATAGTATAAGCAACAGGAAGCGAAATAACTCTCGCTGTAATTTTAAACAGAAAAAGAGAGCGAAGATTCATCATGAGGGACTTTGAACACCGTCGGTGCGTAGAGGGCGTATTCTGCCCTCATGCACCGTTACGTGTGTTCACCTAAGCGCGAGCGGTCCCGAATGGGAATCTTGCGCTCTCTTTTTCTATTTACCCTAATTACAGCAAAATTTATTTCCATTTCAGTGTCCATACCGCTACGCAACTCAACGAGCGAAAGTGGCCCATGAGGCACAATCTTTTTGTACTAAATTACGGAAACTATAGCTACCTATTCCGCTGCACCTCATACATCAACAACGCAGCCGACACTGCTGCATTCAACGACTCCAGTTCGCCCTCCATCGGAATGATTACTTTTTTATCGGCGAGGGCGGTGACTTCATCACTCAGTCCATTTGCCTCATTGCCGATTAAGATGCCGATGCGTCCGTCATACGTTTCCTCGCGGAAGTTTTTCTTACCTTGCAGATGGGCGGCATAAAAGTGAAATGACTGTTTTTGCAGCTGTTTCATCTCCTCGCTCATTGACTCGCAGATATAAAACGGAACACGAAACATTGCTCCCATCGTCGAGCGCACAACTTTCGGATTAAACAAATCCACACAGCCGGATGACAATACAACGCCCGACATACCGGCTCCCTCTGCTGTCCGAAACATTGTTCCCAGATTGCCGGGGTCCTGTATGTTTTCGAGGCAGAGAAGCTTACATTCATCCGAGGAAATCATTTGCTCCCTGTCATAGGACGGCATTGTGACAACCGCCAAAATCCCCTGTGGATTTACGGTGTCTGACATCTGCTTAAATAACGTCGTCTTAAGCACCTCAATCGCCGGACGTTTTTGCAGTTTTGCCAGTTCTTTGGCTAATACTTGTTCTTCTTTTTCATCACAGTACAATTCCTGCACCAAATTTCTCTGCAAAGCCTCACGCACCATTTTCCATCCTTCTACGACAAAGACGCCTTCTTTTTTTCTTGCCCTTGCCTGTTTCATGAGTTTCTGGATGCGCTTAAATTTTGCATTTGCTGCTGACTCAATCATTCTTTCATCTCCCGTAACTTCTGTATCTCTGTATTATGGCCCAAAACAATTAAAACATCCTGTGGATGCAGTGCATACGATGCGGGTGGATTCACATTGGTCTCTTCCAGTCCGCGGATACCGATAATGCTGATTCCATATCGTGAACGGATATTTAACTGCTCCAATGTTTTCCCCGCCCAGTTTGACGGCACTGCCATATCCACAATACTATATTCATCTGAGAGTTCAATTGCCTCGAAATAATTTCCATTCATAATGTCGTTGCCGACACGGATTCCCATTGCACGGTCAGGAAAAATTACTTTATCTGCCCCGATACGGCTCAAAATTCTTCCTTCCATATCGGTGGACGCCTTTGCCATGATAAATGGCACATTCAACTCTTTTAACTGCATCGTAATCAGAGCACTGGTCTCCAAACTCCGTCCGACGCCGACAATCGCACCGTCATAGTTTCCAATTCCTAACTGTTTGACTGCCTCTGGGTTCGTTGCATCCGCGCAAATCGTATGCGTCACTTCCGAAGCAATCTGCTCTAACCGCTCCTCATCTTTATCCACTACCATTACGGTAGCACCGGAATTGGCAAGTGTCTTGGCAACATACATACCAAAATCACCAACTCCAAATACAACAAATTCTTTTCGTTTCATCGTATTCCTCCTATCCAACAGAAACCCGCTCTTTCGGGTATGTTTTTACATTCACAAAGCGCTTGGAATTAAAAAACAGGGCAAGCGAAATCGGACCGATTCGTCCAATATACATGGTTACTATAATGATTAGCCGCGACACCGTAGTCAAATGCGGGGTAAAATCTCTGCTTAATCCAACGGTCGCAATGGCAGAAACAATTTCATACAGACAGTCAATAAAATTTCCCGGCTGGACTGCCGCTAAAATGACTGTAACTCCTAACATCACACCAAAACTCACAGCAAAAATCGACAGCGCACGGCGCACCGTCAGATCACTGACTCTCCGTCCAAACATTTCTGTATCACGGCGGCCCTTAATAATAGAAACAACCGTTAAAACAAGCACTGCCATCGTCGTTGTTTTGATTCCTCCCGCCGTACCGGACGT
>CALELW010000033.1 GCA_937902905.1 uncultured Clostridium sp. | reverse complement strand
AAAGATGAGTTTATGGGCTGGCTTGATTCGATTGCCGGTGTTTTCAAGGGATATGGGAAAACAGCATTGAATTATATGCTCAAATTGAAAAAACTGGTTGTTTCCTACATGCGGAAAGAATGGAAAATACTGCTTGAAAATACGCTCGCTTCCACCGATTTTGAAACTTGGAAGAAAAAGAAAAGAAACCGCCACAAATTATCTGAAGGGGAACAGATTCGACAATATTTGTATAAAGAAAAGTCACTATCGGATGAGAGGCGAAAAGAAATTTTAGATATGGTTTCTTTCGTCTATTTTGAAGAAGATAATAATGTTCGTGTTCTCACGGAAATTTTTCCGGACACACGTATTTCCCTTTTGCCTGATACCCTTTTACATGGAATGACACAAAAGCATTTGTCGGATTTGTTAAACATAGCAAAGCAGAAAGAAAGGGATATGGAGCTAACAAGAAAGCGTTACGAACTTTTGGATTCAATGGAAAAAAATCCGGAAGCGGCAAAGCAGTTGTCACAGATTGAAAAAAATAAACGGGAGCACAAAAGACGCATGGTTCAAGTTGAGCGTGCAGATTTGCTTCCTCTTATACAGTATGTTGCCGTATTTCGTTATTTGGAAGAAATCAGTGCTTGCGGAAAAAAGTATGAGGCAAAGGAGGCAAAAGAACAATTTGTCATTCTTGCCGACCAGATTCTTACCGCCTGTAATATGGCTGTTATCTCAGAAAAATATGAGCTCGATTCGTTATTGTTACTTGGCTTTCAGGAAGATGACTGTTATTTGTACGAAGAACTGGCAGAACAACTGGTATTAATGAAAATGGATTAGGATAAATATGTTTTAAAGGAGCCTGTTAATCAGCTTGATTAGGGCTCTTTTTTTGATGCTAAAAGAACATATTTAACAGATAAAAAACGGAAATTGATTTTTCTTTTGTCCGGTTATAATAACATTGTCTTAGGCTAAAAAGGAAATTCAAGGGGATAATGACCGTGGATAACAACACAAGTAATGTGAAAGTGATTGTGTTAGAATTAGTAAATAAAGGAGGATAAAAGATGAGTGCGGATTCATTTGAAAAAGAGGCGAAGTATGCGGAAATTTATATGGAGTTTTCGGATTTGATTGGCGAGAGCAATATGAGGAAAGTATACAATCGTTATCGTGGTCTGAAGGTTGATTTTCCAAAACGGATTTATTCAAAAGAATATGTCGTGCAAATGCTTCGTAAATTTGAAGGAAAAAAGACAGTGTCTGAATTGGCAAAAGAGTATGATTACAGCGAGCGGTACATACGGAAATTAATCGCTGAGGTGAGAGATGAGGAAGATGACAGATGAGGAGGAAGACGGCGATGGCAATAGCAGAAATCATAAAATATGAAGGGGATAACAAAACATTTGTGTGGAAACATCCAAGTGAAGATTTTAATAGTCTTACGCAGTTGATTGTTCATGAATCGCAGGAAGCAATCTTTATGATGAACGGTCAGGCATTGGACTTATTTGGTCCGGGAAGGTATACATTAGAGACACAGAATATACCGGCACTTGGTAAATATTTAAATCGTACGACCGGTGATAAGACACCTTTTCACTGTGAAGTATATTTTATTAATAAAACAGAACAGATGTCTATTAAATGGGGAACGGATACGAAAGTTCAGTATATTGAACCGACTTATGGATTTCCAATTTCAATCGGTGCTTCCGGTGAGATGTCACTTAAGGCAGAGGATAGCAAACGGCTGTTACTCAAATTAGTCGGTACCGAGAAAATGTTGACACAGGAAAAATTAACTTCTGTATTCCGGGCTTTTTTGATGACAAAAGTAAAAACATATATTGCACAGATTATTAAAGAGCGTGCAATCAATATATTTGAGATTGATGAAAATCTTACGATGTTTTCAGAGGAATTACATAAGTTGTTAGTTCCGGATTTTGCTGAGTATGGAGTATTATTAGAACGTTTTTTTGTAAATACCATTGTCAAGCCGGATGGAGACAGGCAGTTTGAGCGATTTAAAGAACTGCATTTTCGTCAGTATGCGGATATAGCCGAAGCAAAACTTCGTCAGCAGACCGATTTGATTCAGGCTGAGACGGACGCACAAAAAACAATATTAGAATCAAAGGCGTTGGCAACCAAGCGTGCACAGGAAGGTTACAGTTATCGAGAAGAGCGCAGTTTTGACGTGGCAGAAGCAGTCGCAAGAAACGAGGCAGTCGGAGAACTTACAAATCTTGGTGTTGGTCTTGGCACTATGGCAGGTGTTGGCGGTGCCGTGGGCAGTGTTGTAGGGGACAGTGTAAATCATGTGATGAATCCTGTAAATATGAATGAACAGAAAACAACGGTTAATCCACCGGTTTGCAGTGAATGTGGGGCAGTTCTTGTGCCAAATGCTAAGTTCTGCATGGAATGTGGTCACAAATTATAATTTTGGAGGAGAAATGTATGGATAAGTATGTAAAGAAATATGCCATTGTATGGCTGACGTTAATTGTTATGTATCATGTTGTGATTTTTTTGGTTCCACAGCCGTGGCTTAGCGGGGAAAAATTGAATCAAAACTTTCGGATTGGATATGGCGTTGTCTGGCTTGCGTTAGCCGGTCAGTTTTTATGTGTTCTTGCAGCCGGAAAATATACAAAATTGGAACAGATTTTTTTGCGAATTCCTTTGATTACAACGAGTTATCGTGCGCTTATAGTAACAATAGCAGCAGCTACGATCTGTATGTTTGTCCCAATGATACCGGTATGGGTAACGATTATTGTTTGTGTACTTACGCTTGGTTTTTCGGTAATCTCTGTGGTGTCCGCACAGACGGTAGGAGATGCGGTGAGTGATACGGAACAAAAAATCAAGGAAAACACTTATTTTATCAGACAGTTGACTGCGGATGCAGAGGGTGTTGTTCGTAAATCAAAAGATGACAATACAAAGAAAATCAGTAAGGAAGTTTATGAGGCAGTTCGTTACAGTAATTTAATGAGCAATGCTCAGTTATCGGAATTGGAGACGCAGATTCGCCTTGCATTTGAAGAGTATTCGGCTGCTGTTGAAATGAATAATGAAAAGACAGCTTCACTTGCAAAAGAGTTAGTAGATTTGCTTGAGGAACGCAATCGAAAATGTAAACTTATGAAATAAGAATTGATTTTGTGGAGGCATAAAAATATGGTTTTCAAATGCAAAATGTGTGGAGGAACACTGGAATTTAAATCAGGAGATACCGTAGCAACCTGCGACAGTTGCGGTACATTGCAAACCTTGCCAAAGATGGATGATGAATATAGGATGAACCTGTATGACAGGGCAAATCACTATCGTCGTGCCAATGAGTTCGATAAGGCAATGGGGATTTATGAGCAGATATTAAATGAGGACAGGACGGATGCGGAAAGTTATTGGTCACTTGTCCTTTGCCGCTATGGAATTGAATACGTGGAAGACCCACGCAGTCACAAACGAGTACCAACGGTAAATCGCGCACAGTATACATCCATTTATGATGATGCGGATTATAAGTCGGCGTTACAGTATGCAACGGCGGAACAGAAAAAGGTATATGAGGAAGAAGCAGGGACAATTAATGAAATCCAAAAGGGGATTCTTGCAATTTCCCAGAAGGAAGAACCGTTTGATGTTTTCATTTGTTATAAAGAAACGGATGCCAATGGACGCCGGACACAGGATTCAGTTCTTGCAAACGACTTATATCATCAGCTGACGCAGGAGGGATTTAAGGTTTTTTTCTCTAGGATTACCTTGGAGGATAAACTGGGAACAGCGTATGAACCATACATATTTGCAGCGTTAAACAGTGCAAAAGTAATGGTTGTTTTAGGAACAAAAGAAGAATATTTTAATGCCGTATGGGTAAAGAACGAATGGAGCCGTTTCCTTGCCCTGATTCGTAATGGAAAGAAAAAGATATTGATACCGGCATACCGTGATATGGACCCGTATGATTTGCCGGAAGAATTTTCACATTTGCAGGCGCAGGATATGTCAAAACTCGGTTTTATGCAGGATTTGATTCGCGGAATTAAGAAACTGACAGGTGGAGAAAAGAAAGAAAAATCTGAAAAAAATATCGGAAATAGAGTTGAGAATGATGTACAACCATTACTTACTCGTATGTTTATGTTTTTGGAAGATGGAAATTGGGAAAAAGCTGACCGGTATGCAGAGCGGATTTTGGATATGAATCCGAAGTGTGCCAATGCTTATTTAGGTAAATTGATGGTTGAACTTCGTGTTCAAAGGCTGGAACAGTTTTCAATGCTGGAAGAAAGTTTTGAGGATAATAAAAATTATAAAAAGTATATTCAGTATGCAGACGAAGAGGAAAGAAATAAAATTGAGCAATTGGTTTATAACATAAAAAGCAAACCTGTTTATGAAGAGGCAATCCTGATTTTGGGACAAGCAGATACAGCGGAAGAATGTCAGACGGCAAAAAAGAAGTTTGAAAGTATTGAAGCATATGAAGATTCCGGAGAACAAATTAGGAAGTGCGAAGAAAAAATTGCAAAAATTACGGAAAGAAATTATAACAAATTAGTTGAGGCATTTAATGGTGCATATGTGCTTCATGACTATGAGGTTATCCTTGAGCGGCTACAGGAAATACATGATTATAAAGACTCAGCTGACTACATGAAAAATTGCGCAAAACATATTGACTATCTGAATGCAATGGATTTGATGGAACAAGGTGATATTACATGTTTGAATAATGCCAAAGAACTGTTGCTTGGTTTAGATGGCTTTTTGGATTCAAACGATAAAATTGCGCAGATTGATGAAAAAATTAATTCAATTTTGCGTAAGGAGGCTAGAAAGAAAAAAATCAAAATGATTTCCGGCCTTACACTAATTACTGCCATTGTTATTGGAATTATTGTACTTATTGTTTACTTTAATTCCAACACTTATAAAATCTCCAAAGCAAAAGAGTTAGTTCAGGATGGGAAATATCAGCAGGCACGAAAAATATTGTCTGAAATAGAGTATGATGATTCAATGAGCAAAGCCTATGAAGAAATAGGTGATATTTGTTTCAAAAAGAATTCGTATAATGATGCGCTGGAAATTTATCAAAAAATTAACAACAAAAAGAAGATTTATGATACCAAGTCTAAACAGGCGGAGGCTGATATAAAAAACGAAGATTTTGATGGTGCAATATCGATTTATGAAGGAATGGGGGAAAAAGAAAAGGTAAATGATACATTAAGAAAAAAAGCCTATAAATTATTAGAAACAGAGAAATATGTAGATGCAATTGCTATCTTTGAATCGTTAAAGGATAAAGATAATATTCGAAGCAGCAAACAAAAATGGGCCGATTCTTATTTGAGAAGAAATGAGTATAATATGGCTTATAAAATTTATAAGGAAATAAAAGATGAGGCAGGAAAAACAGCTGCACTTGCAGCAAAGGCAAAAGAACTCTACGGAAACAAAAAGTATTCTGCAGCACTTAAAATATATAAAAAAATTGGCTACAGTACTCAAGTAAAAGAAATACAAAAAATATTAAAAGAAAAGGCGCTTTATAAGAAAGCAAAAAAACAATACAAAATGGGATTGTATGAGGATGCCCTTGACACAATAAATAAAATTGAGGATTATGAGCCGGCTGCAAGTTTTAAGGAAAAGATAGAGAACAAAATAGATAGTTTAACTCCAAGCACTCCGGTTATTGGACAGTTTTACAATGCAACGGATCCGTATCAAGAAGGTGATGGGGTAACAGCGAGGGTACAATGGCAACAAGTAGAAGGAGCAGATGGCTATGAGTATTATTGTAGACAGGTTGATAGTACAAATGCACCGTATATTGAGGATGAACAAACGTATTCATTGTCATATGAAGTTAGTGCAAGTGATCCTATGACAGTTTTTTTTAAAGTCCGCGCCTACAAATTAACACCATCTGGACAAAAATTATTTAGTCCGTGGAGTAATGAGGTTTCCTGCACTCTGAATTCTCAATATTAATTATTTTAAGGAGTTAACGCTTATGAAGAAAGAAAAAAACAAGACATTAAGTTATACTACTTAGTTGATGCAATGAATCCAATAAATATTAAAAATATTCATGAACATCAGAAAGAGTTAGCTTGCATAGAGAATGATTTAAAAAATTTAAATTTAAATCGAGGAGCTGGAAATACAAGTGGGTTTGTTTTTGAATACATGCACGCAACGGATAAAAACATTGAATTTCTGAAAGATGGAAAAGATGATGTTATACGTGTGTTATCAAATAATGGCGTGGCGGATTTTGAAATAACAAACGCATATGGTGTTAAACAATTTCAACAGGCAAAGGCTGGTTATCATGGACCGAATAAATATAAGATATCAGGTGAAAAATATGCTGGTCAAACGTTTGTCGTAGATAAGGGCAATATTGAACTGTCGGAATATCTAGAGAAAAACAATTTGCACGTTAAGCAATCGAATATAACAAAGGAGCAGGCAGAACGATTGACAAAGGCAATGAAAAAGGAGGTGAAAATCAGGCAGAATATTTCAAAGGATGAAACAATGAATGCCCCTTTAGTTTCAAAAATATATGGCACATCTTGTAAGATTAATGCTGATCATGGTGCAGGAATTCGTGCTGTAAAATCAGTAGCACCGTTTGCAGCAGGAATGAGCTTTGGTGAAAATTTGTGCCAATATATGGGAGGTGATATAGAAATAAAAGAGGCACTAGGAAATGTTGCAGTTGATACGGCGAAAACAGCAGGAAAAGCGTACATATCATCGGCTGCCATATATTTGGCATCCGATGTAATTCAAAGTCTTGCCACAGAAAGTATGAAAACAATGGCAAAAGAAACAGTTGGAATGATAGTAAAAACATCAGGTGGTAAAATGCTTGTTTCCGTTGGTAAATTTCTTGCCGAGATGTCAGTTAGTTTTGGCTCCAGCTTTTTAATTGGATTGGCAATAGGTTGTGGTAAAGCTGTTTGTCAAATGGTTGCAGCAGCAGAAAGAATGCAGGCAAGAAGAATTAGTAAAGCAAAATCAGTTTTAAATCAGACGATTAATGTTACGGAAAGGGCTTATGAAGATTTAGACAAAACGGTTAGGGAGGAATTTGAAAAGTGGGATAATTCAGTAGCGAAAGGTTTTAAGATGATGAAAAAAGGAGCATTTGAAAATTCCTTTGAAGTGTTTGCAGAAGGTTTGAATGAAGTTTCATCTGTGATAAATTGCAAGGTTCTTTTTGCAAATTTGCAAGAGTTTGATGAGTTCTTTTTTGATGATGATGCAGTTTTAGAATTGTAAAGGAGGTGGATTGTGATATGTTATTAGAAGCAACGATTATAGGCGGAAAGTATATTCATGATATGATGAAAAGCGATAAGCTAGAGCAGCAGGCAGTGGACAAAACGATTCGTTCTTTGGATAAGTTATCAAAAGCGCAGGCTGAAAGAAATGCGGCAAAGGAGTGTATGAATCAAGAAGTTATACGATTTGGAAATAGAAAAAGGGGAATTTTGTTTTCTTCCATGCAGCAATTTGTTGATTTATATAAAAAAATTATCAAAATTAATTTTTCGAAAAAAGAAGAGGCAGCAATTTTTAAGAATTTTTCTGTTATTGAACAGAGTGAAATGGAGTTAAATGTTAAAATGGTTCAAAAAGATATTAAAACACCGGGACCTACTAAAAATGTTGTTGCCGGCTGTTTGGTAGGAGGTGTAGGTGGTCTAAGCGGTAGTATACGGAATTTAAGTTTAGGAGCGTCAAGTATAGCAGCTATGGGAGCTGGTGCTTTTGTTGGTGCGGTTTCGTCTTCTATTGTAGATGATTCAAAAAGGAAATTAGATATGGCTAATATTGAGGCTAAACGAGCAAGAATGCTGGCAATCCAAAATAATAGTATAGAGCTTGCCTATGATGCTATAACACAAAGAGTAACAAGGATGACAGATGTTTTAACAAAACTTAATGTCATGTTCGTTAAAAGTATACATAATACAGAAAAAATAATTGATAAAAATGGTGTGGATAAAAGAAATTATTCAAAAGCAGACAGAGAACAATTATCAATCAAGTAAATAAAACATTAAATCAAATTTAAGAAAAGGATAAGGTGATTAAGATGAAAAAGAAACTAACAGTAACAGGTAAATGTATTGCATGTGGTTTATGCGTTGGATGTGAGTATTTATCTGAAAATTTGGATGGCACAATGGAGATTAAAGGAGGCGGCATTGTAGACGAAAAAGATGAGGGAGAGGTAAATAAAATCATTGAATTATGCCCAGAAAAAATACTTGCTTTACAATCTGTTAAATCAAAAACTAAGACACAAATCGAAGATGATATAAAGAAAGTAGTTGATGGTTTTAAATTAGAAGTTCCGGATAAAAAGATATTTGCATTTGATCCTCAAAAAGCATATATTGGGCTTCAGGCTGTTATTCCAGGAGAGGGACGATGGATTTATTCCAGTGAAAGTAAGGCAAGAAGTGCTGCTAAATCAGAAATTGATAGATGTTGGTATTCAAAGAGAGATGCGGTAATAAAAAATGTTATAAATGATTATCGAAGTGAAAAATTAAGCCCTTACTATGATTATAAGGAAATTGATTCAAACTTTTATTTTAATGCAAATCAAAAGGCACAAAAAGTATTGGACAAAATATTGGAAAACATACAATTGTTCGACGACAGCATTAAAATTCCAAACTCTTTAGCAACAATTGATACAAGACCTAATAGAAAATCAGCTTGGTTAGATGGAATTGGTGAGTATTTGTTGTATGCGTCCGGTCCTATTATTGCAGAATTAGATGACCCGAGTTTATATGGTCTTAATTCCTATGTTGATTATGTAGACATAGATGAAATGGAAACATATGAAACGGGACGTCGAGGAAAACTTAAAGAAGTTTATAAATATTGTTATATGGGTGCATATCAGGCGCGTGACGAAATGGAAAGTGATTTGCGGTCTGCACTTAAATGGGGATTTGATGAAAAGGTAATTGATCGCGCATATGAATCAATTAAAGGACTTGTTAGAGAATATGAATCAAGATTGAAACAAGATTTGCAGAATAAGGTAAGAGAGTTGAATCAGTTGATAAATTAGATGTAATTTATTAAAAATAATTTCTCCCTGCGTCATAAGTTTTATGACGCAGGTTTTTTACACTTGACATAAACACACATGTGTTATATAATGCTAGTCATGATGATACTTCTCCTGTCTGCCAGTGGAGGGAGACGATAGGATGGAGAACACGCAAAAGAACATTGAGAAAAA